>NZ_JBSJZH010000002.1:76358-287242 GCF_054798215.1 Microbacterium sp. GXF6406 | reverse complement strand
GCATCTCCGGTGAATACTTCCTGTTCATCGTCTTCCATCCTTGCTTGAAGAACGGAACGAAAGTCAGGCCGATTCAGACAGCGCGCTCACGAAGCTCGCGCGGATACTTACTGGGACGTCCCATACGACAGATCCTTCCAAGGAATCCTGTCTCCGGACAGACCGGGGCGAGTCATGATGCCTTTCGAGTGGAGGTTAGAGACTTCTCGAAGGATCACACGGTGACCGCGCTTACGTCGTAAGCGACGAGCCGGCCACCGTGGGCTACACCACCTTAAGGGGCACTACTCCGACCTGCGATTTCATACGGCACTGATCGATGCTCTCGGCAGCGCGCGTACATCGCGCATGTACAGCAGCGTGGCGGATGAGGTCCGACTGTGCATGGCGCAGGTCCAGGATCGGCAGCTCATCGACGCGGCAGCAATCGCGCACCAGCACGCGGCCATTCTCCGTGCTGTTGCTTCGGGTGACGGTGACGCAGCGGCCAGGCTTCTGATCGACCACTTGACCGCCGCTGAGGAGCGCCTGGTTGAAGCGCTGAACGTGCGCTGACATACAGATCAGCACGTCTCCCGCGGCCTGCTGGAGACCGCTTCAGTCTCATCTGAAGTGAGAAAGTCTCACCTAGCTTGAGAACTCACAGGTGGAGGGGCTGACGGGAATCGAACCCGCGCTGTCTGCTTGGGAAGCAGAAGTTCTACCATTGAACTACAGCCCCGAAATGGTGCTCCGCCAGCATAGCAAAAGGGTGGACGGCCTCGACGGCTGACGCACGGCTCACCGCAGCGGGTCGAAGGGGCGCAGCTCGGCGGGCATCGTGCCGGTCGTGATCTGTTCGGCGAGGAGTTTGCCTGTGGCTGGGCCGAGCACGATGCCCCACATGCCGTGTCCGCCGGCGACGAAGACTCCGGGGGCGCGCGTTTCGCCGGCGAGGGGCAGGCCGTCGGGGGTGACGGGACGCGAGCCGACCCATTCGTCCTGTCGGTTCTCGATGTCGACACCGCGCAGCAGCTTGCGCGACTGATTGATGATGGCTTGCACGCGTCGGGCTTGGAAAGGCTCGTCGGGTCCGCGGAACTCCATGGTCCCGGCGATGCGCAATCGTCCCTGATAGGGGGTCATAGCCAGGCGTTGGAACGGCAAGTAGATCGGATGCTCGGCGGGTTCGTCGGTCGCGACGGTGAAGGAGTAACCGCGGCCGGCCTGCACGCGGGTGCGCACGCCGAGCGGGCGGGCGAGGCGGGGCAGCCACGCTCCGGTCGCGATGACGATCGAGTCAGCGGTCAGGCGCTCGCCGGAGGTCAGCAGGACGGCGGGGCGGCCGCCGGCGGTGATGGATGCCGCGTCCGCATCCGTGCGCAGCACACCGCCACGCGCCACGAACGACGCGGCGAGTGCTTCGACGAAGGGCGCCGGTTCGATGAACCGCTGCCCTTCGAGGCGGTAGACGACCTTCACGGCATCCGACAGCGCCGGGGCCAGTGACGCGGGGTCGTCGAGGCGTTCGAAGGGAACGTCCTGTCCGTGTCGGATGACGCCGGCGATCTCGTTGAGGAACCCTTTCGAGTGCGCGGCATCCGCGAAGCCGATCACGAACGGTCCCTCACGGGTCCAGGAGTCGACGCCGCCGTCGAGGAGCTCGTCGAACGCTGAGAGGGCGATCTTGTCGATGGGGGTGAGGGCGGCCATCGTGCGGTCCCACGCCCGGTGCGTTCCGTGAGAGGCGAATCGGGCGAGGAAGCTCCAGAGCGCGGCATCCACCCGGAACGGAACGTGCAGCGCAGCATCCGGATCCATCAGGGCTTTCGGGCCGTATGTCCACAGGGTCGGGTCTGCCAGGGGGATCGCCTTACCGGGCGTCAACCACCCGGCGTTGCCCCATGACGACCCCGCCGCGACGCCGGCGCGATCGAGCACCGTCACCTCGACTCCCCGCTCCTGCAGGTGCCAGGCGGTCGCGAGACCGACCATTCCGGCTCCGACCACGATCGACTGCACCATTGCACCCTCCCGACATCAGTTGGATGGTTCCAGAATGACAGAGTTCCGCTCGGTCATTCAGGTTGCTTCGGGCGATCCGTCGACTGCGCATCGCCCTCCGCGTCCGAGGGCGCCGGGTCCACGGCATCCGGCGTCGCATCCGTCGCCTGCGGTGGGCGGATCGGCGTGAGCAGCGAGTCGTAGTCGTGCTCGGCCGAGTAGTTCAGGAACGCGATGTGCGCCTCGTAGCGGTCGAGGACGTCCTCGATGAGCTGCGTCCGGGTGAGGCCGACGACGTCGTAGCCGGCGGAGCCCGTCTGCGTGAAGACTTCGAGCCGCAGGTAGACGTCGCTGCCCTGGGTCATGCCGCGGCTGCCGAACAGGGGCACCGGCGTGATGACTCCGGCGACGCGGTAGACGAAGTCGCGCTCTCCTTCGTCGATCTTCACGGTGAGCAGGTGCGCGGCTACGCCGGTGTCGAGGTCGGGCTCGGTGACGAGGGAGGCGTCGTAACCGAGCTCGGTGAACTCCGCGGTGACGTCGTTCAACGCCGGCCGCACGACGTCGTCGGCGAAGCGGCGCACGGCATCCTTCGACGGATACGATCGCAGGCGAGCCAGGCGCTGGCGCCAGTTCTTCTCGGGCGTCTGCCCGCCGTCGACCGCCACCCGGCGATGTCGCAGCACGCGTCCTTCGCGGTCGGCTCGCTCCATGCGCAGCACCTTCGAGAAGGAAGCCATCACGAGGTAGGCGATGATCGTGACCGGCAGGGCGAAGATCAGCGTCGCGTACTCCATGGTCGTCACACCGCCGGCGATGAGCATCGCGATCGTGAGCACGGCGGTCAGCAGAGCCCAGTAGATGCGCAGCCACCGGCTGCCGTCCTGCGCGGGGTCGGGGATGGAGGAGGAGAAGTTCGACATGACCATCGCGCCGGAGTTGGCGCTGGTGAGGTAGAACAGCAGCGCCGACAGGGTCGCCAGGCCGATGAGGAAGGCCGCGCCCGGGAAGGACGCGAGCAGCTCGTACCAGCCGTGCTCGGGTTGCGCGATCGCGAGCGCCGCGAACTCCTCATCACCGTTGAGGACCCGGTGCAGTGCCGAGTTGCCGAAGATGCTGACGATGAAGAAGTCGCACAGCACGGGCGCGGTGACCGCGGCGATGACGAACTCGCGCAGGGTGCGGCCGCGCGAGATGCGGGCGAGGAACAGGCCGACGAAGGGTCCCCACGCCAGCCAGAACGCCCAGAAGAAGAGGGTCCAGCCGGCCATCCACTCCGATCCGCCCTCGACGTAGCCGAAGGTCTGCAGCGTGCGTTCGGGCAGGGTGAAGATGAAACGGCCGATGTTCTCGACCATCGCGTTGAGCAGGAACGCGGTCTGGCCGCTGACGAGAATGTAGAGGATCATCGCGCCGGCTGCCCACAGATTCAGCTCGGAGATGACGCGGATGCCCTTGTCCACCCCCGAGACGCAGGCGGCGACCGTCATGACCACCGAGACGGCGACGAGCGCGATCTGCAGGGCGAGGCCCTCGGGGAGGCCGAAGATCCACGAGAAGCCGACGTTCAGAAGCACCACGCCGATTCCCATCGAGGTGGCGACGCCGAACACGGTTCCGACGAGTGTGAAGACGTCGATCGTGTCGCCGAGCACTCCACGCACGCGTCGTCCGAGCAGAGGGTACAGCGCGGCGCGGATCGACAACGGCATGTTCCAGCGGTAGGCGAAGTAGCCCATCGCCATGCCGAGGAGGGCGTACATGGCCCATCCGGCGACGCCGTAGTGGAACATGGTCCAGACGACGGCGTCCTGCGCGGCTTCGCGCGATTCCGGGGCCACCGATGGTGGTGCGATGTATTACGATACCGGGCCGGTCACCGAGAAGAAGAGCATGTCGATGCCGACGCCCGCGGCGAAGAGCATCGCCACCCAGGTGAACAGGCCGTACTGCGGGCGCGAGTGGTCGGGGCCGAGGCGCACGCTTCCCTCGCGGGAGAACGCCACCCAGAGCACGAACAGGATCACCAGGGTGGCGGTGAGTACGTAGAACCAGCCGAGGTTCGTGGCGATCCAGCCGACGACGTCCTGCATGGTCGCCGCGGCCGAGTCCGGCATGATCATCGCCCACACCGAGAAGGCGATGACGACGACGGATGCCGTGATGAAGACGCGCCAGTTCACACGCGGTTTCAGCGACCGTGCCACTCCGGAGGGGCCGCGGTCGCGCAGTTCGGTGCTCGAGACGGGGGCCCGATCGGCATCGTCCGGGGAGGACTTGCGCGGGCCGGCTCCGAAGCGGGCGCGCTCGACCATGCCGCGCCGTGCTGCGTCCGTTGCCTCGGGGGCGTCCTCAGAATCCGGCATGGGGCTCCCTTCACGACCGCCGGTCGTGCGGCCGGCTTCGACGGCAACCCTACGCCGCCTGATCGTTCTGCGGCGAGCCTCTAGGCTGTAGTCGTGCTTCTCAGCGACCGCGATATCAGAGCAGAACTCGCCGCCGGCCGGATCGGCCTCGATCCGCATGAGCCGGAGATGGTTCAGCCCTCGAGCATCGATGTGCGGCTGGATCGGTACTTCCGTCTTTTCGACAATCACAAGTACCCCTATATCGACCCGTCCGAGGAGCAGCCCGAGCTGACGCGCCTCATCGAGGTGAAGCCGGATGAGCCGTTCATCCTGCACCCGGGGGAGTTCGCGCTGGGGTCGACGTTCGAGCAGGTCTCGCTCGCGGACGACATCGCCGCGCGCCTGGAGGGCAAGAGCTCTCTCGGGCGCCTCGGCCTCATCACGCATTCGACGGCCGGGTTCATCGACCCCGGGTTCTCGGGTCACGTGACGCTGGAGCTCGCGAATGTTGCGACGCTGCCGATCAAACTCTGGCCGGGGATGAAGATCGGGCAGCTGTGCTTCTTCCGCCTCACGTCACCGGCGGAGAACTCCTACGGCTCGGGTCCGTACGGCAACCGTTATCAGGGGCAGCGGGGGCCGACGGCATCCCGCTCTTTCCAGAATTTCCACCGCACCGACGTCGGCATGCTGGATGCGGGGTCAGTCGGCGGCTGACGTGCGCCGCTCGGCTCCGTAGGGTGGAGGCATGAGCGAGCACCTGCCTGAGCCGGAGCCCGAGAGTGCTGCCGCCGGTCTGACGGCGGCGGAGCAGGCCGTGCCGTCCTTCGAGGTCCCTGCGCCGCCGGACTTCGCTGCGTCATCGCCGACGCCTGATGCGCAGGAGCCGTTCGCAGCGGCCCCGGTCATCCCGCCGGCCCCCGAGTTCGGCGATGTGGCGGATGCCATCGCCGATGTCGCGGCGCCGACCACGCGCCGTTCGGCCTCGAGGCGCCGTTCAGAGGAAGCGCTCGCATCGCCCGCTGTGCGAGCGCGTGCGATTCCCGATCCGGGGGCGCCGGTGGTCCGGCACATCGACCTGCCGTCAGGCGGAGGAGTGGAAGTCGGTGGCACGGAGAGCTATCGCGTGTGGGGCGTGGTGATCTTCGGCGGGCTGGGAGCGCTGTTCGTGGGAGCGATCGGCCTCATGGTTTTTCTGGCTGTATCGGCCTGACGGCTGAGAACGACGAAGGGACGGATGCTGGAGCATCCGTCCCTGTTGTGCGTGTCGTACGTTGTGCCATCAGATAGCGCGGCCGCGTGTGAATCCGCGTTCGAATCCGCGGGCGAAGGCGCGTTCGTAGGCGCGCTCGAAGTCGCGCTTGAACGAGCGGGAGGGGTGGTGGCCGTGTCCGTGGCGGTGGCCGAAGCCGCGTGCGTGGTTGCCGTGCTCGCAGCTGTGCGCGTGGTCATGGCTTCGGTGCTGCTCGTGGCGGTGGCCGGTTCGGTGCTGATGGGGCTGGCCGTGCTCGTGGCGGCGGCGTCCGTGGCTGAAGGGGCGGGAGGTCTGAGTTTCATCAGGGGTGTTCATCGAGAATTCCTTTTGTTTGTAACTTTGCATGTACATGTAGTGTGACATGTATGTTTGATGCATGTCAAGTCACATGTAAAATTCGAGTGTGACCGCCGAGAGCCCCGACCCCGCTGAGAGCATCGCCCGCGCACTGTCCCGATTGCGCGGACGCCGCGGCCCCGGACCGCACGGTCGCGGCCATGGCGGCCCCCACGGGCGCGGCCGCGACCGGGAGCGCGGGGATAAGACCGGAGGGCACCATGGCGGTCCCGGCGGACGCTTCGGAGGGCCTGCCTGGATACGGATGCTCGATGTCCTGTCGACGGCGTCCGAACCGCTCAGCGTCGGTGCGCTCGGAGAAGCCATCGGCGTCGACCAGCCGCGAGCCTCTCGTCTCGTGCAGCAGGGCGTCGAGCGGGGGCTCGTGCAGCGCGAGGCCGATCCCGATGATGCGCGCCGTACCCGCATCGCGCTCACCGACGAGGGGCGTGCGACGGCGCGCGGAATGCGCGGTCAGCGTCGCGAAGCGCTCACGCAGGCTCTCGAGAACTTCACCGACGACGAGGCGCGCGAACTCGCGCGCCTGCTCGACAAGCTCGCCGACAGCTGGGGCGGCTGAGCCGCCTTAGCCGACCGGCTTCGCCTTCACCGGCAGCAGCAGGAAGAACCCGGCGAGCAGAACGAGGATGATGCCGAGGATGCCGTATGCGGTGTCGGCGGTGAGAACGATCAGCAGCGTCCAGGCGCCGGATGCCATCCAGCTGGCCGCGCGACCGGTCGTCGCGTAGAGGCCGAAGATCTCGCCCTCGCGGCCGGCGGGCGTCACCCGGGCGAGGAACGAACGGGCCGCGGCCTGCGCGGGTCCCACGAAGGCGCACAGCAGCAGTCCGCCGATCCAGAACACCAGGGCCCCGGCATCCACCAGGAAGAACACGGCCAGACCCGCGACGACCATCGCTCCCAGCGCGAACAGGATGATGTTCTTCGGGCCGAAACGGTCATCGAGGCGTCCGGCGAGAATCGTGATCCGTGCGGTCGGGGCACAATGGGCCTTCCCGGTGCGATGGTGCTCCAGGAACATCCAGCCCGCGACGAAGCTCAACGGCGAACCCAGCACGCTGTCGATCGACGAGCATTGCGAGCCGCTGAAGATGCTCTCGCGCCCTCCAGTCGTGCAATGCCTTGGACGGTACGCAGGGGGACCGCTTATCAGGTGGTGAGCGCTTCTTGGCCGGCGCAGTCGCGCTGACCATGATCTTCAACGGTTATCCGTCCCTGCAGGCGAGAGAGTGGATGATGAGTCTGTCGATTGAACGGGCCGCTGGCCGTGCCGGTGCTGCGTTCCCAGAGCGGAGGAAACGAAACGGGGGAGGAACCGGACGAGCCTGAGCGCTCGGCTCCTGCGAAGCCGTTGTCGCACGACACGTTCACCTGGAGATCTGGGGTCGAGAATTCCCACAATTGTATGTGTCGGAATGCTCCGGCGGAAGGAAACGTGACACGCTCGATATCAAGCGTTCGCGAGGACGCTCCTCGCCACGATCCCCGGGTGCACCTCATCGACGATCGTGCACAGCGCGGCCGCGAACTCGGGGGAGTCGAAGGGCAGCGGCACGCTGTAGAGCACGCTCGTGGAGCGCTGCACAGCGGCATCCCGTCTGAGTGTCTCGGCGACCTCCTCGGCCGTGCCGAACGCGATGTTCGCATTCTCGAGCTGCTTCGCGAGGTCGCCGTCGCCGCGGAGATGACCGAAGTGCTCGGGGCGCTCCTGCCGGTATCTGCGCACGAGATCGACCGCGGCATCCCGGTCGTGCCAGGGCAGCACGACCCTCGAAACGGCGATGCGCGGCTGGGCGTTCATTGGGAGCGCGTCGATATAGGCATCGATGAGCGGCACCTGGGCGGCCCCGGTATCCGTGCCCGCCGCCTTGCGGTGCAGCAGCAGGCCGTCGCCGTCGCGCCCGATGGCACCGGCGGATTCGATCTGCCCGGTCGCCTGCCAGATGCGGTCGGGCAGCGTCGGCACACGCGGATGCAACGGGAGCCGGCGCCCCGCAGCTGTGCCCCGAAGTGCGGCCCGCAGTGCGACGACCGCGTTCGCATGCAGCTCGTCGCGCGCGCCCTCGTCGAGCGCGAACGCGGCGAAGGCCGCCGCCGAGACGCCGCCCGGATTGCTCTTGCCGAGCCCGAGCTCGAGGCGCCCGCCGCTGAGCGCATCGACGACGCCGGCGAGCTCGGCCAGCCGGACAGGATGCTCGAACGCCGGGGTGAGCACCGCGGTGCCCAGGCGCACCCGTGCCGTGCGCTGCGCGAGCGCCGCAAGGAACGCGAGGGCTGCCGGCAGCCCGTTCGCCGAGAGGCGGCCCTCGGCCAGCCACACCGCGTCGAAGCCGGCGAGCTCCGCCCGCTCGGCCGCATCGATCACGGCCGGGTAACCGGCATCCGGTGTGCGGATGACCGGAGGGATCAGGAACAGTCCGGCAGTCGTCATCTCGAGTCCTCTCTCGCGCCGGAGCGGCGCAGCGTGAGGTCGACGCTAGGCGTGCAAGAGCGGATGCCGCGGCGTATGTCATCCGGTGAATCCATGTGACGGCAGATTTCGGCTCCCGCTCCGGGCCCCGGGATGCTCCGGGAAGCTCGCCGAACAGCGGCGCCCGCCGCAGCAGACCGAACGGAGCACCATGTCCCTCCTGCAACGACCAGGCCGCGCGCTCTCGCGCATCGTGATCGCGCTCGTGGCATCCGCCGCGCTTGTACTCACCGGATGCGCGCCCGGCGTCTCGAACGCCGACGAGGGCGAGAGCGTGCTGCGCTGGGGCGTGCCGCAGGCGTTCGCGAACTGGGACCCGGTGGTGACCGGAAGCACCGCGAGCACCCGCTTCCTCACCCCGATCTACGAGTCGCTCGTCTCGATCGACGAGAACGGCGACCTGGCACCGGGCCTCGCCGAGAGCTGGGAGTACGACGAGACCGGCACGGCCGTGACCTTCCGACTGCGCGAGGACGCGGTGTTCCACGACGGCACCCCGGTCAACGCCGAAGCGGTGCAGAAGTTCATCGAGCGCGCCAAGACCCAGACCGGATCGGCCCTCGCCGGCGACTACGCCACCATCGACCACGTCACCGTCGACGACGAGCTCACCCTCACCGTCCACCTCACCCAGGTCGACTACCAGATCCCATACCTGCTCAGCGTGCGCGGTGCGCTCATCACCAGCGCCGTCGCCGCGGAGGAAGACCCATCGGCGCTGAACGTCACCGCACCCGTCGGCGCCGGGCCGTTCCGGGTCGTCGAGCTGATCCCCGAGAGCAGGATCGTGCTCGAGAAGTTCGACGACTACTGGGACGCCGACAGCATCCACATCGACCGCATCGAAATCGAGTTCGGCATCGACGCCTCGACCGTCGTGAAAGCCGTGCAGACCGGCGTCTACAACTTCGCCTTCATCGACGCGCCATTCGTGCAGGAGGCCCAGAACGCCGGACTCGACGTCTGGTTCGGCGACGAGTACGCCTGGTTCGTGCACTTCCTGAGCATCAACACGAACATCGCCCCCTTCGACGATCCGGCCGTCGTCGAGGCGATCAAGCACGCCGTCGACCGAGACGAGATCGTGCAGAAGGGCACCCTCGGCTACGGCAGGGCCGTCGACCAGCCCTTCCCGCCCGGATACATCGCCTACGACGAGCAGTCGGAGGACGTCTGGCCCTACGACCCCGACCTCGCCCGCAGCATCCTCGCCGACGCCGGCTACGCCGACGGCGACCTGCAGCTCGAGCTCACGCTCCGCCAGGACGACCCGGTCGCCGAGATCCTGCAGCAGCAGCTCGCCGATGTCGGCATCGACGTCACCCTGCGCCTCGATCCGAACTGGGCCGTCGGCTACTTCGGCAAGCAGACCGCGCTGTCGCTGTACACGTACTTCGGCCGCGACTCGCACGTGCAGGCGCTCACCGCGAACTACGACACCGACGGCGTGCTCAACCTCGCATCCCCCTACGTCTCTGAAGAGTTCGCCGCGGCGCTGAAGAGGATCCGCGAGACGCCCCTCGACTCGCCGGAGTACACCGAGCTGCTGCAGGCAGCCACCCGAGCCGGCGTCGAGACCTCGCCGACCGTGCACCTGTACACGCTGCCCGCGTTCTACGCCAAGAGCCCGACCGTCTCGGACCTGCCGACCATCCAGGGACAGCTGAACTGGAAGGGCGTGCGGATCGACGAATGAGCCCCGCAGATGTGTCGCCGTGTGACGTCCGCAGAAGGTTTGTAACACGACCCCTCGAACACGGCGACGCATCGGCGCAGGATTACCAGCACCCCGCACCCCGGCAGAACGGATCCGATCATGAACCGCAGCACCCACCGAACCCGCACGGCAGCAGCGATCCTGCTCGTCGGCTCGATGGCGCTCGCCGGATGCTCCGCAGCCGGCGCCGGTGCGGCATCCGACCACGAGAGCGTGCTGCGCTGGGCCGTGAAGCTGCCCGCCCACTGGGACCCGGTGGTGCAGGGCAGCGGGTTCGACTTCAACCTCACCGCCCTCGCCTACGCCTCGCTCACCGAGATCGACGAGAACGGCGACGCGGTGCCCGGCCTCGCCGAGAGCTGGGACTACGACGAGACCGGCACCGCGGTAACCTTCCACCTGCGCGAGGGGCTCGTCTTCCAGGACGGCGAGCCGCTGAACGCGGAAGCGGTGAAGAGCTACATCGAACGCGCGAAGACGCAGGAGAACTCCGCGCTGTTCGGCGACCTCACCTCGATCGACTCGGTCACCGCCGACAGCGAGCTCGACGTCACCGTGCACCTGAACCAGGTCGACCACCAGATCCCGCTGCTGCTCGGCAAGCGCACCGCGCAGATCACCAGCCCGCTCGCCGCCCAGGACCCCGCCCGCCTCGACCAGTGGCCGGTCGGCGCCGGGCCCTTCACCGTCGTCGAGTACGTGCCCGAATCGCACATCACCTTCGAGAAGAACGACGACTACTGGGATGCCGAGAACATCCACATCGACCGGCTCGAGCTGGCCACCGCCCCCGCACCGTCGACGCTCGTCGCCTCGATCGAGACCGGCGTCTACGACTTCGCCTATGGCCTCGACCCCTCCCAGTACCGCGCCGCGGTCGACGGCGGACTGGACGTCGTGCAGCACCCGGTGCTCTACGCGGCGAACATCAGCCTGAACACCAACAAAGCCCCCTTCGACGACCCGGCCGTCGTCGAAGCGATCCGCCACGCGATCGATCGCGACGAGTTCGTCGAGAAGGCCACCTTCGGCTTCGGCTACACGACCACGCAGCCTTTCCCCGAGGGATCGATCGGCTACGACCCCGAATCGGCCGACCTCTGGCCGTACGACCCGGAGCTCGCCATCGAGATCCTCGCGGATGCCGGATACGGGACCGGCGACCTCGTGGTCGACCTCGTGGTCTCGGCCGACACCGCGGCGAACGAGATCGTGCAGTCGCAACTGGCCGCCATCGGGGTCACAGCGAACATCACCGTCGCCGCCGACTGGTACACGCCGTTCTTCGCGAAGGACCTCGCTTTCGCGACCTACAGCACCACCGGACGCGAATCGCCCGTGCAGACGCTCACCGCGCACTTCGGCCCCGACGGCCCCCTGAACCTCTCGTCGCCCACCGAGCCCGACGGGTTCGCCGAGGCCGTGCAGATCGCCCGCGAGACGCCGCTCGACGACCCCGACTACGCCGCCAACCTGCAGGCCGCCACCCGCGCCGGGTTGCAGAGCGAAGCACTCATCTTCACCCACGGACCGCCCATGTTCATCGTGAAGTCGCCCCGGGTCTCCGACGTGCAGCCGATCCCCGGCCAGATCAGCCTCACCGGCGTGACGATCGAATGAACGCGCACCTCACCGCGACCGCGCGGGTCGCCGCGCACACGATCGTCGTGTTCGTCACGGTGTTCGTCTTCGCGACATTCATCACCTTCGCGCTGCAGGGCCTGAGCGGACTCAGCCCCGCCTACCTGCAGCTCGGCGAATCGGCAACGCCCGAGCAGGTCGCCGCCCTCGAGCACGCCTGGGGACTCGACCGGCCCTTCCTCGTGCAGTACGCCGACTGGTTCGCCGGCATCCTCCGCGGAGACCTCGGCGAGAGCTGGTACAACGGCGCGAGCATCGCCGGGCTCCTGGCCTCCCGAGCCGCCATCAGCCTCTCGGTCGCCGGCCTCGCCCTCACCATCGGCATCGTCTTCGGATTCGGGCTCGGCGCGCTCGCCGCGGCGTTCCCGACGAGCCCGCTCGACCGTGCGATCACCGGGTTCACGACCCTCATCTCGGTCATGCCCGCCTTCGTCGTCGGCATCGCACTCGTCGCGGTGCTCGCCGTCGGGCTCGGCTGGTTCCCCTCGGCCGGCTACGTGCCCATCGCCCGCGGCGGCGTCTCGGGCTGGCTCTGGCACCTCTGGCTGCCCGCCATCGCCCTCAGCCTCGACACCGTCGCCGACCTCGCCAGGCAGATGCGCGTCGGGCTCATCCAAGCCGGCCGCGAGAACTACGTCACCGGGGCGCTCATGCGCGGCCTCGGCCCGCAGCGCATCTTCTTCGGGCACGTGCTGCGCAACGGCTCCGGCCCCGCGCTCACCGTGCTCGGCATGAAATTCCCCGCCCTGCTCGGCGGCGCCGTCGTCACCGAAGCCATCTTCGGGCTCGCCGGCTTCGGCAAGTTCGCTGCCGACTCCGCCGCCCGCGGTGACGTGCCGGCGGTGCAGGGCGTGCTCGTCGTGGCCATCCTGCTCGTCGTCGTCTTCAACCTCATCGTCAACCTGCTGCTCGTGCGGCTGAACCCCGCAGCCTCGAGAGGAGTCTGAGATGATCCGACGCATCCTGCGCCTGCCTTCCGGCCGCTTCGCGGTCGCCTTCCTCGCCTTCATCCTCATGCTCGCGGTGCTCGGCCCCGCCCTCGCCCCGTACAATCCGCTCACCGGCACCGACGACCTGCTCGCGCACCCCTCGGCCGCGCACTGGCTCGGCACCGACTACCTCGGCCGCGACGTGCTCAGCCGCATCCTCGCCGGATCCACCATCAGCGTCTTCGGCGCCGTGCAGGTGGCGGTCATCGCGCTGTTCGTCGGCGCGATCCCCGGCATCCTCTCGGTCTACCTCGGCCGCGTCTTCGAATGGTTCACGCTCCGCTTCGTCGACACGCTCATCGCCCTGCCGTTCCTCGTTTTCGCGGTCGCCGCGACCGCGCTGCTGGGCAACGGCATCCCGCAGGCGATGTTCACCGTCGGCATCATGGTCTCGCCGCTGTTCTACCGCGTCGCCCGCGCCGCGACCCTCTCGGTCGCCGGCTCGCAGTACGTCGAGGCGGCCGTGCTCGCCGGCGCCCGCACCTGGTGGATCGTGCGCACCCACGTGTTCGCCAAGGTGCTGCCGCCCATCGCCATCGCCACCGCGAACACCCTCGGCGTCGGATTCGTGGTCGTCTCAACCCTGACCTTCCTCGGCATCGGCATCCAGCCGCCCGCGCCGTCCTGGGGCGGCGTGCTCGCCAGCGACCTCGGATACCTCGACTACCGCCCCTACGCGCCCGTCTTCACCACCGTGCTCATCATGCTCACGGTCTGGGCGTTCAACCTGCTCGCCGACGTCATCCGCGACGTCGCCGGCGAGTCCGGCCGCGCGCTGCTCGCCGACCGCGACGCCGCCCGCGCCGCCAAATCCGCACGTCGCGGCACCAGCGCCGAAGCACGTCTGCAGACCATCGGAAGGAGCACACCGTGAGCGACAGCATCCTGCGCCTCGACGACGTGCGCATCGCCCACCGCCACACCGGCGAGGAGATCGTGCACGGCGTCAGCCTCGAATTGCACCCCGGCCGCGTCACCGGCATCGTCGGCGAGTCCGGCAGCGGCAAGACGCTGACCTGCCGGGCAGTGCTCGGCATCCTGCCGCGGCTCTTCGAGATATCCGGCGGCCGGATCGAACTCTTCGGCAGAGACATCGCCGGCTTCACCGACCGTGACTGGCAGCAGGTCCGCGGGGCCGGCATCACCGCCGTCTTCCAGGACCCGGGCTCATACCTGAACCCCTCGCTGCGCATCGGGCCGCAGCTGGCCGAGCCGCTGCGGGTGCGCGGCGGGCTCACCCGGCGCCAGGCGAAGACCCGCGTGCTCGAGCTGCTCGTCGATGTGCGGCTGCGCGAGCCCGCGAAGGTCTTCCGCAGCTACCCGCACGAGCTCTCCGGAGGGATGCTGCAGCGCGTCCTCATCGCATCGGCGATCTCGCTCGAGCCGAAGCTGCTCATCGCCGATGAGGTCACCACGGCGCTCGACGTCACCGTGCAGGCCGATGTGCTCGACCTGCTCACCGACCTCACCGCCAGTCACGACCTCGCCCTCGTCGTCGTCTCGCACGACCTCGCCGTCGTCGCCCAGATCTGCGACGACGTGCTCGTGCTGCGCGACGGCGCCGTCGTCGAGCAGGGCCCGACCGAGCGCATCCTCTTCGCCCCCGAGCACGAGTACACCCGTCTTCTCATCGACGAGCACAGCACCTACGGCCTCGACCGCTACCGCACGGCGGAGGTGGTCCCCGGTGTCTGAAGCGGCGATCGCGGTGCACGACCTGCACATCGGTTACGGTCGCGGCCGGCACCGCGCCGACGTCATCCGCGGGGTCTCGTTCGAGGTCGCGCCGGGGGAGTCCGTCGGCGTGATCGGCGAGACCGGCAGCGGCAAGTCCACGCTCGCCCGCGCCCTTGTCGGGCTCGTGCCCGCGGCATCCGGTGACGTGCGCATCGGGGCCGACGAGGTCACCCGCTTCGGAGACGCGCAGTGGCGGGCCTTCCGGCGCCGCGGCGCGATCCAGTATGTCTTCCAGGACCCGCTGCGCGCCCTCGACCCCGAGCGCACCATCCGCCAGTCGCTCGCAGAGCCCCTCCAGCTGCAGCAGCGCTTCACCGCCGAGCAGATCTGCGACCGCATCCGCTTCCGGCTCGAACAGGTGTGCCTGGACCCGGTCCTGCTCGACCGGTTCCCCGGCGAGCTCTCCGGCGGTCAGCGTCAGCGCGTGCTGCTGGCCCGTGCCCTCGCCACGGAGCCGCGGGTGCTCGTGCTCGACGAGCCCGTCAGCGCGCTCGACGCCGCCAACCGGGTCGGCGTGCTCGAGGTGCTGAACGAGCTGCGCGCCGCCGGTACCGCCCTGCTGTTCATCTCGCACGACCTCGGCTCGGTCGCCGGCGTCACCGACCGCGTGCTCGTGCTCCACGACGGGCGCATCGTCGAGGACCGACCGACCATCGACGTGGTGCGTGAGCCGAGGCATCCGTACACCCGTCTGCTCGTCGGATCGGCGCCCAGCCTGCACGGCGGTGCGATCGACCGCGCCGAACGGGCGCACCTCAGGCGTCTGCTCGACGAAACCACGACGCTCTGAAACGCACGCACACATCGCAAACCGAGGAGAGAAATGACCGACCGCAAGCTCAAGATCGCCCTCAGCGTTTACGGCGTCGGAGGGCCTGGCCAGCACGGGCTCTGGAAAGACGACCGCATCCCGAAGAACGCCTCGATCGACATCGACTGGTACATCGCCCGTGCTCGCCAGGCGGAGGCTGCGCTGCTCGATGCGCTGTTCATCGTCGACAGCCAGTTCATCAACGCGACCTATCCAGCGCACTACCTCAATCGGCTCGAGCCGCTCACCCTGCTCTCGGCGATCGCAACGCACACGAAACACCTCGGTCTCATCGGAACGGCGAGCTCGACGTACAACTCGCCGTTCAACCTGGCTCGGCGCTTCGGTTCGCTCGATCACATCAGCCACGGTCGCGCCGCTTGGAACGTGGTGACGAGCTTCGACACCGGCACGTCGCGGAACTACGGGCTCGAGGATCACCTCGACTACTCGACGAGATACGGCAGGGCGCTCGAGGCCGTCGAGGTCGTGCGCGGACTGTGGGACTCCTATGAGGATGACGCCTTCGTCGCCGACGTCGAGAACGATCTGTTCCTCGACCCCACCAAGCTCCATGCACTGCATCACCGTGGCGAGCACTTCCGTGTCGATGGTCCGCTGAACCTCTCGCGTTCTCCGCAGGGTCAGCCAGTGATCTTCCAGGCGGGCATCTCCGAGGAGGGCAAGGCCCTCGCCGGTGCGGTAGCCGAAGGCATCTATGCGCCAGGCGAGGATCTCCAGTCGGCCCGCGCCTACTACGCGGACGTCAAGGGGCGCCTCGCGCAGCACGGACGCACGTGGGACGATCTCGTGATCCTCGTCGGTGCGACGCCGGTGATCGCTTCAACGGATGCCGAGGCGCAGCGTCTTGCCCGCGAGATCTACGAGGCGGACAACGATTTCGACCGCAAGCTCGGGGCTTTCGGGCGGGCGTTCGGCGCCTACGATTTCTCGCAGCATGACCTGGATGCTCCATTCCCCGATGTGGGGGAACTGGCCGAGAACGGAGGTCGCACCCGTTCGCGCGACATCATCGAGCGGGCCGCCGCGGAGAAGCTCTCGTTGCGCGAGACCGTCGAGGCGTTCACCGAGTATCGCCCGTCTCCGTTCGTCGGGTCACCTGAGACCGTGGCGGACGCCATTCAGGAATGGTTCCTCGGGCGGGCCGCCGACGGCCTGAACCTGCGCACGCGCACACCCGATGACCTCGACGTGTTCACCGGCACCGTCCTGCCGATCCTTCAGGAGCGAGGCCTGTTCCGTACGGAGTACGAATCCGACACACTGCGAGGAAACCTCGGTCTCGCCGTGCCGGAGAACCGGTACGCGGCGTCGAGAGCGGAGGCCGCTCTGAGCGTCTGATCGCGATCAGCCCACCGGCTTCGCCTTCACCGGCAGCAGCAGGAAGAACCCGGCGAGCAGAACGAGGATGATGCCGAGGATGCCGTATGCGGTGTCGGCGGTGAGAACGATCAGCAGCGTCCAGGCGCCGGATGCCATCCAGCTGGCCGCGCGACCGGTCGTCGCGTAGAGGCCGAAGATCTCGCCCTCGCGGCCGGCGGGCGTCACCCGGGCGAGGAACGAACGGGCCGCGGCCTGCGCGGGTCCCACGAAGGCGCACAGCAGCAGTCCGCCGATCCAGAACACCAGGGCCCCGGCATCCACCAGGAAGAACACGGCCAGACCCGCGACGACCATCGCTCCCAGCGCGAAAAGAATGATGTTCTTCGGACCGAAGCGGTCGTCGAGACGTCCGGCGAGGATCGTCGAGACACCCGCGATGAGGTTCGCGGCGATGCCGAAGATCGCCAGCTCCAAGAACTTGAACCCGAACACCTGGCCGGCGATGATCGCACCGAAGGCGAAGATGCCGCCCAGTCCGTCGCGGAACACCGCGCTCGAGAGCAGGAACCAGAACGTCGGGCGCGTCTCCGGTGATCGGTACAGGCCGACGACGTCCTTGACGAGCAGGCCATAAGAAGCGAAGAATCCGACCTTGCGCTCGGGGCGTCCCATCGACGGCTCGGGAACATTCAAGAAGATCGGGATGCTGAAAACGATCGCCCAGATCGCGCACCCCACCGCGATCAGGCGGAACGGCAGGCCGCCCTCATCGGCGATTCCGAACCAGTCCATCGCATAGAAGACGATGACGATGACCAGCGCGACCACGCCGCCGATATAGCCGAAGCCCCAGCCGAGCCCCGAGATCTTGCCCACCGTCTTCGGATTCGCGATGCCGATGAGCATCGCATTGGAGTTCACCGCGGCGATCTCCCCGAACACTGATCCGGCTGAGATCAGAGCAACGCCCACCCAGAACAGCATCGGCTCCGGCTCGACGAACCACAGGCCGAACATGCACAGGATCAGCGCGCCCGTACCGATTCCCAGCCACAGCTTCTGGCGCCCCGCGGCGTCCGCACGCTGGCCGAGAACCGGGGCGAGCAGCAGAATCGCGAACGCCGCGATCGTCGACCCCAACCCCAGCCCTGAAGCGAGGCCCGCCTCGGCGGCCTTGTGCGCCGGATCGTCCGGGTCGAGCGCGGCGATCTCCGCCGGCAGGAACGCATCCGTCGTCAAGTACAGCGCGGTGAAGATGAACGTGAGGATCACCGTATTGAAGGGCTGTGTCGCCCAGTCCCACAGCGCCCACGAATAGACCTGCTTCTTCGGCGCAGGCGTCTCGCCGCGCAGATCGAGCCCGATCACGCCCACAGCGCCGCTGTTCGCGGTCGCCTCGGGTTGCGGGGTCGGGGAACCATCCGGCGCGCTCATGCTTCGAAGTCTGGCGTCAACGGGTGAACGGCGGGTGGCGGCGCGCCCGTCGTGTGGATAACCAGAGCCCCTGCGAGCGGCCCGGGGTGCCCATAGGTGCGTCACGTACGGTGGGGGAGACCCCGTCGACAAGGAGCACGATGTTCCGCACGCCCGCCCGCCTGTACCGAATGCTCGCGATCGCCGAAGCCATCACCTGGACATTCCTGATCGCCGGGCTCATCACCCGCGCCGTCGGAGGGCCCGCCCTGGCCGTCACGATCGGCGGCGGCATCCATGGCTTCGTGTTCCTCGCCTACGGAGCCACCGCGATCCTCGTGGCCCTCAATCAGCGTTGGAAGATCGGCGTCGCGGCGCTCGCCATCGGCAGTGCCGTCGTGCCCTTCGCGACGATCCCCACCGAGATCTGGCTGCACCGCAGCGGACGCCTGCGCGGAGACTGGCGCCTCGAGGAGAGCGATCACCCGCGGGACCGCACCTGGTACGACCGTGCGATGCGCTGGTCGCTGCGCCGAGCCGGACTGCTCGTCACCGTCATCGCCATCGCGGTCGTCGCGCTCTACGTCATCCTGCTGCTGGTCGGCCCGCCTGGCCGCTGACCGGTTCCTCGATCACTGCACCATGATCGGGCTCTTATCGATCACCTCGGCGACCGTCGACTCGAAGTCGCCGCCCGGGCAGTCGAGGAGTTCGCGTCCTGTTCATGCGCACAGCCTAGGTGACACCAAAAGTTGAGCCGCTTCGTATCAAGTTCTCTTGACAGGGTTGACGCGCCGTTATACAGTTGAGTCATCGCGGCTCAGGTTTACTGATCCGCCCCAGGTTTTCACAAACGATAATTACGAACTTCAACTAGAAGGAGAAACACATGGCACGTGCTGTTGGAATCGACCTCGGTACGACGAACTCCGTCGTCAGCGTCCTCGAGGGTGGCGAGCCGAAGGTCATCGCCAACGCCGAGGGCTTCCGCACGACCCCCTCGGTGGTCGCATTCACGAAGGACGGCGAGGTGCTCGTCGGCGAGACCGCGAAGCGCCAGGCCGTCGCGAACGTCGACCGCACCGTCGCATCCGTCAAGCGTCACATCGGAACGGACTGGTCCTTCGACGTCGACGGCAAGAAGTGGACGCCGCAGGAGATCTCCGCGCGCATCCTCATGAAGCTCAAGCGCGACGCCGAGTCCTACCTGGGCGACACCGTCACCGACGCCGTCATCACGGTCCCCGCCTACTTCAACGACGCCGAGCGTCAGGCCACGAAGGAGGCCGGTGAGATCGCGGGCCTCAACGTCCTGCGCATCATCAACGAGCCCACCGCCGCAGCCCTCGCCTACGGCCTCGACAAGGGCCAGGAGGACGAGCTCATCCTCGTCTTCGACCTCGGTGGCGGAACCTTCGACGTCTCGCTGCTCGAAGTGGGCAAGGACGACGACTTCTCCACCATCCAGGTGCGCGCCACCTCCGGTGACAACCGCCTCGGCGGCGACGACTGGGACCAGCGCCTCGTCGACCACCTGATCAAGCAGTTCAAGGAGACCACCGGCGTCGACGTCTCCGGTGACAAGATCGCCCTGCAGCGCCTGAAGGAAGCCGCTGAGCAGGCCAAGCGCGAGCTGTCCTCGTCGACCTCGACGAGTATCAACCTCCCGTACCTGTCGCTGACCGAGTCGGGCCCCGTCTCGCTCTCCGAGACCATCACCCGCGCGAAGTTCGAGGATCTCACCAAGGACCTCCTCGACCGCACGAAGAAGCCCTTCGAAGACGTCATCCGCGAGGCGAACGTCAAGGTCAGCGACATCGACCACATCGTTCTCGTCGGTGGATCGACCCGTATGCCGGCCGTCGCCGAGCTCGTCAAGCGCGAGACCGGCAAGGACGCGAACAAGGGCGTCAACCCGGACGAGGTCGTCGCCGTCGGCGCCGCCCTGCAAGCCGGCGTCCTCAAGGGCGAGCGCAAGGACGTCCTCCTCATCGACGTCACCCCGCTGAGCCTCGGCATCGAGACCAAGGGCGGCCGCATGACCAAGCTCATCGACCGCAACACCGCGATCCCGACCAAGCGCAGCGAGACCTTCACCACGGCAGACGACAACCAGCCGTCCGTCGCGATCCAGGTCTTCCAGGGCGAGCGCGAGTTCACCCGTGACAACAAGCCGCTCGGCACCTTCGAGCTCACCGGAATCGCCCCGGCTCCCCGCGGTGTGCCGCAGGTCGAGGTCACGTTCGACATCGACGCCAACGGCATCGTGCACGTGTCCGCCAAGGACAAGGGCACCGGCACCGAGCAGTCGATGACCATCACCGGCGGCTCCTCGTTGTCGAAGGAAGACATCGAGCGCATGGTCCGCGAGGCCGAGGAGAACGCGGCCGAGGACAAGAAGCGTGCCGAGGCCCTCGAGCTGCGCAACCAGGCCGAGTCGCTGTCGTACTCGATCGAGAAGCTCATCAAGGAGAACGAGGACAAGCTCCCCGCCGAGGTGAAGGACGAGGTCCAGGCCGACGTCGACGCTCTGAAGACGGCACTCGCCGGCGAAGACGAAGACGCCGTGAAGACCGCGTTCGACAAGCTGAACGAGTCGCAGTCCAAGCTCGGCGAGGCGATCTACGCCCAGTCGCAGGCAGATGCCGCAGCCGGTGCATCGACCGACGGCGAGGGCGCGGGCGACGCATCCTCCGACGAGGACGTCGTCGACGCCGAGGTCATCGACGACGAGGACGAGAGCAAGTAATCATGACCGACAAGAACTTCGACGAGAACGCCGGAGTTCCTGAGGGCGAGGGGTCGGATGCTACGGCATCCGGCCCCGCGTCGCAGGAGAACCCCGACGCCAACGAGGCTCGCGCCGCGGAAGGCTCCGACGCCACTCCGGCCGAGTCCGTCGACGGCTTCACCGTCGACGACATCCTGAACGCCGAGCAGACCGCCGAGGCCGCCGCCGAGGACACCGAGGACGACGCCGCGGCGTCGCTCCTCAACGATCTCAAGCGCGTGCAGGCCGAATACGCCAACTACCGTCGCCGCACGGAAGAGCAGCGCGAACTCGAGATCGACCGCGCCAAGGGAGCGGCCGCCAAGGGCCTGCTGCCCGTGCTCGACGACCTCGACCGGGCCACCGCCCACGGCGACCTCGAGGAGGGCACCCCCTTCTTCGTGATCGGCGAGAAGGTGCGCGCCGTCGTCGAACGTCTCGGCGTCGTCGCCTATGGCGTCGCCGGTGAGGAATTCGACCCGCAGCACCACGAGGCGATCTTCCAGCAGCCGACCCCCGGCGCCGAGAAGTCCACGATCCTCGAGGTCGTCGAGGTGGGTTACCGCCTGGGCGATGTCGAGCTGCGTCCGGCGAAGGTCGTCGTCGCTGTACCCGCAGAGTAGGTGATGCATGGCCAGCCAGGATTGGTTCGACAAGGACTTCTATAAGACGCTCGGCGTCACGAAGGACGTCAGCGAAGCGGATCTGAAGAAGACCTACCGCAAGCTGGCGCGCAAGTATCACCCCGACTCCAACGCGGGCGATGCGAAGGCCGAAGCCAAATTCAAGGAGATCAGCGAGGCGTACGCCGTGCTCTCGGATGCCGAGCAGCGCAAGGAGTACGACGAGATCCGAGCCATGGGCTCGGGCGCGCGCTTCACCGCCGGCGGCGGGGGAGCGGGCGGCTTCGAAGACGTCTTCAGTCGATTCGGTCAGGGCCGCGGAGGCCAGAGCGCCGACTTCGAAGACATCTTCTCGATGTTCAACCAGGGCGGCGGCGGGGGCTTCGGATCCGGACGCTTCGGCCAGCCGAGCGGCGGCTTCCGCGGCTTCGGCGGCCCGCAGAAGGGCGCCGATGTCACGGCCCGCACCACGCTCGACTTCGCCACCGCCGTGCAGGGCGACACCATCACCCTGCAGGGAGAAGACGGCAAGCCGTTCAAGGTGAAGATCCCCGCCGGCGTCGCCGACGGGCAGAAGATCCGCCTGCGCGGGCGGGGACGCCCGTCTCCCGACGGGGGAGAGAGCGGTGACATCGTCGTCTCGATCACCGTTCGCCCGCACTCCGTGTTCACCCGCGACGGACTAAACCTGCGCCTCACGGTGCCGGTGACGTTCACCGAGGCGACGCTGGGCGCGACCATCGAAGTGCCCACGCTCGGCGGTGACACCGTCAAGCTGCGCGTCGCACCGGGAACCCCGTCCGGACGCGTCCTGCGCGTCAAGGGGCGCGGTGTGACGACGTCCAAGGGAACCGGCGACCTGCTCGCCGAGCTCCAGGTCGCCGTCCCCACTCACCTGGATGATGCTGCCCGGCAGGCCCTCGAGGCCTTCCAAGCCGCAGAACCCAAGGAGAACCCGCGTGCAGAGATGATGGCGAAGGCGCGAGCCTGATCACGCGGGTCCCGGGCATCTGCCCGGGACCCGCACTCGTCTCCGGTCCGGACTGCCGGAGAGACGAATCGCACACAAACCAGAAAGGACTGCATCCCGCATGATCGAAGACGACGATGCCCCGGTCTTCGCGATCGCCGTCGCAGCCGACCTCGCGAGCATGCACCCGCAGACCCTGCGCCAGTACGACCGCATCGGACTCGTCGTTCCCGGGCGCACCCGCGGAGGATCCCGCCGATACTCCGCCCGAAACATTCAGCAGCTGCGCGAAGTGGCGCGGCTGTCGGCCGAGGGAATGAGCTTGCCCGCGATCGCGCGACTGCTCGACCTCGAAGACGAGGTGCGCGCGCTGCGCCGCCGCGTCAACGACCTGGAAGGCGCTCTGCGCGCCGAACGGCAGAACCGCCCCGGGGTGCGCGTCTTCGCCGCCGGAGCCGGCGGTGTCATCCCCGTCTCCAACGGCCGCCGCGTGCGCCGCTCCACCGAGGTCGTGCTCTGGCGCCCGGGCGGGCGCAGCGAGGACTGAGCGGTGCGCGCCTCTCTGAGGTAGCCTGGTCGGCGAATGTTAACTGTAGACAAAAGTGTCGACGGGTGGAGGACGATGTGGCCAGCAGGCTTCAACCAGTGCCGGTTGTGCGTGAGGCGCTCGGGACGCAAGTGGCGAATCACATTCGGGATGCGATCGTGCGCGGGGACCTCCTCGAGGGCGAAAGGCTCGTCGAGACGGAGTTCGCCGAATCTCTCGGCGTGAGTCGTGGCCCGGTTCGGGACGGATTCCGCATCCTCGAGGCGGAAGGTCTGATCGCGAAGCGCGGGCAGGGATACCTGGTGCAGCGACTCGATGAGCGAGACATCCACGAGCTCTACTCGCTGCGCGGCTCCCTGGAATCCCTCGCGATGTCGATGACGATGGCGCTGGATGAGCGGCCTGACCTGGCGCCCCTGCGTGCCGTCGTCGAGATCATGGGGAAGGCGGCAGATGCCGGAGACTCTGATGAGTTCGCCCGAGCGGATGTGACGTTCCACAGCATGCTCTGCGACATCTCCGGGCACCGGCGCTTGGCGGCGGTATGGCGCCAGTACGAACCGATCACGATGGCGCTGCTGCGCGTCACGGTTCTGGTCGACGACGATCTGCACATCACGACGGCGCAGCACGCCCTTCTGCTTGATCTCATCGAAGCCGGTGACCGTGCCGAAGTCATGACGGAGCTCGACGACCACCTGAACGGATCGATGAAGCGGATGCTCGATGCATGGCGCACGTCCGCGGCGCGCAGGGCCGGAACGTGACTCTTCAGCTGCGGGAGGCTCTGCGAGCGCGGCGGCGGCTGAGCGGGGCGTGGGTGTTCCTCGACGACCCCGTCACGACGCAGGTCATGGCGCGGTCGGGGTTCGACTTCATCACCATCGACCTGCAGCACAGTTATTCCACGATGCACTCCGCCGCAGGCCTCGTCGAAGCCGTGCGCTCCGCAGATGTTCCCGCGGTGGTCCGAGTCCCCTGGAACGCTCCGGATCTCATCATGCGGTCGCTCGATCTGGGAGCCCAGGCGGTGATCGTGCCGATGGTGAACAGCGCCGCAGAGGCGGAGGCCGCAGCATCCGCCTGTCATTACGCGCCGCGGGGCTCGAGGAGCTGGGGCCCGCTCTGGCAGGGTGTGCACGCCGGTTTCCCGGACCATGAGCAGGGTGATCGCCTGGCGACGTGCATCGTCATGATCGAGACCGCGCAGGCGTATGCGGATATCGAAGCGATCGTCGCGGTCGCCGACGTCGATGCCGTGTACATCGGTCAGAACGATCTGTCGTTGAGCGCCGGGCTCGGGCGAACGACGTACGCCGAGTCGGCCGTTCTGCACGCCATGATCGAGCGCATCATCGCCTGCGCGCATGACGCCGGGGTCGCAGTCGGTCTGGACTGCGCCGGCGGGGCGGCTGCGCGCTATTGGTTCGAGCGCGGCGTGGACTTCGTGATCGCCGCGAATGATGTCGCACTTCTGGGGCGGGCCGCTCGTGACGCGGCCCTCGACCTTCGGGATCACTGAGGCCGAACCCTGGTTCGAGGCCTGAATCTCGCGCTCGCTGCACGTTCTGTTGACTGTCAACAGTGAACACTGTTACGCTCACCCCGTCGGTAAGGTCCCGTTACCCGCACTCAAAGAGGAGTAGAAAGATGCCTATCAAGCGCATGAATCGCGTCGTGGCCGCCGCCGCGGTCTTCACCGCAGCAGCACTCGTCATGTCCGGATGCACCAAGGTCGATGAGGGCGGTGACGCCGCATCCGCCTTCCCCGAGAAGGACATCCGCCTGATCATCCAGGCGAACCCCGGCGGCGGATCCGACCTCTCCTCCCGTGCGCTCGCCAGTGAGCTCGAAGGAATCCTCGGTGTGAGCGTCATTCCGGAGAACATGCCGGGAGCCGCCGGCGCCCTTGCCATGGAGTACGTCGCCGAGCAGGATCCCGATGGTTACGTCATCGGATTCGGCCCGGTCGAGATCGCGATGCTGAACACGACGCAGGACGCGAACGTCCTGCCCGAGAACTACGACCTGCTCGGTCAGATCATGCTGGCCCCCGGTGTCATCACGGTTTCTTCTTCGAGCGACATCGAGACGCTCGACGATCTGGTGACGAAGGCGAAGACCGCACCGATCACGATCGCCAACTCCGGTGCGGGCTCCATCTGGGAAGCCGCCAGCATCGCCTTCGGCACCGAGACCGGCGGGCAGGTAACCCCGGTTCCGTACGACGGCGGAGCAACGGCCGTCGCGGCGGCGGCATCCCGAGAAGCCGACGCGGCGGTCTCAGGCCTGGGCGAGGCCCTCGCTCAGGGAGACGCCGTGCGCATCCTCGCCGTGCTGAACGACGAGCGCCATCCGGACGCACCCGATGTCGAGACCGCTGAGGAAGCGATCGGCGCAGACCTCGTCTTCGGTGGCTGGGGCGGCATCTACGCGCCCGCCGGACTCCCGGACGACGTGCACGCGACGCTGGAGGCCGCGATCAAGGAAGCTGTCGAGTCCGACACCTACACGCAGTTCCAGGAGGACGCGGGCAACCTCGTCGTCTACCGCGACGCATCCGGATTCACCGAGTTCGTGAACGACCAGTTCGCCCTGTTCCAGGGTCTGCTGGGCTGACATCAAACGATGGAGGCCGGGTGCATCCCGGCCTCCATTCTCGTCGAAGGAACCTCATGACGTCTTCAGAGATCGCGGAGAGCGACGCATACGAGGGGGCACAGCCCTCGCGGGCGCTCGAGATCGTTTTCGGCATCGTCGCGCTGGCATTCTCCGCCGGATACCTGGCCCTGGCAACACAGATCCCCCTCCGGCGCGAAGCGGCGCCCGGGCAGATCGACGCGCGATTCTGGCCGATCGTCCTCGGCGTCACCTCCGTCGTCGTCGCGATCATCATCCTGGTCCATGCGATCACCAAGCCCGCTCCGGGGCGCGAGGATGTCGAACGCATCCAGGCCGGCGGGATCCTTCGCGTCGTCATGACGCTGATCATCGCGTTCCTCTTCGTGGCCCTGTGGTCACTCGGCTCACTCATCCTGTTCGGCTACCGCATCGAGGTCTTCCCGATCGCCGCCGCGCTGCTGATGGCATCGCTCATGCTCGTCTACGGGCACCGCCGCTGGTTGAGCCTCATCATCTACACCGCCGCCGTCACGGCATTCATCTACGTCGTGTTCGTCATGCTTCTGAGGATTCCGCTATGACCCCGTTCATGGAGGGGCTCGACTCGCTCCTCGACATCTCTATCCTGCTCTACATGTTCGTCGGCCTCGCGCTCGGCTTCATGGTCGGTGCTTTCCCGGGGATCACGGCGACGATGGCGGTCGCCCTCGCCGCCGGCTTCACGATGACCCTCGAGCCCGTGCAGGGACTCGCCGTCCTGCTGACGATCTACGTCGCGGCGAACTTCGGCGACCGCGTGCCCTCCATCCTGATCAACACCCCGGGAACGCCCGCATCGATCGCGACCACCCTCGACGGGTACCCCATGGCCAAGCAGGGCAGAGCGGGTCTCGCGCTGACCATGTCGGCGATCGTCTCGGCCGTCGGCATCCTCGCCTCTCTCATCCTGTTCGCGATCGCGGCGGTTCCGATCGCCAGCTTCGCCCGCGACTACTTCAAATCGCCCGAGCTGTTCGCACTCGTCGTCTTCGGCATCGCGATCATGATCGGCATCTCCTCGAAATCGATGCTCAAGGGCATCATCGCCGGGCTCTTCGGACTCATGCTCGGCACCGTCGGAACCTATGCGGCAACCGCCGACAAGCGCTTCACATTCGGTTCTCTGGATCTCGTCGAGGGTCTGAACTTCATCGCGGTCATCATCGGTCTGTTCGGCATCGCCGAGCTGTTCGACCAGCTGCTCACGTACCGCAAGAACAACGTGCGCCCCATCTCCAGCCTCGGACGCTGGTGGCCCAACAAGGCGGAGTTCATGCAGAGCGGCCGGGCAACAGCCGTGGCAGGGACCGTGGGCCTGGGCGTCGGGCTGATCCCCGCCGCCGGCGGTGATATCGCCGGACTCATCGGATGGGACCGCGCGCGAAAGGCATCGAAGCACCCCGAGCAGTTCGGCAAGGGCTCGATCGAGGGCGTCGCAGCATCCGACACCGCCTCCAGCGCGACGCTCGGCGGATCGCTCACGACCACCATGGCTCTGGGTATCCCCGGTGACTCCGTCATGGCCGTCATGATCGGCTCGATGATCATCTGGGGCATCACCCCCGGGCCTTCCCTGTTCACCGAGCGCCCTGACCTCGTCGTCTCGATCGTCGGCATCATGCTCGTCGCCACGCTGCTGTCGCTGGGCCTGAGCCTCGTCCGCATGAAGGGGATGGTGAAGCTCCTGGACGTCCCGCAGCCCTACCTGTGGAGCGGCATCCTGATCTTCTGCGTCATCGGCACCTACGCCACCTCCAACAGCCTCTCGACCGTCGTCACGATGCTCGTCTTCGGCGTCATCGGCGTGCTGCTCAAGCGCATGCAGGTCCCGGCCGGGCCCGTCGTCCTCGGGCTGCTGCTGGGCCCGCTCGCCGAGCAGAACCTGGCGCGCACGCTCGCGATCCTGCCCACACGACCGTTCTTCGAGGTCGTCAGCCCGATCGCGATCGTGCTGCTGCTCCTCGCGGTCTTCTCCATCGTCATGCCGGCGATTCGGGCGGCGCGCAAGCCCCGTGCCGAACGGGCGTCGTTCGCCGACTCCGTGCTGAACACGGAGAGCCTCGAACAGATCGCGCAGGCGCACAAGGAGCTCGCCGCCGATCCCGACCTGCTCACCTCCACGGTGCGCACCTCATCGACGCGGCGCGGTGCGCGGCGTAACAACAAGGAGAACAAGAAGTGACTCGTTACGACATCCTCACCGCGATCCCGACGGCCTTCCACCGCGACGGAACGGTGGATCTCGAGGCATCGCGCGACATCTTCCGCTACGTCGGAAAGTCCGGGAACGAGGGGGCTTTCGTGCTCGGGACGACGGGGGAGTTCCCCGCCGTCGACGTCGCCGAGTTCACGGCGCTGGTCGAAGCAGCACTCGCCGAGCTCGCCGATCTCATGCGTGTGGTCGTCCACGTGGGGCGGCCGAGCGCGTTCGAAGCGGTCCGGCTCACGCGGATCGCGAAGGGTCTGGGGGCGACGGAGTTCGCTGCGCTCACGCCCTACTACCTGCCCTCGGCGGATTCGGTGATCTTCGACTATTTCCGCGCCGTCTCGGACGCCGTCGGGGATGGGCGCCTGTACATCTACATCTACCCGGCTCGCAGCGGGAACCGGGTCTCGCCGGAGCTGCTCGCGCGCCTGGCGGGTCTGCCGAACGTGGTCGGTGCGAAGATCAGCGAGCTGTCGCTGGATGACATCGCGGCTTACCGGGCCGTCGTGCCTGCGGATTTCGACCTGTACACCGGTGCTGACCGCGACCTGATCGCCGCCGTCGAGGTGGGCGCGCAGGGGGTCGTATCGGGGGTGTCCTCGGTCACGCCGAAGCCGTTCCGAGCCCTCGCGGACGCCGCACGCTCCGGTGACGCCGCCGCCATCGCCGCAGCCCAGACCGATGTCGACGACGTCGTCTCGCTCATCGGAGGCGACATGGGGCGGATGAAGGAGGGGTACCGCGTGCTCGGAGTCGCCGACACCCACTGCCGTATGGCGATCGCGGAGCCGACGGAGGCTGAGCGCGAGGCCGTTGCGCAGGTCGTCGCGCGCCATCGTTGACGCGGGCGGCGGGCCGGCTTTGCGGGCCGTGGCTCGGGGCTGAAATCGGTTACAGTAAATCGACCATGGCCACGATCTACGATGTCGCGCAGCTCGCGGGAGTTTCTCCGGCGACGGTTTCGCGTGTGTTCAACGGCACGAGTGTGTCTTCGGAGAAGGCGGAGGCGGTGCGGGCGGCTGCGAAGCAGTTGAAGTTCGTGCCGAACCGTACGGCGCGCAGTCTGCGCCGGCAGAGTTCTGAGGTTATCGGCCTGGTCATCCCGGATATCGAGAACCCGTATTTCACGGAGATGGCTCGTGGGGTCGAGGATGTGGCGTCCGAGGCGGGCTATTCGGTCGTGCTGTGCAATTCGGATTCGGAGATCGAGAAGGAGTCGACGTATCTCGACATCGCGGTCGCGGAGCACATGTCGGGGGTGATCATCGCGACGGCCTCTGAGGAGTCCTCGCTCGAGGGGATCCTGGCGACGGGCCGGCCGGTGGTCGCGGTCGATCGCGATACGGATTATGAGATCGACAGCGTCATCATGGCGAACCGTGCGGCGGGTGCGGCGGCGACGCGCGAGCTGATCGATGCGGGCTATCGGCGCATCGCCTATATCGGCGGGCCGGCGCAGATCGACACGGCGGCGGAGCGCGCGGATGGCTGGCGGGATGCTCTCACCGGAGCGGGCCGTGCGATCGAGGCCGATCTGCTGAAGTTCTCGACGTTCCGCGTCGACGGCGGGCGCGCGGCGATGGAGGAGCTGTTGGCTCTGCCCGAACCGCCCGATGCGGTGGTGGCCGGCAACAACCTGATCGGGGTCGGTGCGATCCAGGTGCTGTCGGAGCACGAGCTGACGCCGCCGAAGGTCGGGGTGGCGGTGATCGGCTCTCTGCCGTTCACGACGCTGTCGCCGAAGGCGGTGACGGTCGTGCGTCTGCCTGCTCGTCATATGGGTGTCACGGCGGCGCGGATGCTGCTGGAGCGCATCCGTGGTGATGTGCAGCCGGCGCGCACCGTTGTGCTGCGCAACGAGCTCCAGGCTGCCACGCCCCGCTGATCGCGACGGCCCGAAACGGGTCGGACACGCTGACCCGCTTGCGGCGTGAAATCGATTTCGCGTAGGGTGGCGCACGAAGGATTCGCGATCAAGGAGGACCGCCATGCGCTGCACTCTCGGAGTGGACATCGGCACATCGAGCACGAAGGGCGTGCTCGTCGCCGAGGACGGCGCGATCGTGGCATCCACCACCCGTGCCCATGACGTCGACCGCCCGCACACCGGCTGGGTCGAGATGGACGCGGCGATCTGGTGGGACGAGTTCGTCTCGATCTCCCGCGAGCTCCTCGCCGAGGTCGACGGCGCTGAGATCGTGGCGGTCGGCGTCAGCGGCATGGGACCCTGCGTGCTCCTGGCCGACGAGGACGACCAGCCGGTGCGCCCGGCGATCCTCTACGGCGTCGACACCCGCGCGACGGCGCAGATCGCCCGCATGACCGATGAGCTCGGCATCGACGAGATCACACGCATCGGCGGCTCGACGCTGACCTCGCAGGCAGCCGGTGCGAAGATCGCCTGGGTCCACGACGAGGAACCGGATGCCTTCGCCGCCGCGCGCCGATTCTTCATGCCCGCTTCGTGGCTGGCCCGCCACCTCACCGGCGCCTACGTGCTCGACCACCAGTCGGCGAGCCAGACCTCGCCCCTCTACGACATCGAGAACGAGCGGTGGCACGAGCCGTGGTGGCAGCGCTACGCGGGCACGATCGAGCAGCCGCGCCTCACCTGGGCGGGCGACATCGCGGGGGAGGTCACGGCCGAGGCATCCGCGCTCACCGGGATCCCCGCCGGCACCCCCGTCATCACCGGAACGATCGACGCCTGGACCGAGGCCGTCAGCGTCGGCGCGCACGAGGTCGGCGACCTCATGCTCATGTACGGCACGACCATGTTCCTCGTCGCGACGGGGGAGCAGACCCTGCGCACCCCGTCGATGTGGACCACCGCAGGTGCCTTCGTCGGCACCCGCAATCTCGCCGGCGGCCTGTCGACCTCGGGTGCGCTGACGGCGTGGCTGAAAGACCTCACGGGTTCGGATTACCCGGCTCTGCTGACGGATGCCGCAGCCTCCGGCCCCGGGGCGAACGGCCTGCTGATGCTGCCGTACTTCGCGGGCGAGCGCACGCCCATCCAGGACCCCGATGCGCGCGGCGTGATCGCCGGCCTCACCCTCGAGCACTCCCGCGGCGACCTGTACCGGGCGGCGCTCGAAGCGACCGCTCTCGGCGTACGCCACAACGTCGAGACGATGCGCGCCGCGGGTGCTGACATCCGCCGGATCGTCGCGGTCGGCGGCGGAACCCAGGGCCAGCTCTGGCTGCAGGTCGTCTCCGACGTCACGGGGCTCGTGCAGGAGGTGCCAGCGACGACCATCGGCGCCAGCTACGGCGCGGCGTTCCTCGCCGCCGGAGCCATCGCCGAACCGGGCGCCGCCCCGGACATCGCCGACTGGAACCCGATCGCCCAGACGATCACCCCCGACCCCGCCCTGCGCGATCTCTACGACACCCTCTTCGACCGCTACGTGCGCCTCTACGAGGGATCCAAGGACGTCATCCACGAACTCGCCGCCGACCAGCGCGGCGCCTGACCACCGAACACACGGAGAGAACATGAGCTACACCGTCCCGACGCCGCTCGAGCGTCCGGCATCCGCCCCGAAGACCGCCTACCTGATCACCTCCGGCGACCTGCGCGAGTCGGCCAACACCGGCGGCTGGCCCACCCAGGTCGCCCTCGAAGCGGGCGTCACCCGCGTCTTCGACGGACTCGGCTGGAACGTCATCCGCGCCTTCGACGTCGACCCCGTCACCGGCCACGGCTTCATCTCGAGCCAGCGCATGGGCCTCGAGGTCTTCAAGAACATCCCCATCGACGCCCCGCTGATCGTCGCCATCGCCAACTGGCAGTACTCTCACCACGTGCTCGCGGGCCTGCGCACCCACGAGGGCCCGATCCTCACGGTCGCGAACTTCGCCGGAGACTGGCCCGGACTCGTCGGCCTCCTCGGCCTCAACGCCGGCCTCACCAAGATGGGCAAGCCCTACGCCACGACCTGGTCGGTCGACTTCACCGACGACTGGTTCATCGACGGCATCCGCGAATGGACCGAGACCGGCTCCATCACCCACGACGCCTCGCACGTGCGCGCCCTCCCGGCCCTGCCGGACAGCCCCGAGAAGCAGCTCGGCGAGGCGCTCGCCGCTCAGCTCCTCGATGAGAAGGCCATCATCGGCGTCTTCGACGAGGGCTGCATGGGCATGTACAACGCCATCTTCGACGACGAGCTGCTCAACCACACCGGCATCTACAAGGAGCGCCTGTCGCAGTCTGCGCTGTACGCCGAGATGCTCACGGTCAGCGAAGAAGACGCGAACGCCGCCTTCGACTGGCTGATCGACGCCGGCATGACGTTCCGCTTCGGCGAGGACGGCGCCACCGAGCTCACCCGCGAGCAGGTGCAGTGGCAGATGAAGATGTACATCGCCGCGATGCGCATGGCGGACGACTTCGGGCTGGATGCCGTCGGCATCCAGTATCAGCAGGGCCTGAAGGATCTCGTCCCTGCATCCGACCTCGCCGAGGGCATCCTGAACTCCACCGAGCGCCCGCCGGTGTTCTCCCGCGACGGCAAGCGCGAGCTGCACGCCGGTCGTGCGTTCCCGCACTTCAACGAGGCCGATGAGGGCGTCGCGGTCGACGCGCTGGTCACCGACCGCGTTTGGCGCGCCATGGGCCTCGTGCCCGACAACACGCTGCACGATGTGCGCTGGGGCGAGGACTACGACGGCCAGTTCGTCTGGGCCTACGAGATCTCCGGCTCGGTTCCCGCCTCGCACCTCGGTGGCTGGGACAAGGCCGAGGGCTGGCGGCAGGGCCACGTGTTCTTCCCCGCCGGCGGTGCGACCCTCAACGGCACGTCGAAGCCCGGCGAGGTCGTGCTCTCGCGCGTCTTCATCGCCGACGGCATCCTGCAGGCCGACATCTTCCGTGGCTCGGTCATCGAGCTGCCCGAAGAGGAGACCGAGCGCCGCCGCGCCGCGACGAACCCCGAGTGGCCGCTCGCGCACGTCGTGCTGCACGGCGTCTCGCGCGACCAGTTCATGGCCCGCCACAAGGCCAACCACGCGCAGCTCGTCTACGCGCCCGACGCCGAGACCGCCGACAAGGCGCTGATCGCCAAGGCCGCGATGTTCGACGGCATGGGCATCAAGGTCAACCTGATCGGCGACGTGGCGATCTGACCGACCGGGCGGGCGCTCGCCGAGCCGAGCGCCCGCCTCCTCCCGCACAGGCTCAGCCGGTAGTCTTGCGCCGATGAGGATGACGCGTCGTGAGCTGTTCTTCGGCGCCGGGGTCGGCGCCGTCACGATGCTGCTCGCATCCTGCGCACCAGAGCCTGCGCCCACGGTCACCCCGACGGCGACGCCCGACCCGCTGCCGAGCACCGCGGTGCCCGCACCGGCGGCGAGCCTGCGCAGCACCTGGGCCACCGACCCGTTCTCCCGCGGAGCCGTCAGCTACACCCGCATCGGCGTGCAGTCCCAGACGCGCGAGACGCTCGCCGAACCGGTCGAGGAGCGACTGTTCTTCGCCGGTGAGGCGACGGATGCCACGGCCCCGGGCACCCTGCGCGGAGCCGTGCGCTCCGGCGACAGCGCCGCCATGCGCCTGCGGGCCGCCGCCGAGCCGGGCGAGCGCATCGCCGTGGTCGGCGCCGGTCTCGCCGGTGCCGCAGCCGTCAAAAGACTTCTCGGCTCCGACCTCGACATCACCGTCTTCGAAGCGCGCGATCGCTTGGGCGGCCGCACCCACTCGCACCTCGACGACGACTGGGGCGTACCGGTGCAGCTCGGCGGCTGGCTGCTCCCCGCCGATGCAGACCCCGACCCTGAGACCGACGCCGATGCGGTGGGGCGGCTCGGTCTCGATGCCTCCCTCGACACCGCGGATCTCGCGTCCGCGCTCTGGCGATCGCCCGAGGGCGATATCGACGCCCCCACCGACGAACCGCTCGTCGCGGCCATCGCCGCCGCACAGGCGCTCACGGCAGACATCTCCCTCGCCGAAGCGCTCACCGAAACCGGATCCGACCCCGAAGACCCCGCGCTCGCCGCACTCCTCACCGACCTCGCCACGACCGCCGGCGCCGATGCCGACCTGCTCTCGTCATGGTTCCCGCCGGCTCTGCCCGCCGCCGCGCGCGAAGGAATCATCAGCGACTTCGGCGCGATGATCGCCGAAATGCTCGGCGACGCCCAAGTCTCGCTCTCGTCTGCCGTCACCCGCATCGCCTACGACGACACGGGCGTGAGCCTGCGACTGGGCACAGGGGAGTCGACCTCGTTCGATCGCGTCATCGTCACGGTTCCGCTCGGCGTGCTGCAGCGCGAGGGGATCGAATTCGCCCCCGCCCTGCCGTTCTCCCACCGCGGCGCGATGAACGCTCTCGGCATGGGCCACGCCGAGACGATCTGGCTGCGCTACGACGAACCGTTCTGGCAGACCGACGCGGTGCTCTGGCATACGGTCGGCGGCGAACACCTCATCCGCACCTGGATCAACCTGCACCCGGTCACGGGCGAGAGCATCCTCATCGGCCTCGTCGGCGGCTCGGCCGCCGAGAAGTTCGCCGACCTCGATGAGGACGACGCCCTCATCGCAGCCCTCACGGCGCTGGAAGCGTATCTGCCCGCCGCCGATACGGACTGACCCGGCTGATCAGCGCGAGCACCGCGGCGATCAGAGCGAAGATCGCCAGCGCGATCGCACTCGTCGCCAGGAACTCGCCGACCCCGCTGACCTGCCGCAGATCGAGGAAATAATACGGGTACCAGCCGATCCGCGGACCCCGCCACATCGTCACGCCGCCCCAGGCGAGCGGGAAGACGAGAGATCCGGGAACGATCCACCACGTCACCCGACCGTGCCCCGGCGTCAGCACCCAGGCGATCGCCGTCAACGCCGGCAACCAGAAGTGCAGCACCTGATCCGACCACGGCACATCGATCCGGATGCCGCGCACCCCCGCCTGCCAGACGATGAGCGCGAACGCGAGCCCCGCGGTCGTCGTCCACGTGAGCACGAGCGAGAGCGCGATGCTGAACCAGCGCGGATCCACCGCACGGCGGAAGGCGAGCACCGCCCCGACGGTCATCAGCACGACGAGCATGCAGTTCGACTCGACCGTGAGATACGCGAAGAAGTTGCGGCCCGCGATCGTCTGCGACCCCAGACCCCACAGCAGCCGGTGAATGAGGGCGGTGAGGCAGATCGCGGCAGTGGCCAGGCGAAGAGCACCGAACATGGTTCGTGACTTCACCGTCTCGCGATCTCCCTCCCGGCGTGAACACGCCATCTGGCGAGTCTACGGACCAGCGACGACGTCAGATGCCCAGGATCGCCTTGGCGATGAGGAAGTAGACGATGAGGCCCGCGGCATCGACGAACGTCGTGATGAACGGGTTCGAGAACACCGCCGGGTCGACGCGGATCGTGCGGGCGATGAGCGGCATGATCCCGCCGATCGTCGCCGCCATCGCGCATACGGCCACCAGGGTCGCCCCGATCACCAGGCCGATGTGCCAGTCGTACACGAGCGCGGTGATGACGAATCCGAGCACGCCCAGGGCGAGGCCGAGCGAGACGCCGACGCGCAGTTCGCGGCCGAGCACGGCGAGAATATCGCGCGGACGCACCTCGCCGAGCGCCAGCGCGCGCGTCACGGTCGTCGCCGCCTGGTTGCCGGTGTTGCCGCCGGTGCCGATCAGCAGAGGCACGAAGAGGGCGAGCACCGTCATCTGCTCGAGCGTCGCCTCGAACGAGGAGAGCACCTTCACGGTCAGGGTCGCCCCGATCGCGAGCACGAACAGCCAGACGATGCGCGAGCGCACGATGCGCCGGATCGGTGTCGAGAGGTAGGGGCGTCCGAGCGGCTCGACGCCTCCCTGGCGGGCGGCATCCTCGCTCTCCTCGCGCTTGAGGATGCGGGCGGCGTCATCGATCGTGAGGATGCCGACCAGACGGTTCTCGTTGTCGACCACGGGAACCGCGAGCAGCCCCAGATCCGTGCACACGCGGGCGGTGGACTCGGCATCCGACTCGGCGATCGCCGTGCGCGCGGGCTGCATGACCGCATCGATGAGGGTGCTGTCGTCGTGCGCGAGCAGGTCGCGCAGGCTGACGACGCCCACGACGCGACGCGCGGCATCCGTCACGGGCAGCGTGTAAACCGTCTCGGCGTCGTCGATGCGCGCCCGCAGACGCTGCATGGTCTCGCCGACGCTGAGGTTCGGGTGCGTCGTGACGTACTCGGGGCTCATCCGTCGCCCGATCGAATCCTGCGGGTAACCGAGCACAGCCGAGGTCAGATCCCGCTCGCGCGCCGGCAGGCCGCGCATCAGCCGCTGAGTGACCGACGCGGGGAGCTCATCCAGCAGCCACACCCGGTCATCGGGATCCATCTCGGCGAACAGCGCCGCGACTTCGGCATCCTGCAGCCCGCGCACCAGTTCGCCCTGCAGTTCGGGCTCGAGCGCCTCGAACACGATGAGGGCCCGCTCCTTCGCCAGCAGTCGGTAGACGATCGCGCACTGGCGTGCGTTCAACCGATCGAGCACCTCGACGATCTGATCGGGGGCGACGGGGTCGAGAGCAGCGGATGCCGCGGCCAGATCGCGTCGCGAGAGCGCATGCTCGATCGTGTCGATGAGGTCGTCGGTGCGGATGTTCAGGTCGGTCGCGCGGTCCGTGTTCACGGGCGTCTCCTTCGGGCGGGCCTGCCGTGCAGCATCCGGCTGCGGCGGTCAGGCTCAGATCATCGATGAAAATCGAACACCCGCGGGAACGGTCAGAGGCGTGCGGCCTCGACGGACAGGGCGGGGTCCGTGTGCATATGGCGACTATCACCGCTCATGCGCGACCACCTCGCTTCCCTCGTCCGTTTGCGCGCCGTCGGATCGGCGCCCCCGCCAGGGTAGCCGATCGGGCGGAACGCGCGGTTCAGGAAGGATCGATGCGCAGCACGTCCGGCGCTTCGCCGGTGGTCAGATCATCGGCCAGGCGGATGCTGCGGGCCAGGTCGTCGAGCGCCGGGATCAGCGTGCCGAACCGCTCACGGTCACTGCCGATTGCGTTCAGCGTTACGATGTGCGTGCCCGTGTCCCACGTATAGCTGGCGAAGGGGGCGGCGTTCTCCGTCGGCGGCGTCAGCATCACGAGCTTCTCGCCCGCGCCGAGGGCTGTGGCGAACGTCACGGTGTCGTCGTACTCGATCGGGCGGGTGGCGCGCGCGATCCGCACCTGAGGGGTCAGCTCCTGCACGGTCGCCATCGCGGCGACGAGCTCCGGCTCCGCCTTCCACGTCCACGCGAGAACACGGCCGTCGAAGCGGCGCATGAGCGCGGGAGCCGCCTGACTCATCGTCCAGGCGCCCAGACGCGAACCGGGCTTATCGGTGCGGCCCATCATCAGGTTGGCCTGGCCCAGCAGCATCCGGATCGCCGCCTTGCGGTGGCGACGCCCCTTCCACCCGAACGAATCGGTGATGGGAATCCAGAGCTGCGGGTCTGCGGAACCAGTGATGCGCATGCAATCACGCTACCGCCGCCGCGACGGGAGAATGCCGAGTGCGGCCAGTCTCGGACGGTGATCAGCAGCCCGCCGGTAAAGTTGCGAACGCCCGGAACCGGGCGATCGCAACACCTTAAGGCTGCATAATCGTGACCTCTCCTGACGCTCCGCTGAAGATCCTCCTCGGATGCGACACGTTCGCGCCAGACATCAACGGCGCGGCGCGCTTCACCGAGCGCCTTGCCGCGGGGCTCGTCCAGCGCGGTCACGATGTGCACGTCGTCGCCCCGAACCGGCGCTATCGTCGGGCGAAACCGGCCACCGAAGTCGTCGAGGGCGAGCCGATGACGCTGCACCGTCTGCCGTCGGTGCGCTGGGCCCCGCACGACTGGCTGCGCTTCGTGTGGCCGTGGCGGTCCAAGCACTACGCCCGCACGGTGCTCTCCGAGGTGCAGCCCGATGTCGTGCACATCCAGTCGCACATCGTGATCGGCCGCGGGCTCTCCCGCATCGCGCATCAGCGCGGCATCCCGGTCATCGCCACCAACCACGTCATGGCCGAGAACATCCTCGACCACTCGACCTTCCCGAAGTTCATCGACAAGGTCGTCGCACGCCTGGCCTGGGACGACGCGAAGCGCACCTTCGACCTGACCCGGGCGATCACGACCCCCACGCGCCGAGCCGCAGACTTCCTCGAGAGCACGATCGATGTCACCGGCGTCATCCCGATCAGCTGCGGCATCGACCGCACGAACTATCGCCCCGTGATCGGATCCCGCGAACGCCACCGCATCATCTTCGTCGGCCGTCTCACGGCTGAGAAGCAGATCGACGTCGTGCTCGAGGCCATGGCGCGCCTCGCCCCCGAACTCGACGCCGTCTTCGACATCGTCGGCGGAGGAGACCAGCGCAAGAACCTCGAGAAGCAGGCCCGCGAGCTCGGCCTCGGCGACCGGGTCGTTTTCCACGGACGCGTCTCCGACGAGGAGCTGCGCGACCTCTACTCCCGTGCGTCGCTGTTCGTGATCGCCTCGATCGCCGAGCTGCAGTCGATCGCGACGATGGAGGCCATGGCATCCGGCCTTCCCATCGTCGCAGCGGACGCCGTCGCCCTGCCGCACCTCGTGCACGACGGTGAGAACGGCTACCTGTTCGAACCCGGCAACGTCGACGAGCTCGCAGCCCGCCTGACCGACGTGCTCACGGCCGAGCCCGTCGAATACGAGCGCATGCAGCAGGCATCGCTCGACGGCGTCGCGATCCACGACATCAACCGCACGCTCGACACCTTCGAGGCGCTCTACCGCGACGAACCGCTGCCCAGCTGATCGGCCGCGGCCGTCTCGACCTCTGCCGCGCGCGGCATGACGAACGTGTACAGGCCGCTGATCAGCATCCAGCCCCAGAACATCAACGGCGCCGACTCGCTCAGCCCCTGCACCAGCAGCACGAGAACGAGCAGCAGCGGTGCCATGGTGCGCGTTGCCGTATCGGCGCTGATCGCCAGGCGCCACGAGCGCCACAGCGTCGTCGCATAGATCGTGATGAGCAGCAGGATGCCGAGGGCGCCGAGCTGCAGGAAACCGTCGATCCACATGTTGTGCGAGTGGAACACGGTGATGCCGTGGTCCATGATCCATCCGTCGAACGCCGAGTCCCACGGCAGCCAGGGGCTGGCGAAGCCGTGTCCGACGATGGGAGAGTCGACGGCGCGTTCGAGCACCTTCGCCCAGATCTCGGTGCGGCCGGTGATATCGCTGCTGCGGCCGAGCATGGCCAGTAGCGAGTCCTTGGCGAGGAGGAGCCCGGCGACGACCGCCACAACGATCGTGATCGCCGCCGCGTAGAGCGCGGCGCGCGTACGACGACCCGTGAACCGGCGGAACACGAGCACGATGAGCGCCGCGGCGGCGACCGCAGCGAGCGTGAGGAACATCGCCGCCGACCCCGACCGCACGCACAGCCACAGGGCGAGCGCCGACAGCACGACGCGTGCACCCGTGTGCGGGGCGCGGCGGACGAAGCGGGCGGCGAAGACGATGAGCGCGAGAACGCACAGCACGGCGAGCAGGTTCGCGTTGCCGACGATGCCCTGGATGCGACTGCCGACGAGCAGGTCGTCGAAGAGGTTGCCGCGCACCCAGTACCAGTGCGGGTTCGGGTCCTCCGGAGCATCCGAGAAGTTCGGCAGGATCGGATGCCGCAGCACGAGCGCCACCCACGCCTCGAGCGCGAGCGACAGCACGAGGATCGCGCCGAGGGCGCGCTCGAGCGTCGTCAGAAGCTCCTCGCGGGTGAAGGCCAGGGCGAACAGGATGCCGTGCGCCGTGAACAGCGCCATCATGACCCACGTGATCGTCGTCGCCAACGGCCACGACGACCAGATGATCGACAGGGCGCCGAGCGCCGCATAGGCGATGAGCGGCCACGGCTGCGCCCGCCACGACCAGGAGCGACCGGCCAGGCGTGAGCGCCACACCGGGGTGAGCGCCGCGGTGATGCCGGCCATGGCGAGCAGCAGGATGCTCGTGCCGACGGGGCCCAGCAGGTTGTACCAGAACGAGTACGCCAGGGCCGAGAACATCAGCACGAAGGCGTAGATGCGGGTGAGGGTGGTCATGGGGTTCCTCCGGCAGGAGCGGTGTAGATCTGCTGCAGCGCGCGCACGTGGCCGGCGGGGGAGAACTGCTCGGCAGCGGTGAGGGCGCGCTGGGACTGCTCGATGACACGACGCGGGTCGCGGGCGAGATCGATGAGGGTGGCGGCCATGCCCGCGGCATCCGGGCCCGAGGCGAGGATCCCCGCCTCGCTCAGTCCCTCCTGCAGGGCATCGTCGACGTAGAGCACGCTGCGCGCCTCGTTCAACGCCTCCACGACGATGACCGGCTGATTGTCGAAGCCGAACGAGGTCAGCGCCACGAGGTGCGATTCGCGCATGATCCCGCGCACCCGGTCGCGGTCGACACGACCGGCGAAGCGGATGCCCCGAGTGCTTTCAGCGATCTCGCGCGCGCGCTGCATGAGCGGGCCGTCGCCGACGACGGTCACCTCGAGCCGGTCGGGGCCGAGGGAAGCGGCTGCGTGCACCACGGCATCCAGGAATTCAAGAATGCGCTTCTCCGGAACGAGGCGCGCAACCCACGCGATGCGCAGAGGGCCATCGATCCGCGTCAGCGGCACCGCCTCGGCATCCGTGCCGGGCATGGTGTTCGGCACGACCGCCACGACGCCCAACCCCGCTTCGCGCAGCAGCGCACCCTGGTGCGCCGAAGGGGAGACGACCGTCTGCGCATGCCGCGCGGCGGTCAGCGTGATGCCGCGCAGCGCCGAATCGACCTGGCGCTGCGCGAGCGGGCGCCGCGCGATGCGCTCACCCCGCAACCAGCGCCCGAAAAGACGGATGACTCCCGCGACCGGACGATCGAGGATGCCGAGCCGCGGCCCCTGCCAGAAGAAGGTGTGCACCGTGTGCACCACGGGAATGCCGAGATCGGCCGAGACCTGCGCCGCAGCCGCCGTCAGACCGAACTCGGAATGGCAGTGCACGACCTCGATGCCGCGCTCGACGAACAGAGCACGCAGCTCGCGGCGCAACGCCGCGGTGTTGCGCACCACCGGAAGATCAACGCCCGGCAGCGTCCAGCGGGCCCGAACCGGAAAACGATCGGGATCGGTCTGCGCCGCACCGACATGCGGGGCGACGACCGTCACCTCGACGCCCGATCCGCGCAGCACCGCCGCCGAATCGAGGAATGCCGACTGCGCCCCGCCGAGGTACTCCAAGGAGTAGTCGCAGATCAACGCGACGCGCTTCACAGTGGTGGCCATCTCGCGGCTGTCTTCTCGTTCGGGCGGGATGCCTCACGTTATCAGCGCGGCCGGGGAGAACCATGGGACATCGCCACTACGCTGGCGACATGGCATCGACCCCACCGGCTCCCGCTCTGTCATCGAGTCTGCGCGTGCTGCTGGCGCTCGCGGCATCCGTCATCATCATCGCCGGGCTCTTCCTCGCCCGTGAGATCGTCGGCCCCATCGCGCTCGCCATCGTCATCGTCATCATCTGCGAACCCGCCCGAGCGCCCCTCGCCCGACGGGGGCTGCCCGACTGGCTCGGCACGTTCGTAGTCATCGTCGTCGCCTACGTGATCCTGCTCGGGATGGGGCTGCTGCTCTGGTACGCCGGCAACGAGTTCGCCGGACTCGTCGTCGGCCTCACCAGCGACGGAGCGGTGCTGAAGCAGTACGACGCCTTCGTCACCTGGATCGACGAGGTCGGTTTCGGCGCGGAAGCGGCCGATACGATCGCCGCCCTCATCGCGCCCGCGAACCTCATGAAGCTCGTGCAGAGCGTCGGCGGCATGGTGCTCGCCGTCGCCACGGCCCTGTTCTTCGTCTTCGCGTACATCATCTTCATGGCAGTGGATGCTGCCCGCTACCGCCACGCGCCCGAAACCTTCGGCCGCACTCGCAGCGCCGTCATCGGGCGGATCACAGTGCTCAACCGCGGCATCCGCCGGTACTACGTCGTCAACGCGACCTTCGGAGCGATCGTCGCGATCGTCGATGGGCTCGCCCTCTGGTGGATGGGGGTTCCCGCTCCTGTCGTCTGGGCGATCCTCGCGTTCGTGACGAACTTCGTGCCCAACATCGGATTCGTGCTCGGCCTCGTGCCGCCGGCGATCCTCGCCTTCGCGATCGGCGGCTGGCCGCTGTTCCTCGGCGTCATCGCCGTCTACTGCGTCGTCAACGTCGTGCTGCAGGTGCTCGTGCAGCCGAAGTTCGTCAGCGATGCGGTCGACCTGAGCCTCACCCTGAGCTTCTTCTCCGTCATCTTCTGGACCTTCGTCGTCGGCCCCCTCGGTGCGATCCTGTCGATCCCGCTGACCCTGCTCACCCGCACGCTCGTGCTCGAGGGCAACCCCGACGCGCTCTGGCTGCGCTGGGTGTCGGGCGACCGCACCGCCGTGCCGCCCCCGGAGCCCGAGGCTGCGCCCGTTCGCCTGCGCCGTCGGCGCCGCTGGATCTGGCAGCGCTGAGGATCGAGCCGAGTAGGGTGTGCTGTCCGCTGAACGAGGGGTCACGACCGCGACGCACGAAGACGAGCTCTGATCAGCTCGCGGGCGCGACGCCGCCCTCTTGATTCACCAGTACAGGCTGCTGATGGCGGACATGAGCATCGAGGTCAGGCGGCTGACGATGACGGTCACGCCGATTCCGATGGCGATGCCGGCGAGGGCCCTGGACGACGGTGCCCGGCGCAGGCCGATGATGCCGAGCACGAGCGCCGCGATGCCGAGCAAGAACGTCAGATACAGGTTGACCGACGAAATCACGAAATAGGTCGATGAGATGTACGAGCCGCTGGTGGCGATGATGGTGGTGAGGAAAGTCAGCACGAACCCGATCGCGATGGCCGCGATACCGATGATGAAGCCGACCTTGCCGAGGTCTGTGCCGTTCGTCGCCGGGGTCGGCTGAACGGGAGCGTACCCAGACCCAGCGGGCGTGCCTGCGTACGGCGGCTGCGGTGCGGGCGCTGCCGGGTAGGGGTTCTGTCCGTGCTGCGGGTTCTGCGGCGGTGGCATGGTCATGGCCAGGAGCCTAGCCGGTCGTTCGGCGTACGGAGCAGGGCAACGGCGCCTCGTGCACCCGCATGTCGCCGTGGCCGATCGCGGCGAGGCAGGACAGCAGTGACTCGGTCGGATAGCCGTGCGGGCGGTTGTCTCGGATCAGCGCGCGATCATCGGTCGGATCGAGAGCCGTCGATTCGCGGAGCAGGCCGGCCCAGGACGCCTCCCAGTCATCATCCCGCGCCGGCTGCTCGCGGAATTCCGGCAGCCAGCGGGCGATGCGCGGCGTCGTCGGGTCGTCGAGGTCATCGTGCGCGATCATGTGCACGCCCGCCGGCACCGGCGTCTCGCGCAGCGTCTCGCCGTCCCAGGACGTGATGCGCGCAGCATCCGCCGTGACCTCGAGCAGATTGAACCCGTGCATCCGCGGCGACGGAGGCACGGACCGGCCCGCGACGGAATCCAGGGGGAGCGTGCCACGACTGACCGCCGCATCGATCGCGAGGCCGGGATCGTCGGCGCGGTTCAGCAGCACGGCGAGGCGCCGCTGCTTCAGGTCGGCGGCGAGCCACGCGCCGCCGGCCCGGCGGTCGCGGATGCCGATCACGCCCGGATGCGTCTCGGGCCACCACTCACCCAGTGAGTCCCACGGACGCGTGGGATCCTCATCGCGGATCGCCAGCAGTCGCGACCCTCCGGGCTCGGCGACATCGATCACAACGGTGCACACCGCGACAGTCTAAGCGGCCCGCGCGGCGTCGGGCTCGGGCAGAATCGAGGCATGAACATCGTGGTCGGCGTCACCGGCGGCATCGCCGCATACAAGAGCGTTCACCTGGTCCGACTGCTCATCAAGGCGGGTCACGAGGTCACGGTCATCCCGACGGAGGACGCCCTGCGCTTCGTCGGACTGCCGACGTGGGAAGCGGTTAGCCGCAACACCGTCACGACCAGCGTGCACGACGACGTGGCCCGGGTCCGCCACGTCGCCCTCGGCCAGGCGGCCGACCTCATCATCATCGCCCCGGCGACCGCGAAAACGATCGCGAAGATGGCCGCCGGTCTCGCCGACGACCTGCTCGGCACGACCCTGCTCGCCACGATGGCCCCGGTCGTGATCGCTCCCGCCATGCACACCGAGATGTGGCGGCATCCGGCCACCCAGGCGAACATCGCGACCCTGCGCGCACGCGGGGTGCGCATCGCGGGCCCCGGCGACGGAGAGCTCACCGGCGGCGACTCCGGCCCGGGACGGATGCTGGAACCCGAGCAGATCGTCGACGAAGCGCTCGCCGCGATCGCGCCCGGAGACCTCTCCGGCATCCGCGTCGTCGTCTCCGCCGGAGGAACCCGCGAACCCATCGACCCCGTGCGGTTCCTCGGCAACCGCTCCAGCGGGCGCCAGGGCGTCGCGCTCGCCGAGGACGCCCTCGCCCGGGGCGCCGAGGTCACCCTTGTCGCCGCGAACATCTCAGCCGACGTTCTCGAGGCCGCCCGCGGAGCGCGCATCGTCGCGGCAGCGACCGCCGCAGGCGTCGCCGAGGCGATGAGAGATGCCGCGGCATCCGCCGATATCGTCATCATGGCCGCCGCGATCGCCGACTATCGGCCCGCGCTCGCCGCCGACCACAAGCTGACCAAGGAGGAGGGTGCGCTCACGCGCATCGACCTCGTCGAGACCGAAGACATCGTCGCCGGCCTCGCCGCGGCCCGGCACGACGGCCAGACCATCGTCGCGTTCGCCGCCGAGACGCTCGCCGACGCGGACGAACGGCGCGAGCGCGCCCGCCGCAAGCGCGAGCGCAAGGGTGTCGACCTGCTCGTCGTGAACCGCGCCGATGCCGAGCACGGCTTCGAAGTCGCCGAGAACGCGGTCGAGATCATCGGCGACGGCGGGGCGGTCATGGCATCCGCCGCCGGCTCCAAGCGCGACGTCGCCCGCGCGATCTGGGACGCCGTGCTGGCCGAGCGCCGGTAGACATCAGGGGCCATTGATCATGTGGCCGGACAAGCGCCTCTGATGCGGCCGGCGCCGATCGGTCAGGCGGTGGAGCGCATGCGGGACAGGGCCTCCTGGATCTCGCCGGCTGCCGCGGCGATCGAGGTGTCGACCGCGGCCACGGCTGTATTCATGCGCGCGGTGGCCCCGGCATCCGCCGGGTTCTGCTCGGCGGCGAGCACGGCGTCCTGTGCGGCATCCAGCAGAAGGGCCAGTTCTGCGACGTGATCCATGAGGGGCTGCACGTCGGCGCTGGCTGCAAGGAATCCCGTCCATCGGGCGAGGGCGTGGCTGATCGCGCGCCGCTCGACATGGATGCTGTGCAGCACTCCCTCGGGGCCGCCCGAGACGTCGATCGTGCGCGTCACGATGCGACCGCGGGCGATGTGGCTGTGCTCCTCGTCGGCGAGCGCGTGCAGCATGTCGATGAGGGCGAGGCGGGTGACGGGCAGCCAGCGCTTGTGGGCGGCTGCGTTCATCCAGCGCTCGATGAACAGCGAGGTGAGCAGGAACGTCAGCACGCCGGCCGCGATGCCCGACAGGATCACGGCCTGCTGCCAGAGCCCGGTGGCGACATCGAGCCAGATGACCACGATGCAGGCAGCGATGATGGCGATGAAGCCGATGATGTGCATGAGACGTTGACGGCTCTGAGAGTGCGCAGGCGACGACATAGGAGACCCCCTTGTGAGCCCCACCATAACCAAACGGCGAACCCTTGCCATCCCGCCACGCCCTCCGCTAAACTTGAGTCACCACCACTCAACTTTTAAGGAGACCTCCAGGAGGAGCCGATGACCAATCCCGCCCAGGAAGAACAGCAGTCCGCGCTCGAGCAGTTCGGCATCAATCTCACCGATCGCGCCCGCCAGGGCAAGCTCGATCCGGTGATCGGCCGCGACGGCGAGATCCGCCGCGTCAGCCAGGTGCTCACCCGCCGCACGAAGAACAACCCCGTGCTCATCGGCGAGCCCGGCGTCGGAAAGACCGCTGTCGTGGAGGGGCTGGCCCAGCGCATCGTCGCCGGCGACGTCGCCGAATCCCTCAAGGGCAAGGAGCTCATCACCCTCGACATCTCCGCCCTCGTCGCTGGCGCCATGTACCGCGGTCAGTTCGAGGAGCGCCTGAAGCAGGTGCTCAAGGAGATCGTCGACTCCGACGGGCAGATCATCACGTTCATCGACGAGCTGCACACGCTCATGGGCGCCGGCGGCGGCGAGGGCTCGGTCGCAGCGTCCAACATGCTCAAGCCCATGCTCGCCCGCGGAGAACTGCACCTCATCGGCGCGACGACGCTCAACGAGTACCGCGAGTTCATCGAGAAGGATGCCGCCCTCGAGCGCCGCTTCCAACAGGTCTACGTCGGCGAGCCGACGGTCGAGGACAGCATCGCGATCCTGCGCGGACTCAAGGAGCGCTACGAGGCGCACCACAAGGTCGCGATCTCCGATAGCGCGCTGGTCGCCGCGGCATCCCTGTCGAACAGGTACATCCCCTCCCGTCAGCTGCCCGACAAGGCCATCGACCTCATCGACGAGGCCGCGTCCCGCCTGCGCATGGAGATCGACTCGGCCCCCGTCGAGATCGACGAGCTGCGGCGTCACGTCGACCGGCTCAAGCTCGAAGAGCTCGCGCTGAAGAAAGAGAAGGATGCCGCGTCGAAGGAGCGCCTCGCGGCTTTGCGCGAGGACCTCGCGGCCCAGCAGGAGAAGCTCGATGAGCTGCAGGCCCGCTGGGAGCGTGAGCGCGCCTCGCTCAACCGCGTCGGCGACCTGAAGACGAAGCTCGATGCCGCGCGCATCGAGGCCGAGCGTGCGCAGCGCGAGGGAAATCTCGAGAAGACCTCGCGCCTCCTCTACGCCGAGATCCCCGAGCTCAACCGTCAGATCGCGGAGGCGGAGAGAGCGGATGCCGACACCGCCGACCGCATGGTCAACGACCAGGTGACCGAGGAGGACATCGCCGGCGTCATCGCGGCATGGACCGGCATCCCCGTCGGCCGCCTGCTGCAGGGTGAGACCGAGAAACTGCTGCACCTGGAGGCCGAGCTGGGCAAGCGCCTGATCGGCCAGAAGGAGGCCGTGCAGGCGGTGTCGGATGCTGTCCGTCGCTCGCGCGCCGGCATCAGCGACCCCGGGCGCCCCACCGGATCGTTCCTGTTCCTCGGACCGACCGGTGTCGGAAAGACTGAGCTCGCCAAGGCGCTCGCCGAGTTCCTCTTCGACGACGAGCACGCCATGGTGCGCATCGACATGTCCGAGTACGGCGAGAAGCACTCGGTCTCGCGGCTCGTCGGCGCCCCTCCCGGGTACGTCGGATACGAGCAGGGCGGTCAGCTCACTGAGGCCGTGCGTCGGCGCCCCTACAGCGTCGTGCTGCTCGACGAGGTCGAGAAGGCGCACCCCGAGGTCTTCGACGTGCTGCTGCAGGTCATGGACGACGGGCGCCTCACCGACGGACAGGGGCGGACGGTCGACTTCTCCAACGTCATCCTCATCCTCACCTCGAACATCGGCTCGCCGATCCTCATCGACCCGACGCTGTCGCTCGATGACAAGCGCGACAGTGTCATGACGCTGATGCGCCAGGCCTTCAAGCCCGAGTTCGTGAACCGTCTCGACGACATCGTGATCTTCCAGGCGCTCAGCGAGGACGACCTCGCGCAGATCGTCGAGCTCGCCGTCGATCAACTGCAGCGGCGCCTGCACGAGCGCAGACTCGCGCTCGCCGTCACCCCGGATGCGCGGTCCTGGCTCGCCGAGCGCGGATACGACCCGGTGTACGGTGCGCGTCCGCTGCGCCGCCTCATCCAGAACGAGGTGCAGAACAAGCTCGCCACCGCGCTGTTGTCCGGAGGCGTGCGCGATGGCGACACCGTGCGCGTCGACGTGGCCGCCGACGGATCGGGGCTGGTTCTCACCGCGGTGTGAAACGGTCGAGTCTGCTGGCTCGAGGCGCCGCGGGATCAATCCCGCGGCGCCTCTGCCATTGACGCTACCCTCGGGGCATGAGATTCTCCGGGCGATTCGTTCGCGTCTTCCAGTGGATTGCTCCGGCTGTCCTGCCGATGATGCTGTTCTACGGGCGCCTGCTGTTCGGCGGGCCTCCGGGGTGGTTCCTCGTCTTCGGGGTGTTCCTGGCGCCGATCATGACCCTGGCCCTGTACATCCCGCCGATCATCGCCGTTTTCGACCGCGAGGCCCGTGCGGTGAAATCCACGCGCCTCAGCTACAACATCGCCAGCTGGGTCACATGGGCAGCTGTGATCGGGATGACATTCACCCTCGTGGACGTCGGGGACGCGCCCGGCAGCGGCGGATCGGTGCTCACGGCCTGGGGGCTCTCGGAATCTCTCAACGCGATTCTTTTCATCGTGTTCATCAGCGTCCTGTTCATCGGATGGATCGCCGCGATCGTCTGCGCCGTGATCGCCGTCACCGTCGGTCGACGTGCGCCCCTCGGCGCCGGCGCCGGTCAGATACCCGCCCCGTATGCGGCGAATCCCTACGCGGCGAATCCCTACGCACCGAACCCGTACGCCGCGAACCCGGGCGCTCCCACGCCGACGAGCGCACCGAACCCGCCGTCCACGCCGGGCCCGCCTCCGCCGCCGCCCGGATTCTCCTGATATCCGTGGCGCATGGCGTTTCGCGACCGGATGCGGTTACGGTCGGTGCCATGAGACTCTCCGGTCGGTTCGTACGCGTCTTCCAGTGGATCGCCCCGGCGCTGCTGCCGCTGATCGTGGTGTTCGGACGAGGCGCGCTCGGCGCCCCGATGGGGTGGATGACCGTCATCGGGATGTTCGCCCTCCCGTTCGTGATCATCCCGCTGTACATCCCGCCGGTGATCGTGGCGTTCGACCGCGAGGCGAAACAGGCTCGCTCGACGCGCACGGCCTACAACGCCGCGTCATGGGTGACGTGGGCCGCGCTCATCGGCATCATGCTCACCGTTGCCGACGGCGGCGACTCTCCGCCCATCGACTCGGTGCTCTCGGCATGGGGCGTCCTGCCGGGCGACGTCACCGATGCGGTCTGCATCGGGTTCATGGGCATCCTCGTCATCGGCTGGATCGCGGCTATCGTGACTGCGGCGCTCGGCGTCGCCCGGGGCAGGAGCGCGCGGCCCGCGCCGGCACGATTCCCCTGATGTCGGATGCCTGCGGCAGGCTGGAGACATGACCGCAGCATCCTCGAACACCGCGACCCGCGAAGCCGCTCTCGGCGCACTGCGCGAGCTCGTCGGCCGCGACGACGCCGTATTCCACGACGGCCAGTTCGAAGCGATCGATGCGCTCGTCGGCGGTCGACGCAGGGCACTCGTCGTGCAGCGCACCGGGTGGGGCAAGTCGGCGGTCTACTTCGTCGCAACGGCTCTACTGCGTCGTCAGGGTGCCGGACCCACCGTGCTCGTCTCTCCGCTGCTCGCGCTCATGCGCGATCAGATCTCCGCGGCCGAACGCGCCGGAGTGCGTGCCGTGGCGATCAACTCGACCAACGCCCACGAGTGGGACGATGTGCTCGCCCAGCTCGACCGCGATGAGGTCGACGTGCTGCTCGTGTCGCCCGAGCGGCTGAACAACCCCGCTTTCCGTGAGCAGCGTCTGCCCGAGCTCGTGCGCCGCATCGGCATGCTCGTCGTCGATGAGGCGCACTGCATCAGTGATTGGGGCCACGACTTCCGGCCCGATTACCGGCGTCTGCGCGACCTCATCGAGCAGATGCCCGCCGGCGTCCCCGTGCTCGCGACGACGGCGACGGCCAACAGCCGCGTCGTCGCCGACATCGAGGAGCAGCTCGGCGGGGCGAGCGATGTGCTCACGATCCGCGGACCCCTGGCCCGGGCATCCCTGCGGCTGGGCGTACTCCGGCTGCCCGATGCCAAGAGCCGGCTCGCGTGGTTGCTCAGCCACCTCGACGACCTGCCGGGATCGGGCATCATCTACACGCTCACGGTCGCCGCCGCCGTCGACACCGCCCGGCTGCTGAGTGAACACGGGCACGAGGTGCGCGCGTACACCGGGCAGACCGATGCCGACGAGCGCGCCGAGTCCGAAGGCATGCTCAAACGCAACGAGGTCAAGGCGCTCATCGCGACGAGCGCGCTCGGCATGGGCTTCGACAAACCCGATCTCGGCTTCGTCCTGCACCTGGGCGCCCCCTCATCGCCCGTGGCCTACTACCAGCAGGTCGGCCGCGCCGGCCGGGCGAGCGACAACGCCGATGTGCTGCTGCTGCCCGGTGTCGAAGACCGTGACATCTGGCATTACTTCGCCACCGCCTCGATGCCCGATGAGGAGCGCGCGATGCGTGTGCTCTCGGCCCTCGGCGACCAGCCGCTGTCGACCCCGGCGCTCGAAGCGCTCGTCGACATCCGCCGCACGCCGCTCGAGCTCCTCCTGAAGGTCCTCGACGTCGATGGGGTGGTGCAGAGGGTGCAGGGCGGCTGGGTCTCCACGGGCGCACCCTGGGTCTACGACCGCGAACGCTACGAGCGCATCGCCGCCGAGCGTCGTGCCGAGCAGCAGCACATGCTCGATTACGAGCAGACGGGCGGATGCCGCATGGAGTTCCTGCAGCGAACGCTCGATGATGAGACGGCCGCGGCGTGCGGCCGCTGCGACAACTGCGCGGGCATCTGGTTCGCGAGCGACGTCTCCACGACATCGTCCGCCGCGGCATCCGACTCCCTCGACCGCGTCGGCGTCGCCATCGAACCGCGGCGCATGTGGCCCACCGGCGCAGACCGGCTGGATGTTCCCGTGAAGGGGCGCATTCCCGCGGAGGAGCAGGCCGCCGAGGGGCGGGCGCTCGCCCGACTCACCGACCTCGGGTGGGGAGGATCCCTGCGCACCCTGTTCGCCGCCGGCGCAGCAGACGGCCCGGTTCCGCAGCCGATGCTCGACGCGTGCGTTCGCGTGCTCGCCGGCTGGGGGTGGTCCGAGCGCCCGGTCGCGGTCGTCGCGATGCCATCGCGCTCGCACCCGCAGCTCGTCGACTCACTGGCTCGCGGCATCGCCGGAATCGGCCGACTGCCCTACCTCGGAGCCCTGGCCCCGGCCAACGGCGGGCCCTCCGGCCAGCCCGGTGGCAACAGTGCGTTCCGCCTCGCGGGCGTCTGGGACCGGTTCACCGCTGAGCACCTCGACATCCCGGCCGGGCCGATCCTGCTCGTCGACGATCAGGTCGACAGCCGGTGGACGCTGACGGTCGCGGCGCGGAGTCTGCGGCAGGCCGGTGCCACCGCCGTACTGCCATTCGCCCTCGCGCTGCGCGGATGAGGCGCCGGCCTGCCCCTCGTGCGGGGGACCGGCGCCTCAGGAAGATCAGACGTTCGCGATGAGCGTCTCCGCCAGCGAACGGCGCTCGCGCGGCGCGTTCTCGCGCTCCTGCAGCGCCTCCGGCAGTACCGAGGCATCGCCCAGGTGGCCGACGGCGATCACGGTGAAGGGCGTGAAGCGCTCCTCGAGGCCGAGCACCTCCGACATCGCTGCGGCGTCGAAGCCGCTCATCTGGTGCACGGACAGGCCCTCTTCCTGGGCCTGCACGGCGAAGCCTGCGACGGCCTGACCGAGATCGTAGGCGGCGTGGCTGATCGGAGTTCCGTCTGCCGCGGCGTTCTCGGCGATCGCGACGACGAGGGCGCCGGCCGAGGGGGCCCAGATCTGGTTGAAGCTGACGAGGGTTTCGACGATGGCTGCGTGCAGCTCGGTGCCGCGACGGGCCACGGCGAAGCGCCAGGGCTGGCTGTTGTACGCGGACGGGGCCCAGCGGGCGGCTTCGAGAGCGGCGGCCAGCTTGCCTTCGTCGATCGTGGTCTCGGCGTCGAACGCGCGGGGGCTCCACCGCTCGGCGATGGCGGAGATGACGGGGACAGAGGTCGAAGCGGTGCGCTCGATGATGGACGTGCTCATGGTGCCTTTCGGGGTCAGTGCCGGTGCGGACCCCCTCGTCCATCGTGCAAGCAAAACAATTCAGTACCGCGCCATGCTAATACCCGCTGGCGTGCATCCGGTGAAGGTTTCCCGAGCTGGGGAGAACTCAGAAAACCCTCTCCGGTCGCAATCGCTCGATCAGCCCTTCAGCGCATCGCGGAACTTCACCCGCGCACCCATCTTCAGCAGCGAATTCTCGTAGATCTTCGCGCCGAGCGCGATGACGATCGCGCAGGCGGCGAGCATGATCGCCATCGACAGCAGCGGCTCCCACCACGCGGCCTCGTCGAAGAACAACCGGATCGGCATGCCCACGGGCGCCGAGAACGGCACATACGACAGCACGGTCATCACGATGGGGTTCTCGCCGAAGAAGATCACCAGGAAGTACGGGATCATCGTCAGATACATCACCGGGGTCAGAGTCGCGCCGACGTCCTCCTGGCGTGAGACCAGGGCTCCGGCTGCGGCGAACATCGCCGACAGCAGCACGAAGCCGAACAGGAAGAATGCTGCGAACCAGACGACCGGGGCGCCCAGCAGCTGCAGGACCTCGGCCTGGCCGGTCACGATCAGCCCGATCGTGCCGACGGCGACGAGCAGGATGATCTGGGAGATCGCGAGGATCGTGTTGCCGATGACCTTGCCCGCCAGCAGCACGCGTGCCGGGATCGCCGACAGCAGGATCTCGACCACGCGGGTCTGCTTCTCCTCGACGACGCTCGTCGTGATCGGTGTGCCGAACGACAGCGCCGACATCATGAAGACGAGCCCGAAGCCCAGACCCAGCAAGTAGCGCAGACCGCCGTCATCGCCGCCCTCGGCGAGAAGCTCCACCTGCGGGGTCTCCGACAGCATGAGCATCAGCTGCGTCGGCGTCGACGACTCGGCGATGATCGTGACGCCGGTGGGGGAGGAGGCGTCCTCGACGAGCGCCGCATCGGCATCGCCGTCGCGGACGGCCTGCTCCGCGGCATCCCGATCGGCGACCACGGTCACCTCGTAACCGGGCACGTCCTCGAGCGCGGAGGCCGCCGATCCGGTCGCCACGATCGGCGTGCTGCTGGGGTTCGACGTGGCGATGCCGGCCCAGATCACGCCCGCGAGGGCGATGAGCAGCAGGATCACGGTCGAGATGATGTACGCCTTGCTGCGCAGCTTGGTGCTCATCTCGCGCTCGGCGACGAGCCAGATGCCCTGCGCGGTCGACAGGGTCGGCGGGGTCGAGGTGCTCACTGGATGACCTCCTTGAAGATCTGGGAAAGAGTCGGATGCTGCGGGGCGAAGCGGTTCACGGCGCCGTCGGCGAGTGCCCGCTGGAGCACGCGCTGCGCGACCTCGGGGGACTCGGCATCGAAGACGGCGCTGCCGCCCTCGAAGTCCACGACGCTGACACCCGGCTCGGAGCGCAGCCAGCCGACGTCCGCGGCGGTTTCCAACTCCCAGCGGGGAGCAGAGTGCTGCTCGCGCAGCTGCTCCCGGGCGCCCGCCGCACGGATCGTGCCGCCCGCGATGATGACGAGGTCATCGCACAGACGCTCGACCACGTCGAGCTGGTGCGAGGAGAACAGCACCGAGACGCCGCGCGCCGCGCGCTCCTGCAGCACGCCCGCCACCGTTTCGACCGCCAGCGGGTCCAGGCCCGAGAACGGTTCGTCGAGGATCAGCACCTCGGGGTCGTGAACGAGCGATGCGGCGATCTGGGCGCGCTGCTGGTTGCCCAGAGACAGCGCCTCGATGTTGTCGCCGAGACGTTCGCCGAGTCCGAGTTCGGTGAGCAGCGCGGTGGCGCGTTGCGTGGCATCCGCCTTCGAGAAACCGTGCAGGCGGGCGAAATAGGTGACCTGCTCGAGCACCTTCATCTTCGGGTACAGGCCGCGCTCCTCGGGCATGTACCCGAACTGGCGTCGCGCCTCGGCCGTCAGCTCGCGCCCACCCAGCGTCACCGAACCGCCATCCGAGGTGAGCAGTCCGAGGATGATGCGCATCGTCGTGGTCTTGCCCGCGCCGTTGCCGCCGACGAATCCGGTGAGGTGTCCGGCGGCCACCGGGAAGGTGATGTCGTCGAGCACGCGGCGCTCGCCGTAGCTCTTGCTGATTCCTGACAGTTGCAGGGTTCCTGAGGTCATGCCTCCACGCTACGGAATCGCCGGCGCGGCCCCATCCCCCGTCCGGTGGATTCTTCGCGTCCGTCCTGCGGGGGAGGGCGTTTCAGCGGATCGATCGCCGGAGCGCGAAGCGTACGATGAGGCCCGCTGCCAGCGCCCAGAAAGCCGCGCTGATTCCGAGCGCTGAGAGGCCGGATGCCGCGATGAGGAAGGTGACCACGGCGGGCATCCGCTCATCGGCATCCGCGACCGCCTGCTGCACGGCCGAACCGAACGCGGCGAAGAGGGCCACTCCGGCGACCGCGGGGATCACGGCGGAAGGCGCGAGGATCACGAGTGCGGAGAACGCTGCTGCGCATCCTCCGAGCACGAGGTATCCGCCGCCCGTCGTAACTCCCGCGACCCAGCCGCCGGCGCGGATCGGGGTCGGCGTCCGGTGCTGCGGCGAGGGCCGCGCTGATCGCCGCGAGATTGATGCCGTGGCCACCGGCCGGGGCGCCCAGGGCGGTGCCGATCCCGGTCACGAGCATCGCCGGGCGCCACGGGACGGAGTAGCCATAGCTGCGCATGATCGCCACACCCGGCACGTTCTGGGAGGCCATCGTCACGATGAACAGCGGCAGGGCGATGCCGAGGGCGGCTCCGGTGGTGAACGTCGGGGCGACGAGTTCCAGATGCGGCACCAGCAGTGCGGCATCCACGCTCGTGCCGGAGCCCGCGAGGGCGATCGCGATCACGACGGTCGCGGCGACGAAGGCCAGCGGCACCGCCCAGCGCGGCGCGAAACGGGCCGCGATCAGCCAGGTGAGGAGAACGGGCAGAACGCCCGCGGGGTTCTCGGCGAGGCCCAGGAATGGGGCGAGGCAGAGGGGCAGCAGGACGCCGGCGAGCATGGCCTGCGCGATGGATGCCGGGATCCGGGTGATCACCCGGCCGAAGCCCGACCAGAGGCCCGCCAGCAGGGTGAGCGCCGCGACGAGGACGAACGCCCCGACGGCGGTGGGCCACCCGCCCTCGACGGCGCCGGTCGCGGCGAGGAGCGCGGCGCCGGGGGTCGACCAGGCGACCGTGATCGGCATCCGGAAGCATCCGGCCAGCACGATGCAGGCGATGCCCATCGTGAGGTTGAGCACGATCAGGCCGCTCGTCGCCTGCGCCGGCGTCGCCCCGACCGCGGCGAGCCCGGTGAGCACGACGGCGAATGAGCTGTTGAAGCCGACGAGCGCCGTGATGATGCCCGCGAGGATCGGTCGCGACAGCGGGGCGGGTGCGGCGGGCATAGGGGTGAGGCTAGCGGGTGCAGGAAAAGTTTTTCATTCTGGGGAATAGAATCTGCCGGGGTACGCGTTGACACCCTGTGGAACGTCCACGGCTCTCCGAGCCCGAAACAGAAGGAATCTCCTGTGACCCGCACCATCGGCTACATCGTCGGCAGCATCTCCAGCAACTCCATCAACCGCCGCCTCGCGCGCGTGCTGGCCAACCTCGCCCCCGAGGGCACCGAGCTTGTCGAGATTGAGATCAAGGACCTGCCCTTCTACTCGCCCGACTACGACGGTGATTTCCCGCAGGTCGCGACCGACTTCAAGAAGGCCATCGCCGACGTCGACGGCGTCATCATCCTCACCCCCGAGTACAGCCGCTCGATCCCCGGCGTGCTGAAGAACGCCCTCGACTGGTCGACCCGCCCCTACGGCGAGATGTCCTTCTACGGCAAGCCCACCGCCGTCATCGGAACCTCTGGCTCGGGCGTCGCCACCGCTGCCGCCCAGCAGCACCTGCGTGCGATCCTCGGCCACTTCAGCGCCGTCACCATGGGTCAGCCCGAGGGCTTCATCCAGGACCGCCCGGGGCTGTTCACCGAGGACGGCCAGGTCACGGACGACTCGACCGCCGGCTTCCTCTCGGGCTACCTCGAGGCCTTCAACATGCTGATCTCGCGCGTCCAGCACGCGAACCAGCTGAACGGCTGATCACCCGATCCCGCGTCGCGTGATCTCCTGATCGCGCTTGCGCCGAGCCCCCGCCTTTCCGTCGAGTCCCCGTTTTCCGGGTGCAGGGAGGGCGGGGGCTCGACGCGTAGACGGGGCTCGGTGCAGAAGAACGCGTATCAGCCGACGAGCCGGTGGCGCAGCGTCAGCACGACCGCCTGCACCCGGTCGCGGGCGCCGAGCTTCTGCAGGATCCGCGAGACATGGGTCTTCACGGTCGCCTCGCCGATGAACAGCCGAGTGGCGATCTCCGCATTGCTCATCGCCTCGATCATGAGCTCGAGCACCTCGGCCTCACGGTCGGTGAACGGCTCGGCGAGCGGGAGAGTGGGAACGGATGCCGCGGGGGCGGCGCTCACGGGCACCGGCGTCGTCGCGAACCGCTGCACGACCCGCCGCGTCACCTCCGGCGCCAGCATCCCGTCGCCGGCCGCCAGCACGCGGACCGCGGCCACGAGATCCTCGGGGCCGCTGTTCTTCAACAGAAAGCCGCTGGCCCCGGCATCCAGCGCCTCGAAGAGGTAGTCGTCCCGGTCGAAGGTCGTCACGATCGCGATCGCCGACCGCACATCGGGGTCGGCGACGATCAGACGCGTCGCCTCGATGCCGTCCATGTTGGGCATCTGCACATCCATGCTGATGACGTCGGGGTTCAGCTCGGCAGCCAGGCGCACCGCTTCCGCCCCGTTCGCCGCCTCGCCGACGACCGTGATGTCGGGCTGGATGTCGAGGATCGTGCGGAAACCCGCCCGCAGCATCGCGTGGTCGTCGACGATCAGCACGCGGATGGGGTCGGTCATACGGGGGATCCTGTCAGCTCGGCGGTGATCGCGAGCGGAACCTGCACGCGCACGCGCCACCCGCCGCGCTCGCGGGGTGCGGATTCGATCGTACCGCCGGAGGCGAGAGCGCGTTCGCGCATGCCCAGCTGTCCGAGCCCGGGGCGCGGGTTCAACGCGATGCGACCGGTGTTGACGACCTCCAGCTCGATGGCATCGCCGAGGTAGCGAAGACGCACATCCGCGCTCGCCTCCTGCCCGGCGTGCCGGCGGGCGTTCGTCAGCGACTCCTGCGCGATGCGGAACAGGTTCACCTGAACCACGGACGGCACAGCTGCCTCGTCACCGACCACCGTGAAGACCGTCGGCATGCCGGAGGCGTTCGCGGCATCCACGAGACGCGGGATGTCCGAGAGGGAGACGGTGGATGCCGTATCCTTCGGCTCCTCGCCGGAAGCGCGCAGCGTCTCCAGCAGGTGCCGCAGCTCGCTCAGCGCGGTGCGCGCCGATTGCTCGATGTCGCCGAGAAGCTCCTTCGCCCTCGTCGCATCCTGATCGATCACCAGGCGTGCGGCACCCGCCTGCACGCCCATGACCGAGACATGGTGCGCGACGACGTCGTGCAGCTCTCGGGCGATGCGCACCCGGTCCAGGGCCACGGCCTGCGCGGCAGTGATCTCGCGTTCGCGTTCGAGATCCGCGGTGCGCTGCTCGAGGGCGGTGCGCTGCAGGCGGGCGTTCCAGGTGCGCTCGCCGAAGTAGTAGGCGCCGGCGAAATAGAGCACGTTGATCAGCACCTGCAGCATGATGTAGGCCACGTAGGGCGACATCGCCCCGGCGACGACCTCTGCCTCGGCGGCGACCTCGAGAACCGAGAAGTAGGCGGAGAACAGCAGCCACACGAACATTCCGATGATGATCGCGACGCGCACGATCATCGCGCCGCGGCGGTTCCGCATCCAGGCGCCAACCGTGTAGAGCGCGATGAACACGGCGATGTTGCCGGCGAAGATCTCGGGAAGATGCATCGTGACAGCCACGAAGTACGCGACCGAGACGATGACCGCCACGGCCGCCGGCCAGACGCGACGCCACGCCAGCGGCGCCGAGGCGAACACCAGGTACACGAGGGCCTGCCACAGAGGGGCCTGCGCCTCGCCGTAGATCTCGGAGATGGCCGACAGCGCCGCGCTGACGACGCCGGCGATGAACACGACGCCGGCGAGCAGCAGGTCGTAACGGCGTTCGCGCGGTGTGAGCGCAGGGAGTTCTTCGACCATGCCTTCAACGCTATGCCCGTGCGCTGCCCGCCACATCCGCCCCGCGGGGGATGGCGGGCGCTGAGAGCAGAAGGGGTGGACACGTTTCTTATGAGGGGAGGATGCTGGGCGCAGAGGGAGTCGAGAAGAGGAGACCGCATGTCCACGAAGGTGTTCATCAATCTGTCCACCGCCGACCTCGACCGGGCGAAGGGCTTCTACGCGGCCCTCGGGTGCGAGATCAACCCCCTGTTCACCGATGAGAACGCGGCGTGCGTCGTCTGGAGCGACGACGTGTTCTTCATGGTGCTCACCCGTGAACACTTCGCGACGTTCACGACGAAACGGGTGGTGGATCCGTCCGGCGATGCGCAGGTCATGGTCGCCATCAGTCGCGAATCGCGCGATGAGGTGGATGCCGTGCTCGCCGCCGGTCTCGCTGCAGGAGGTGCCGAGCCCAAACCGCCGCAGAACCTCGGCTTCATGTACTCGCATGTGCTGGAGGACCCGGACGGCAACATCCTCGAGTTCATGCACATGCCCGAAGAAGCAGCCGAGCAGGGGCCGGAGGCGTACATGGAAGGGCTGGCCTGATGGGAGGACGCGTCATCATCGACCTGTTCACCACGCTCGACGGCGTCGCCCAGGCGCCGGGAGGCCCCGAGGAGGATGCGACGGGCGGCTTCCCTTACGGCGGATGGCAGGCGGGTTCGCCCGATCCTGCTGTCGGCCGATGGGTGGCGGAGGGGATGTCGACGCTCGACGCACTGCTGCTCGGCCGGCGAACCTATGACATCTTCGCCGGGTACTGGCCGCATCACACGACAGGAGACGGTGCAGGATCGATCGGGCGGTTGTTCGAGAGCGTGCCGAAGTACGTAGCCTCTCGCGACCGTGGCATCCGGCTCGATTGGCAGGGGTCGACGCGCGTCGGCGACGACCTGGCATCCGAGATCGCCGGCATGCGGGCGCGTCATCGCGACGTGCACGTCATCGGCTCCGCAGATCTCGTGCAGACACTGCTGGCTGAACACCTGTTCGACGAACTGCAGCTGTGGGTGTACCCGATCGTGCTGGGACAGGGCAAGAAGGTCTTCCCCGATGGCGCGGCGCCGGCGAACCTGCGCCTTCTGCACGCCGAGGCGGGCGATGCGGGAGCGCTGAGCCTGCGTTACGCGCCGCGACCGGGCCCCGTGCGCACGGGGCCGATGGGGGAGTGAAGCGCGCGGCCGGGGTCGCTGATGCCGATCCGGGTCAGGCGAAGATCATCGGCATGTCGTCGTCGTCCTCATCGCCACCGAAATCGAGGTCGACCGCGACCGGGACGTGGTCGCTGGGCTGGGTGCCCTTGCGCTCGTCGCGGTGGATGGTCGCGCCCTTGACGGCGTCGGCGAGCGCCCGCGAGCCGAGGACGAAGTCGATGCGGATGCCCTCGTTGCGCGGGAACTTCAGGCGCTGATAGTCCCAATAGGTGAAGCCCTCGGGGATCAGCGGGCGCACGACATCGATGAGACCGGCGTCTTGGAACGCGAAGAACGCCGCGCGCTCCTCGGGCGAGACATGCGTGGAGACGCCCTCGGCGATGTCGGGGTCGCCGTTGTCCTGCGGGAACGGGATGATGTTGAAGTCGCCGACGAGGGCGAGGGGCAGATCGGGGTTCTGCTGCAGATCGGATGCCGCGGCCTGGCGCAGCTCGTCGAGCCAGTGCAGCTTGTACGCGTAGTGCGGGTCGTCGAGCGCACGGCCGTTGGGCACGTACAGGCTCCACACCTTGACCCCGTCGATCGTCGCGCTCAGCGCGCGGGCCTCGAGCGGAGCATCCGGCCCGTCATAGCCCTTCTTGAAACCCGGCTGACCCGCGAACGACGTCTCGATGTCGCTCATCGGCAGGCGGCTCGCGATCGCGACGCCGTTCCACTGGTTCAGCCCGTGCGCCTCGACCTGGTAGCCCGCAGCCTCGAACTGCGCATAGGGGAACTGCTCCGGCTTGCACTTGATCTCCTGCAGCGCGAGCACGTCGATGTCCTCACGGACGAGGAATTCGACCGTGCGGTCGACACGGGTGCGGATGGAGTTGATGTTCCAGGTGGCCAGGCGCATGCATCCAGCCTACGGGCGTGCGCCGACAACGCCGCTCCGGCGCACGCCGGGGGTCAACGCTCGGCCGGGTCGGCGGTTCCCACCAGCACCCCGCGCGCGAGCGTGTGGAAGTGCCGGTTGAAGCCGAGGACCGCGGGCGTCGATCCCGGCGGGATGTCGAGCGCCGGAACATCGAGGGCGTCCACGACGAAGAAGTACCGGTGAACCCCGGTGCCGGCGGGCGGGGCGGCGCCGATGAAGCGCTCCAGGCGCGCCTCGTTCGGCAGCACCTTCGCACCGCCCGGCAGCGACGCCGTCGTGCCATCGCCGCCGCGCAGCGACATGGTCCCCGCCGGCAGATCGTAGGCGGCCCAATGCCAGAAACCCGACCCGGTCGGCGCATCCGGATCGAAGCAGCTCACCGCGATGCTCTTCGTCCCCGCCGGCGGCTGCGACCACTCCAGCGCGGGGGCGCGATCCTCACCGCCCCGATCCGCCGACCACGCGAACAGCGGCAGCGGCGACCCGGCGCGGAAGTCGGGGCTTGTCAGCTGCAGCGGCGCGACAGGGCGCAGCTCGGCGAGCTCGGCATAGGGATCGAACGAGAACATGAGGGCCTCCTCGGCATCCGGCGTCCCCGCCACCCTAGGACAGACCACGGCCGAGGAACAGGAGCCATACACTGGATGCCGTGACTCTCGAAGCCGACCGCCAGTCCCTGCTCGCCCTCATCAAGGACGAGGCGGTGTTCCACGGCGACTTCACGCTCTCCAGCGGCAAGAAGGCGACGTACTACGTCGACATGCGCAAGCTCACCCTCGACCACCGCGCCGCCCCCGCGATCGGCCGCATCATGCTCGACCTGATCGGCGACCTCGACGTCGTCGCCGTCGGCGGCCTGACCCTCGGCGCCGACCCCATCGCGAACTCCGTGATGCACGCCTCGGTCGCCGGCGACCGCCCGCTCGACGCGTTCGTCGTGCGCAAGGAGCCCAAGGACCACGGCCGCGGCCGTCAGATCGAGGGTGCGGACGTCGCGGGCAAGCGCGTCGTCGTGCTCGAGGACACCTCCACCACCGGTCAGTCGGCGCTCAAGGCCGTCGAGGTGCTGCGCCGCGAGGGCGCGGAGGTCGTCGCGGTCGCCGTGATCGTCGACCGCAAGACCGGCGCGCAGGCCGCGATCGAGGCCGAGGGTCTGCAGTGGCTCGCAGCCTTCGACCTCGACGACCTCGGGCTCGACCCGCAGTAACCCGCTGCACGCGCTCGTCCGCTGTACGACGCCGTGGACGTGGCAACGTTTTCATGACATCCTCCCGGAGAAGGAGGGCGGCATGGGCGAGAACACCGACGGCGGCAGACGGCCGACGATGAAGGACGTCGCCGCACGAGCGGAGGTCGGCCTGTCGACGGTCTCGCGCGTGGTCTCGGGCAAGGGCGGCGTCACATCGTCGAAGGTCCGGGCCGTCGAGCGCGCGGTGCGAGAGCTCGGCTACAGCCGCAACGAGTTCGCCCACACGCTGCGCACCGGTTCTGCGCGCACGATCGGCGTCATCGCCACGCGCGTATCCGACCCGTTCTACTCGGAGATGATCGCGGCGGTCGAGGCCCGCGCGCAGCGCCATGACCTGCTCGTGCTCGTGGCATCCAGCGGCGACGACCCGCGCGAGGGCGAGCGGGTGCTGCGGCGCGTGCTCGGTCGGCGCCTCGACGGCGTCATCGTCGTCGCGCACGAGGAGACCGATCACGCGTTCCTCGTGCCCGAGCGGGATGCCGGCATGCCGATCGTCTTCGTCGACCGCCCGCCGATCGGAATGGCCGCCGACATCGTCATGGTCGACAACGAAGGAGGCGCGGGCGATGCCGTCCGCCACCTCGTCGCAGCGGGCCATCGTCGCATCGCCTGCATCGCGCACGTCTCCGGGCGCTACACCTCCGAGCGGCGCCAGCACGGTTACGCCGCCGCGCTGTCCGCCGCGGGAATCCGGGTCGACCCCGCGCTCATTGTGACGGTCGAGGACGAGGTCGGGGTGTGCGTCGAGGCGCTCGGCGAGATGTTCGCGCTGGCGCAGCCGCCCACGGCGCTGTTCACGACGAACAGCCGCACGACGAAGACCGTGCTCAAGGCGCTGCGCCTGCTGGGGTGTTCGCCGGCGCTCGTCGGCTTCGACGACTTCGACCTCGCCGAGCTCATGGAGCCGCCGACCACGACGATCTCGCAGGATCCCTGGTCGATCGGCGATGCCGCAGCGCAGCTGCTCCTCGAGCGGATCGCCGGTCTGCCGGGACCGTGGCGCCGGGTCGATCTCGGCACCCGGCTCATCGTGCGCGGGTCGGGCGAGCAGGCGCCGGATGCGGCATCCGCCGCCGCGGCGATGGGCCTCGTCGAGGGTGCCGGGGCCTCTGAATTCCATCGCTGACCTGCGACGGAATGACACCCGGATCGTGACAATCCGACCCTTGAGTCTGGCAACGTTTTCAGACTACGCTGGCAGGACTCCCGCCGAGGGCGCGGGTGTTCGCGAATCCAACGGAGGATCACATGCGGAAGTCACTGGCCGCAGTCGCCGGTCTCGCAGCAGCAGGACTCATGCTGGCGGGATGCAGCGGCTCGAGCGGCGAAGGCAACGGCGGAGGCTCCGCCGATCAGGTCGAGGTCTTCACCTGGTGGGCGGCCGGCTCTGAGAAGATCGGTCTCGACGCGCTCGTGGGCGTCTTCAACACGCAGTACCCCGACATCGAGTTCATCAACGCCGCGGTCGCCGGCGGCGCGGGCTCGAACGCCAAGGCGGCGCTCGCCTCCCGCCTCGAGGCCGGCGACCCGCCGGACTCCTTCCAGGCGCACGCCGGCGCCGAGCTCACCGACTACATCGAGGCCGGACAACTGCAGGACCTCAGCGGTTTCTTCGCCGACGAGTCGCTCGCCGACGTGTTCCCCGCATCGCTCATCGACCGCATCACGGTCGACGGCAAGATCTACTCGGTGCCGAGCAACATCCACCGCGCCAACGTCACCTGGGTCAACACCGAGCTGCTCGACGCCGCCGGCATCGACCCGACGAAGGCCCCGGCCGACATCGACGCCTGGCTCGCCGACCTCGAGAAGGTCAAGAAGTCCGGCGTCGGGTCCCCGCTGTCGCTGGGAACCGAATGGACCCAGATGCAGCTGTTCGAGACCGTTCTGCTCGCCGACCTCGGCGCCGACGGCTACTCGGGCCTCTGGGACGGCTCGACCTCGTGGGACGACGCGGGCGTCACGACCGCGATCGGCCACTACGGCGACCTGCTCGAGTACGTCAACAGCGACTTCGCCGGTCTCGACTGGGACGCCGCCACGCAGATCCTCATCGACGGCGCCGCCGCCTACAACGTCATGGGCGATTGGGCCGAGGCCGCATTCGTGCAGGCCGGCTGGACGTACGGCACCGAGTACACGACGTGGGCGTCGGCCGGAACCGAGGGCACCTTCGACTTCCTCGCCGACTCGTTCACGCTCCCCGTGGGCGCACCGCACGAGGAAGCCGCCCACGACTGGCTGCGCACGGTGAGCTCGGCAGAGGGCCAGCAGGCCTTCAACCAGGCCAAGGGCTCGATCCCGGCGCGCACCGACGCCGACCCGGCCGATTACGGCGCCTACCAGCAGACCGCGATCGAATCGTGGACGACCGACACCGTCGTCAGCTCGCTCGCGCACGGCGCCGCCGCGAAGATCTCCTGGTCGACCGACATTTCGTCCGCGATCGGCAGGTTCGGCACGGACAAGGACGCCGCCTCCCTGCAGAGCGCGCTCGTCGCCGCCGCGACGAAGGCGCTCGGCTAAGACACGGCACGGCGGGCGGATGCCGCGGACCCCGGTCCCGGCATCCGCCCGCCCGTCGCCCGCGCACCGCGCGGCAGAAGGGACACGCGATGCACAAGGGCATCCGCAACTGGGGGCCGCCTCTGCTCCTCATCTCGCCGACGATCATCGTCCTCGGCATCTTCGTCTACGGGCTCATCGGCATGAACGTGCAGGTGGCGATGACGAACCGGCACTCGCTGCAGCCGGCGACCGAGTTCGTCGGGCTCGACAACTTCATCTCGCTGCTGCAGGAGGACCGCTTCCTGCACTCGCTCGCCAACCTCGCCGTCTTCACGGTCGTGTTCATCGTCGGCACGATGCTCTTCGGATTCCTCTGGGCGTGGATCCTCGACAAAGGCGTGAGCGCCGAGGGCGTGTTCCGCAGCATCTACCTCTTCCCGATGGCGGTGTCGTTCGTGGCATCCGGCGTCGTCTGGCGCTGGCTGCTGAACTCCGCCGAGGGCGACCGCGCATCCGGGCTGAACCGTCTGCTCGAGGGCATGGGGCTCGGCTTCCTGCAGAACTCATGGTGGAACACCCCGATCTGGGGCATGGCCGCGATCGCGATGCCCGCCATCTGGCAGCTCTCCGGCTACGTCATGGCGCTGTTCCTCTCGGGGTTCCGCGGCATCCCCGATGAGCTGCGCGAAGCCGCCCGCATGGACGGAGCGACCGAATGGCAGCTCTACCGGCACGTGATCTTCCCGCAGCTGAGCCCCGTCGCCCTGTCGGCGCTCGTCATCGTCGCGCACATGTCTCTGAAGGTGTTCGACCTCATCATGTCGGTGACCGGATCGATCTTCCAGACCGAGGTGCCCCACACCTACATGTGGGTCGCGCTCACCTCGAACGACTACGCGAAGGCGGCGGCCATCGCCACCGTCCTGCTCGTGCTCGTGTGCGTGTTCATCATCCCCTACCTGGTCCACACGGCCCGTGCCGAGAGGAACGCCCGATGAGCGTCAGCACCGAACTCACCGCTCCGGTCCGCACGGTCGCCCCCGCGGCATCCGGTCGTGGCCGCAGGCGCCTGGGCCGCACCGCGAAGTACGTCCTGCTCATCGCGTTCGTCATCGTCGTGCTCATGCCCGTCTACGTGCTCGTCGTGACGAGCCTGAAGCCGCCGAGCGACGTCAGCCCCGGCACCTCATGGAACCTGCCCGTGCGCTGGCCGTGGGAATCGGCGACCGAGGGCGGAGCAACCGGGTTCGACAACTGGAAGGCCGCCTGGGCCGCGCTGGCCGCACCCCTCGGACGCACCTTCCTCCTCGCGATCCCCGCCTCGCTCATCTCGGCGATGCTCGGCTCGATGAACGGATTCGTGCTCTCGCGCTGGCGGTTCCCGCACGCCGACCTCGTGTTCACCTTCATCCTCTTCGGCATGTTCATCCCCTACCAGGCGATCATGACCCCGCTCGTGCAGATGAAGACCTCGCTCGGCCTGCCGAGCGACATCTCGACGCTGCTGATCGTGCACATCATCTACGGCCTGCCGATCTGCACGCTCATCTTCCGCAACTACTACGCCTCGATCCCGCACGAGCTCATGGAGGCCTCCCGGGTCGATGGCGCCGGGATGCTCGGCACGTACTGGCGCATCGTGCTGCCGCTGTCGCTGCCCGGTTTCGTCGTCACGATCATCTGGCAGTTCACCTCCGCGTGGAACGACTACCTGTTCGCGCTGTTCCTCACGAACGTGCAGGGCGGGCCGGTCTCGCTCGCGCTCGTGAACCTGTCGCAGGGCGCGCAGCTGGCGAACTACGGCGCTGCGATGGCCGGTGCGCTCATCGCCTCGGTTCCGACGCTCATCGTCTACATCCTGCTCGGCAAGTACTTCATCGGCGGTCTCATGAGCGGTTCCGTCAAATCATGACGGGGGTGGCACTGGCCGTCGACGTCGGCGGCACGAAGCTCGAGGGCGCCCTCGTCACGGATGCCGGCTCGATCATCCGGGGCAGCCGCAGCCGGCGCGAGACCGGCAGAGCCGCGTCGGCGGCATCGCTGGACGACGCGCTGGCCGCCGTCGTCGTGCATGCGCTGTCCCGCATGCCCGAGGACGCCGAGCTCATCGGCGCCGGAATCGGCAGCGCCGGACCCGTGGATCGCGCTTCGGGGCGCATCTTCCCCGTCAACATGCCGGATGCCCGAGGGTACCGGCTCGCGGATGCGGTTACGCGCGCGGCATCCGGCATCCTCGGCGGTCCGGTGCCCATCGCCTTCGGCCACGACGGCGGTGCGCTCGCGCTCGCCGAGTCCTGGCTCGGCGCGACGAGGGGCGCGAAGTCGTCGCTGTCGATCGTCGTCTCCACGGGGATCGGCGGCGGATTCGTCATGGACGGCGCCTATGCGCCGGGGGCGTCCGGCAACGCCGGGCACCTCGGGCAGGTGCGCCGCCAAGACGGGCTGACGCTCGAGGAGATCGCCTCCGGGCCGGCGAGCGCGGCCTGGGCGCAGTCGCAGGGCTGGGCGGGCGCGACCGGCGAGGACCTTGCCCGCGAAGCGGCATCCGGCGACGCCATCGCACGGGCCGCGATCGAGCGCTCGGCGCAGGCCGTCGGCGAGGCGCTCGCGGATGCCGCGACCCTCGTCGACCTCGACATGATCGCGATCGGCGGCGGGTTCTCCCGCGTCTCCGATGATTACATCGATCTCGTCGAAGCAGCGCTGCGGGCATCCGCGGCCCACGAGTACTCGCGAGCCGCGCGCGTGGTGCGCTCGGCGCTGGGCGATGAGGGGCCGCTCATCGGCGCCGCCGCCCTCGTCCTGCGGTAGGCGACCGCTCAGCGCCGGTCGTCCTCGTCCCAGGGGCCTTCCCACCAGTTGCCGGAGCGGCCGTCATCGCGCCCGCGGCGCGAGCGCACCATCTGCACGACGACGATCGTGAGCGAGCTCAGCCCGATCAGGATGAGAACGAGGAACAGCAGATCCTGCTGCGTCATGGTCACTCCTGGACGGAGGCCCCGGGCAGCAGATCCGCCACCGAGTTCACGATCTCGCTCGGGCGGAAGGGGTACTTCTCGATCTCGGCCTGGTCGCTGATTCCGGTGAGGACGAGCACGGTGTGCAGACCTGCCTCGATGCCGGCGACGACATCGGTGTCCATGCGATCGCCGATCATGCCGGTGCGCTTGGAGTGTGCGCCGATCTTGTTCAGGGCCGAACGGAACATCATCGGGTTCGGCTTGCCGACCACGTACGGCTCCTTGCCGGTGGCCTTGGTGATGAGCGCCGAGATCGCGCCGGTCGCGGGCATCGGGCCCTCGATGCTCGGGCCCGTGGCATCCGGGTTCGTCGCGATGAAGCGCGCACCCTTGTTGATCAGGCGGATCGCCTTGGTGATGGCGTCGAAGGAGTAGTTGCGCGTCTCGCCGACCACGACGAAGTCCGGGTTCGTCTCGGTCATGATGAAGCCCGCATCGTGCAGGGCCGTGAGGATGCCGGCCTCGCCGATGACGAACGCCGAGCCGCCGGGCTTCTGGTGCGCGAGGAAATCTGCGGTGGCGAGGGCCGAGGTCCAGATGCGGTCCTCGGGAACGTTCAGGCCGCTGGCGCGCAGGCGTGCCGAGAGGTCGCGCGCCGTGAAGATGGAGTTGTTCGTGAGCACCAGGTAGGGCGTCTCGGTCGCTTCCCAGCCGGCGAGCAGCTCGGCGGCACCCGGGATGGCGTCGTTCTCATGGACGAGGACGCCGTCCATGTCGGTGAGCCAGCATTCGATCTCAGCGCGTTCAACCATGGCCCCAGCCTATTGGCTCGGGGGCGGATGCTACGCCGTGAGCCAGATGTTGTCGGCGGCGCCGTCCGGCAGCTCGATCTCGGCGTCGTCGACCGCGATGCCGGTGGTGGTCGAGCGAACCTCTGCGCCGACGACGATGCCGGCGTCCTGCAGGAGGCAGAGCAGGTCGGGGTCGACGTCGCTCACGCGCAGCACGCGGCCGGTGTGCCCGGCGGCGGCATCCGCGAGGAGCACGAAGGGGACGCGCTCGACGGAGCCGTCGGCGTCGGGGATCGCATCGCCGTGCGGGTCGAAGCGGGGGCGGCCCAGAAGCGCGTCGATTCCCTCGAGCAGACGGTCGCTGATGGTGTGCTCGAGCACCTCGGCCTCGTCGTGCACCTCGTGCCACCCGTAGCCGAATTCGCGCACGAGCCACGTCTCGATCAGTCGGTGACGGCGGGTCATCTGCAGGGCGCGGGTCGTGCCCGCCTCGGTCAGGCGCACGGCGCCGTAGGGCACGTGCGAGACGAGACCGGCGGCGGCGAGCTTCTTCACCATCTCGGTGACGCTCGAGGGGGCGATGCCCAGCTTGCCCGCGAGCTGCGACGGCGTGATCGGGGCATCCTGCCATTCGGTGTGCGCGTAAACGGTCTTGAGGTAGTCGTCTGCTGCTGGGGATGCCACGGCTCCACCCTACGCCGAGGGCCGCGTGATCCGGCGGCGCTAGGACACGCCCGGGCGTGAGCCGGTGTTCCGCTACAGTCGGAAACAGATCATCGGATTCCGCTGTCGTCCCGCTACCCACGGGTCACCCGAGGCAGTGCCGAGATCTCACCCGAATCCCCCCTCTACCCATACTGGGAGCAGTACTCGTGCGTTCACGACGTCCTGTCGCGCTTGCCGCGGCATTCACCGTCGGCCTCGGCAGTCTTCTGGCTGCCGCGCCGGCCTCCGCAGAAGACACCGCTCCGGCGGATCCGATCGCGCTCGCGGCGACCGCCGCAGCCGAGATCCTGACCGAGACCCGTGACGAGGACAGCGTCGTCGGCTACGGTCGGACGACGGATGGCGACTCGGTCGTCTTCGTCAACGAGACTTACATCGGCGATGACGCCCTCGTGGCCTTCACCGACAAGCTCGACGTCGACAAGGTGGCGTACCTCGGCGAGGTCGTCGCACGGGCGAACACCGACGTCGTCGGCGGAGCCGGATACGCCGGCGTGCCGACCGAGCAGTTGGCCGGTCAGGTCGCTCTGTGCTCGATCGGCTTCACCGCCTGGAGCCCGACGGGCGCACCCGCTCTCATCACCGCCGGCCACTGCGGCGGCAATGGCACGAACGACTTCGTGCACCTCACCAAGCCCACCGGCGACACGGCCGGCGGTGGGAAGGGCATCGAGTCCAACGGCACGGCGCTCGCCGGAAAGTTCGGCTTCTCGCAGTTCGGCGGCCCGGGCAACACCCCGGGTGCGGACAACACTCCGACGTCGACGGACATCGCGGTCATCGACATCACGAACACGAACCTGAACCTGCTGCCGGCCGTCACCGACTGGACGACGTCGGCCGCGAACGACCTCGCGGCGAGCACGATCGCCATCACGGGCGTCTCCGACCCCGTCTCCGGCACGGTCTCGAAGTCGGGTCGCACGACCGGCTTCAGCACCGGCAGCACGAAGGTGAAGATGCCGTACACGGACGGCAGCATCGGCGAGATCGAGATGCTCGACGGCTACCTGCAGGTCTCCGGCAAGTGGGTGCACGGCTTCCTGGGCGGTGCTGAGACCTCCAGCGGTGATAGTGGCGGTGCGGTCTTCCAGGGCAACAACGCCGTCGGCATCGTCAGCGGCGGGCCGGGCGAGACGCCTGCGCAGGGCGATGACTGGGCCTGGTACACGCGCCTGGACGACGCTCTCGAGCTGACCGGCGGATACACGATCGCCCTCGACATCGATGAGCCGGCTCCCGCGATCGCATCGGGGGCGACGGTGGACGCCGGATCGGCCGTCACCGTCGCGATGCCGAGCAACGCCCTCGAGCTCGAGATTTCGGGCGATGCCTCCGCGAGCATCGCGGTCGACAAGGGCGCGGCAGCCCTGACCGCGCCGATGGCACCCGGAACGTACTCCTACGAGCTGACCGCGGTCAACGGCTTCAGCCGCTCCGAGCCGGTCGCGTTCGCGATCACGGTGCAGCCCGAGGCTGTTGCCGCGCCGGTCGTCACCGGCCCGGAGACGGTCGTGGCCGTCGGCGGCACCGAGGGAACCGTCGCGCTGACGGGCACGGGAACTCCCGGAGCGGTGATCACGATCGCCGGACTCGGCGAGGCGACGGTGGCCGCAGACGGCACGTGGAGCGCGGACGTCGACCTCTCGATCGGCTCGTACACGCTCTCGATCACGCAGACCGTCGCCGGTGTCCCTTCGCCGACCGCGACCCTCACGGTGCGCGTCGCCCCCGATTCGCCCGTGATCACCTCGATCGCCGCCGATGCGGTCTTCACCGCGACGGATGCTCCGACCACGGTGTCCGGAACGGCTCTGCCGGGCGCGACCGTCACGGTCGTCGTCAGCGACAAGGCTCCCGTCACCGGTGCGCTCGGCGCGGCCGCGCTGTCGCAGGCGGCCATCGGTGCGACCGTCGAGGCTCACGCCGCGGTCGCCGCAGACGGCACCTGGACCGAGACGATCGCCACCGATGGCACCGGATCGTACGTGCTCTCCGTCACGCAGACCTTCAACGCTGAGACCTCGGTTGCCGCTTCGGTCGACTTCACCGTCGAGGCGGATGACGATCCGGTGGATCCGGTTGACCCTGTGGATCCGGTGGACCCGGTTGACCCTGTGGATCCGGTGGACCCGGTTGACCCGGTTGACCCGGTTGACCCTGTGGATCCGGTTGATCCGGTTGACCCGGTTGACCCTGTGGATCCGGTTGACCCGGTTGACCCTGTGGATCCGGTTGATCCGGTTGACCCGGTTGACCCGGTGGATCCGGCTCCTGTGGACCCGGATGCTCCGACAGGCCCGGCCGTCGATGAGACTCCGGGCGACGACATTGCGGCGGCTCCGGCCGCTCAGACCCCTGCGGGCGACGAGCTGGCCACGACCGGTGGCGAGAGCGTCACGCCGTACGTGCTGACGGCATCCGTCCTGCTGCTGCTCGGCGGCATCGCGGTGTTCTTCACCTGGCGTCGTCGCTACGCCTGAATCCCCGTGATTCGATGAGAGGCCGGTGAGCGGTGACCGCTCACCGGCCTCTCACGTTCCCGGCGACGGGTCGCCGCAGCATCCGGACTACGCTTGCTGAGTGACCGAAACCCCTGAGCGCACCACCCACGGCCTCGGCCCCTGGGAGGGCGAGTGGCCGGAGGGCGACTGGTACGACCCCGAGCTGCTCGCGAACGGCGACACCCGCAACGTCATCGACCGCTACCGGTACTGGACGATGGAGGCCATCGTCGCCGACCTCGACACGAAGCGGCACGGCTTCCACGTGGCGATCGAGAACTGGCAGCACGACATGAACATCGGCTCGATCGTGCGCAGCGCGAACGCGTTCCTCGCCGACACCGTGCACATCATCGGTCGCCGCCGCTGGAACAAGCGCGGAGCCATGGTCACCGACCGCTACCAGCACGTCCTCCACCACGAAGACGTCGACTCCTTCGCCACATGGGCCGCCGGTGAGGGACTTCCGATCATCGCCGTAGACAACGTCGATGGCGCGGTCCCCGTCGACCGGGCTGAGCTCCCCGAGCACTGCGTCCTGCTGTTCGGCCAGGAGGGCCCGGGTCTCACCCCGGAAGCCCTCGCCGCGGCATCCGGGCACATCGAGATCACCCAGTACGGCTCGACCCGCTCGATCAACGCCAGCGCCGCGGGCGCCGTCATCATGTACGAGTGGTGCCGGCGCTACGCCTGAGCCTCAGCCGAACCGGGCCGAGAGCACGACGCGCTCACCGCCCGTGATCGAGACGCTGTGAAAGCGCCCGCTCACGCCTGCGGCCGAGAACCCCGCGTTGAGGTCGAGGCTTTCGCCGACGGCATCGTTGATATGCGTCCGTGCGAAGAGCAGCGCGATGGCGATGAGCGGATTGCGGCTGCGGATCTTCAGTGATCGAACTTCGACGACAGCATCCGGCGACACGCGCAATTTCACGCTGGCCGACACCGATGCGGTCAGCAGCTTCCATCGCACCCGCGCTGACGCACGGATTGTGAGTCGAGAGGCCCCCGAGCCCCGCACATCGAGCGAGACGCTGCGCAGAGCGATATCGGCCTGCGCGAGGAACGGCCGAGCGATCTCGGCGATCAGCGGGGCGATGTCGGCCGTGCGCATCGACGCGTCGAGGGACGCCCGTCCGCCGGCGGCGCGAGGGGCGAGCATCCGGTCGCTGGCCGGTTCGTTCTTCACGAGCGGCTCGGCGAACACGGCCCATTCGATCGGGACGTCCCGTGCACGCAGATCGACGTCGATCGGCGCTCCTTCTAAGCGGAGCGGGGAAGCATGCAAGCGGAACTCCCTGAGCAGCCCGCTCGCGCGCATGAGAGGCTCCGGTTCTTCGGTCGTCGCCTCCGAGCGCGTGCCCGGTGAATCCTCCGGCTGCACTTCGACTCGCAGATCGAGATCGCGGGCGTCGAGGTAGAGCCGGCGCAGGTCGAGGCCGTCGAGTGTTGCATCGATGCGCATGCGCTCGAGGCCGTGCAGTCGCGTTTCTTGATCTGCTGTCGACCAGGAGCACAGCGTCGCGTGCAGCCACTGCTCGACTGTGCGGGAGTCGTGCGGCCACGGAGAAATCATGGATCCAGTCTGACGGATGCCCCTCGCCTGCGGCATCGTGGCGTCACGCCCGGCTCAACCATCGGCCGGTCTTCACCCGCCATCCGAGCGTTGCGAAACGGGCGAGCATGAAGACGCCGAAGAACGCGACGGCCAGCCAGGTGACACCCGCGGTGCCGGTGACTCCGACAGCCACGATGATCCACAGCGCCGGGAGGAACGGCACGAGGTTGAGGACGCCGGCAAGCGCGAGATAGCGGACATCGCCGGACCCCATGAGCACGCCGTCGAGCACGAAGACGATCCCGGCGACGGGCTGCGCCACGGCCAGCACGAGCAGCGCCGGCATGATGAGCCGGGCGAGCTCTGCATCGCCGGTGAAGGCGAGGCCGATCAGGCCGGAGAGCGCGGCGATGACTGCTCCGACGGCCACGCCGAACCACGCGCCCCAGGCGACCGTGCGGCCGAGGATCTTCTTCACACCGGGCAGATCGCCCGCCCCGAGGCCCTTGCCGATCAGCGCCTGCGCGGCGATCGCCAGGGCATCCAATGCGAAGGCGGCGGCCGAGAAGATCGTGAACACGACCTGCCAGCCGGCCAGCTCGTCCGTGCCGAGACCCGTCGCCGCGCTGACGGTGAGAAGAAGAGCGAGACGCAGACTGACGGTGCGCAGGAACAGCCAGCCGCCCGAGCGGGCTGATCCGCGCACGCCGTCGCGCTGCGGGCGCACCGAGGCCTCGTGCCTGCGCGCGAGGCGGCCGATGATGATGACGTATGCCGCGACCATCGCCCACTGCGCTGTGACGGTGCCGATCGCGGATCCGGCGATGCCCCAGCCGAAGCCGTAGATGAACAGCAGATTCAGCAGGGCGTTGGCGGCGAAGCCGAAGCCCGCGATCCACAGCGGGGTCACCGTGTCCTGCATGCCGCGTAGCAGGCCGGTCGCCGCGAACACGATGAGCATCGCCGGCAGACCCCACATGCTGATGACCAGATAGGTGTCGGCCTGCTCCGAGACCGCGGCCGATGCTCCGAACAGGTCGACGAGCGTCCGCGAGGACAGCGCGCCGACCATCGCCAGAACCGCGCCGAGCCCCAGCGCCAGCCACATGCCGTCGATGCCGACGGAGACGGCGCCCTTGTGCTCGCCGGCGCCGAACCGGCGGGCGACTGCCGGGGTCGTCGAGTAGGCGAGGAACACCATCAGCCCGACGATCGTCTGCAGCACGGCGCTCGCGATGCCCAGCCCCGCCAGGGGCACTGTTCCGAGATGCCCGACGAGCGCGGCATCCACCATCAGGAACGCCGGCTCGGCGACGAGCGCGCCCAGCGCCGGCACCGCCAGCCGCAGGATCTCGCGGTTCAGCGTCAGAGGTCTGCTCACCCCACGAGCCTAACGAGGGGTGCGGACAAGGACGGGGATCAGAGGAGCTCGGCGCGCAGCTGCTCGGGAGACTTCGGCGACAGGAGGCCGGGCGCGACGTCGTAGACCGTGCGCGCGCCGACCTGGCCGTCGGCGTTCATGCGGTGCACGGCACGGGCGTAGGCGACGAGAACGCTCGCCGTGAACTCCGGGTTGCTGCCGAGCGTCAGGCCGTACTCGATCGTCTGCGTCGCCCCGTCTCCGGTCACGCCGCTGCGGATCACGAAACCGCCGTGCGGCATGGCCGCGTGGTCGCGGGCGAGCTCCTCGGCGCTGATGAACGTGACCGTCGTGTCGTAGTCGGCGAAGTAGTCGGGCATCGTCACGATCGCCTCGCGGACGACCGCGGGATCGGCGCCCTCGGCGAGCACGACGAAGCACTCGCGCGTGTGCTTCTGGCGGGTGGTGAGCTCCGGGCGGTCTCCGCGGCGGACGGCCGCGACGGCATCCTCGCTCGGCAGGGTGTACTGAACGCCGCCGGCGACGCCCGCAACCCGGCGGATCGCGTCGGAATGGCCCTGGCTGAGGCCGCGTCCCCAGAACGTGTAGGTGTCTCCATCGGGCAGCAGAGCCTCGCCGAAGACGCGGTTGAGGGAGAACATCCCCGGGTCCCAGCCGGCGGAGATCAGCGCCGTGGTGCCGGCGGGGCGCGCCGTGGCGTCGACCGCCGCGAAGTGCTCGGGGATGCGCGCGTGCGTGTCGAGGCTGTCGACGAGGTTGAAGCGGGCGGCGAGGGCGGGCGACTGCACGGGCAGGTCGTTCTTCGAGCCGCCGCAGAGGATCAGCACATCGATGTCGTCGGATGCCTCGTCGAGGGCCTCCATCCGGTGCACGGCCACATCGCTGCCGCGCGTCGCGACGTCGGAGGGATCGCGGCGGGTGTAGACGCCGACGAGAGTCATGTCCTCGCTGCGCTCGATGGCTGCCTCGACACCGCGGCCGAGGTTGCCGTAGCCGACGATTCCGATGCGGATCTGGGTGGTCATGCGGGCGGGCTCCTTCTCGGACGGCGGAAGAAACCAGCGTATCGAAGACGTCTGTGGATGCCGGGGCGATGTCGGATGCCGCGCATAGAGTGGATGCATGACTGATGTCCTTCCCGCAGGTCTGGCGACCGAAGAGTTCAGCACCGAGATCCGTCCGCAGGACGACCTCTACCGATACGTCAACGGGCGGTGGCTCGACCGCACCGAGATCCCCGACGACAAGGCGCGCTGGGGGTCCTTCCACCTCCTCGCCGAACAGGCGCAGGACGACGTGCGCACCATCATCGAAGAATCGCAGAACGCGGCCGCGGGCACGCTCGAGCGCAAGATCGGCGATCTGTTCACGAGCTTCATGAACACCGAGCGCATCGACGCCGACGGCATCTCCCCGCTCGCGCAGACCCTCGCCGAGATCGACGGGATCGACGGCATCCCGGCACTTCTGAGCCTCGCCGGCGCCTACGAGCGCGACGGTCGCGCCCACCTCATCGGCCTCTACATCGACGGCGACCCGGGAAACCCCGAGCGATACGTGCCGATCCTCGTTCAGGCAGGCCTCTCCCTGCCCGATGAGAGCTATTACCGTCTCGAAAACTTCGCCGAGACGCGCACCGCCTACCGCGCGCACCTCGAACGGCTCCTCGCGCTCGCCGGCCTCGATGACGCCGCGGCACGCGCAGATCGCGCCATCGCGCTCGAGACCGAGCTCGCCGCCCACCACTGGGACAACGTACGCAGCCGCGACGCGGTCGAGACGTACAACCTGCAGACGTGGGACGAGCTGCAGGCCCTCGTCGGCGTCGACCTCGCCGGGTGGCGCGAAGCCGTCGCACCGACCAATACCGCAGCCTTCGATGAGATCGTCGTCTCGCAGCCGAGCTTCTTCGCCGGCCTCGGCGGCCTGCTCGTCGCCGAGCGTCTCGATGCGTGGAAGGACTGGCTGCGCGCTCAGGCCGTGCACGCCGCGGCCCCCTACCTTCCTGCCGCGTTCGTGCAGGAGAACTTCTCCTTCTACGGCACCGAGCTCACCGGCGTGCCGACGATCCGCGAGCGCTGGAAGCGCGGCGTCTCGCTCACCGAAGGCGCACTCGGCGAGGCGATCGGAAAGGTCTACGTCGAGCGGCACTACCCGCCCACGGCGAAGGCCGCGATGGACGAGCTCGTCGCGAACCTCATCGAGGCCTACCGGCAGAGCATCGCGACGCTCGAGTGGATGAGCCCCGATACGCGTGAGCGCGCGCTCGCGAAGCTCGACGCGTTCACCCCGAAGATCGGGCACCCCGAGGTATGGCGCGACTACTCCGCCCTCGAGATCGACGACGCCGATCTGTTCGGCAACGTCCGACGGGCCTCGACGTTCGAGCACGACCGCAACATCGACAAGGTCGGCGCTCCCATCGACCGCACCGAGTGGCACATGCCGCCGCAGATGGTGAACGCGTATTACAACCCGTCGATGAACGAGATCGTTTTCCCCGCGGCGATCCTGCAGTACCCGTTCTTCGACGTCGAGCGCGACGCAGCCGCCAACTACGGCGGCATCGGCGCGGTGATCGGCCATGAGATCGGCCACGGTTTCGACGACCAGGGCAGCCGTTATGACGGCACCGGCAAGCTCGAGGACTGGTGGACCGACGCCGACCGTGCGGCGTTCGAACAGCGCACCGCCGCTCTCATCGCCCAGTACGACGCGCTCGTCCCCGCAGGGCTCGCCGACGAGCACACCGTCAACGGTGCGCTGACGATCGGCGAGAACATCGGCGACCTCGGCGGCCTCGGTATCGCGTTGAAGGCCTATGAGCTCTCGCTCCGCGGAGCAGACGACCCGGTGATCGACGGGCTGACCGGCGTGCAGCGACTGCTCCTGAGCTGGGCCCAGGTCTGGCAGCAGAAGAGCCGCGAGGCCGAGACGATCCGTCTGCTCACGATCGACCCTCACTCGCCGAACGAGTTCCGCTGCAACCAGATCGTGCGCAACATCGACGTCTTCTACGAGGCGTTCGGCGTCACGGAGGGCGATGGCCTCTACCTGCCGAGCGACGAGCGGGTGACGATCTGGTGATTTTCCACAGGTGGTGACGCTGGGCGGGTATGCAGGGCTACGATAGCCAGTGCCGCTGGGGGCGTCTCCCTCGTGACGGCTTTTCCCTGTATACCCGTCATGGGAAGGAACACGCGTGGGCATTTCTCCCGAGCCGACGCCGTCCGATGTGCTCCGCAGCACACAGCGCGGCGGACGCCGTCGACCGCAACGGCCTCCCGGAGGGCGGCGGTCGTTCGATGCGACGTTGCGGGCACTGGAGCAGCTGGCAGCATCCGGAGCGCATGTCTCGGTGCACGTGTCCGACCTCGACAGCGGCAAGCAGGTTCTCGCGGGTGACGACCACGTGACGATGCCGATCGGTGGGCTCGGCGTCGTGCCTCTGCTGATCGAAGTCGCCGCAGCGTTCGAGAGCGGTTCCCTCGATGCGCTCGAGATCGTCGAGCGCTCAGACACCGAACCGGTGACGGTCTCCGGGATCTGGCGCAACCTGCGCGCCCCTGCACTCCCGCTCGGCGACCTCGCGATCCTCGCGGCCACGGCCGGCGACCCGATCGCGGTGAACATCCTCCTCAACCGTGTCGGTCTGCACCGGGTGCGCGCGCGCCTCGAGTCCCTCGCGCTGCGCAGGACCGCAGTCCTCGACCGGATTCGTGATGAGCGGGGCCCGGACGACGCGCCCCACGTTGCGGTCGGAACGACCCGTGAACTCGCCGCGCTGTTCTCCGCCCTCGTGAACTCACGGGTCGTCGATGCCGCCGTCAGCGCACAGGTCTCGGAATGGCTGAGCCTCAACCAGGACCTCAGTCTCGTGGCATCCGCCACCGGCCTCGACCCGTTCGCGCACGATCACGACGCGCACGGGCTCCTGTTCGTGAACAAGACCGGCCGTGACCGCGGCATCCGCTCCGAGGCCGGTGTGCTCGCCGGGCCCCGTGCCGGCATCTCCTACGCGATGACGGTCGGCTTCGATGATCTGTCGATCACCCACCGCCTGCGCGTGCACGATGCGTTCCGCACGCTCGGCGTCGAGCTCATGGAGTACACGCACTGACCGGTGCGGGTTCCCGGCTCAGAACGGGCCGAACTTCCGCTGAGGATCCAGCCCCGCCACGATCGGCTCGAGGGCTTCTGCCAGCGCGGCCAGCTGCTGCTCGTCGAGCCGGTCGAGGACGAGTTCGTGCACCGTGGCGAAGTGGTCGGGTGTCGCGAGCACGAGTCGGCGGCGCCCCTGCTTCGTGATCGTGAGTCGCACCGACCGGCGGTCTTCGGTGTTCTCCTCACGGGCGATGAGATCGCGCTTCTGCAACCGTGACACGACCTTCGAGGTGCGGGGGAGCGTGGCGTTGGTCGCTGCGGCGAGATCGCTCAGCCGCATGGCGCCGCTGCGCTGCAGGGCGCTGAGCAGGATGAATTCGTAGTGCGTGAGCTGCGCGTCGCGCTGCAGCTGCGCATCGAGTGCGGCGGGCAGAAGCTCGGCGGTGCTGATCAGGGCGAGCCAGGCGCGTGACTGCTGCGGGGTCATCCGGCTGAGCTGTGTTGCCATGTCATCCATTCTGTCGGCAACGTCGGTTCAGCGCGGCAGCGACGGGCGCGGTTCGACGGGCGGCGACTTCGGAATCAGCAGCGTGAGCACGAGCGCGACGATGCCCGCGCCGATCGCCAGCCAGAAGCACACGTCGAACGCCTCGCGGGTCGGGATCGCGATCCCGTCGACCTCGACGCTCATCGCCGCGAGTACCGCGCCCATGACGGCGGAGGCGCTCGAGGTGCCGACCGAGCGGAAGAGCGCGTTCAGTCCGTTCGAGGCACCGGTCTCGTTCGCCGGCACGGAGCGCATGATGATCATCGGCATCGCGGCGAATGTGAAGCCGATCCCGACGCCGATGATCGCGTTGGCGATGAGGATGTGCACCCATTCCGACGACCAGATCAGCACATACGTGTAGGCGAGGACGATCGCGGCCGTTCCGGCGGTGAACAGCGGACGCGGCCCGATGGTGCGCTCGAGCCATCCCGAGAGCGGCGAGATCACCATCATGACGAGACCGGCGGGCATGACGATGAACGCGGCGGTCAGCATGTCGAGCCCGAAACCGGAGCCCGTCTCGACGGGCAACTCGAGCATCTGAGGGAAGGTGACGTTGGAGGAGAACAGGGCGAAGCCCATGCCGATCGCCGCGATGTTCGTCAGCAGAACGGCGGGGCGGGCGGCGACGCGCAGATCGAGCAGCGGCTCCGCGGTGCGCAGCTGGTACCGGCCCCACAGCAGCAGCACGAGGACTCCTCCGATGACGAAGCCGAGCCCGAGGGGCGACGTCCATCCCCATTCCGCGCCGCGGGAGACGTAGAGGAGCAGGCCCGAGAGCCCGATCGCCAGGCCGAGCGCACCGATCAGGTCGAGGCGGCCGGGGGAGAGGAGCACGTCCTCGGGAACGAAGAAGAACACGAGCACGAGGCCGATGACGCCGAGCGCGGCGGCGAGCCAGAACAGCGCATGCCAGTCGGCGTTGAGCGCGAGGTAGGCGGCCAGCGGCATGCCGAGGGCTCCGCCGACGCCCATCGTCGCGCTCATGAGGGCGACCGCGGTTCCCAGGTGCTTGGCCGAGAGGATGTCGCGCATGATCGCGATCCCGAGAGGTATGACGCCCGTCACGGCGCCCTGCAGAGCTCGCCCGATGATGACGCCGACGATCGATCCCGAGACGGCGGCGATCACGGAGCCCACGACGAGGAGGGCGAGGAGCACGAGCACGATGCGTCGTTTGCCGTACATGTCGCCGAGTCGACCGGAGATCGGCGTGGCGATCGCGGCGACGAGAAGCGTGATCGTCACGACCCATGTGGTGTCGGCACGGGAGGCATTCAGCAGAATGGGCAGCTCGGCCTGCAGGGGCACGACGAGCGTGAACATGAATGACGAGCACAGACCGGCGAAGGCGAGGACGGCAACGGTCAGCGCCCGATTCGGAGCGCGTGAAAGCCTTTTCCTGGCTTTATCGTCGTCCGCCGTCACGCCCCCAGGCTATCGGTGCCGATCGGGGTCGGGGGCCGTCAGTCCTGATGCAGGTTGGGCGGTGCGGTCGAGGCGCGCAGGATGAGCTCGGGCTCGACTCGGGGGATCTCGCCCACGGGCGCTTCGCCCTCGATCTGCGCGATGACTCGGCGTGCGGCTGCCGCGCCGACCTCTTCGAAGGGCTGGCGCACCGTGGTGAGGGCGGGAGAGGCGTAGGCGGCGAGGGCGATGTCATCGACGCTGACGATCGATACGTCGTCCGGAACGCTGCGTCCGGCTTCGTGGAGCGCGCGCATGACACCGAATGCCATCTCGTCGCTCGAGACGAAGACGGCGGTGGCGCCGGGGATCGCAGCGAGGGTGCGTCCGGCGCGGTAACCGGATTCGCTCGTCCAGTCGGCGGGAAGCACGGGCGGCGGCTCGATCCCGTGCTCGCGCAGGACCTGCTCCCACGTCTCGCGGCGCTGCACGCTCTCGGTCCAGTACTCATCGCCCGAGACATGCCAGACGGTCTCGTGGCCGAGGTCGAGAAGGTGTTCGACGGCGAGGCGCGCGACGCGGGTCTGGTCGACGGCGAAGGCTGCGTCCTCGTCGGCGGAGACGCGCACGTTGCGGGTCGAGGGGGTGCGCTCTGTTCGCGCTCTCATTCCGGGGTGGTCGAGGGAAACGGGCACGCCGAGCACGATTCCCTCGGCGCCCTGGCGCTCGAGCAGGTCGAAGGCCGCCTCGATCTCTTCGATCGGGGCGTGATCCGAGACGGATGCCGTGGTGACGGTGTAGCCGTTCTCGGCGGCGACGCGTTCGATTCCCACGCCGAGCGCGGCGGTGGAGTAACGGTTGGTGCTGAGCACGATGACGCCGAGGATGCGGGTGCGTCCGGAGGCGAGGGATGCCGCGGCGGCATGCACGCGGTAGCCGAGCTCTTCGACGGCGCTGAGCACGCGCCGGGCCGTTTCGGGGCGCACATTGCTCTGCCCGGACATGACGCGGGAGACGGTCTGCGCGGAGACGCCCGCGAGGCGCGCGACATCGTTCTGATTGGGAGCGCGATCAGCGGGGGACCGTCGGGGTGACATGCCTCTAATGCTAGTGATTCAGAGCCCTCAAGGCGAGGAGAATTTCGCCCGGTGATGAGATAATGTGAACGCAAACAGTTTTTGTCATGCCAGACAGCGCAGTGACGCCTCTCAGGACGGATGATCTCTTCCGGTGGCGTGCGCGCGGTCATGCTCGACAGGCATCCATCACGCGCCGGGCGACCCCGGGTGCGATAGTCACGCAGGAGTCCCTGATGAATGAAGCAGTCTCGCCGGCCGCGGGCCAGAGCCCGGCGATCGTGTGGCAGGAGGGGCAGCTGCTGCGCCACGGCAAGCCGCACCGCATCCTGTCCGGAGCGATGCACTACTTCCGCGTGCACCCCGACCAATGGGAGGATCGCCTGCGCCGTCTCGCCGCGATGGGCGCGAACACGGTCGACACCTATGTGGCGTGGAACTTCCACGAGCGCACCGAAGGCGACGTCGATTTCACCGACTGGCGCGACCTCGAGAGGTTCATCCGCCTGGCGGGCGAGGTCGGCCTCGACGTCTTCCTGCGTCCGAGCCCCTACATCTGCGCCGAGTGGTCGAACGGCGGTCTGCCGTTCTGGCTGACCGGTCGCGTCCAATCGATCCGCTCGAGCGACCCGGCGTATCTCGCCGCCGTCGACCGTTGGTACGACGAGCTCATCCCGCGCATGGTCCCACTGCAGGCGGCCTTCGGCGGACCGATCGTCGCGGTGCAGATCGAGAACGAGTACGGCTCGTTCGGCAGCGACCACGACTACATGCGCCACCAGCGCGACGCACTCACCTCGCGCGGCATCGTCGAACTGCTGACGACCGCCGATGGCCACACGAGCGACATGATCGCGCACGGTGCGATCGATGGCGCGATGGCGACGTTCACCTTCGGCACCGGCGTCGCCGAGGCCGAGGCGCTGCGCAAGCCGGGCCAGGCCCTGATGTGCTCGGAGCTGTGGGGCGGTTGGTTCGACCACTGGGGCGAGCAGCACCACGTGCGCTCGGCCGAGAGCATGATCAGCACGGTCGACGAGCTGCTCGCAGCGGGCGGCTCGGTCAGCATGTACATGGCGCACGGTGGCACGAACTTCGGTCTGTGGGCCGGCGCGAACCACTTCGGCATGATCGAGCCGACCATCACCAGTTACGACTCGGACGCCCCGATCGGCGAGGACGGCTCGACCAACGCGAAGTTCGACGCGCTGCGCGCGGCCTTCGCGCCGTTCCACGAGAACGAGCTGCCGCCGGTCCCGGCAGCGAACCCGGTGCAGCCCGCGCAGACGGTCGCGCTGACTCCGACCATGGGCCTGCGCGCGCTTCTGGAGACGCTCCCCGCCGTCGGCGAGGCGAGCGCCATGCCGCAGACGTTCGAGCAGCTCGGCGTCGAGGACGGCATCGTCGTCTACCAGGCACGCATCGACGTGCCCGCGGACAGCACGGTCACGATCGACGGTCTCGCCGACCGCGCCGTGGTCTACATCGACGACGAGCGCATCGGCGTCATGGAGCACGACGGCGAGCACACGCTGTCCATCCCCGGCGGTGCGCGCCGCGGCATCCTGACCTTGCTCGTCGAGAGCCTCGGCCGCATCAACTACGGCCCGCAGATCGGTGCCCGTAAGGGCATCGTCGGAGGGGTTCGCATCAACGGCCGTCGCTTCGTGCACGGCTGGACTCACCGGGCGCTTCCTTTCGATGCTCCGAGCGCGAAGGGCGTTGCCGGCGCCGACGGCGTCGCGGTCGCGACGATCGAGGTCGAGACCCCGGCGGATGCCTGGATCGCCCTGCCCGGCGGAGTCAAGAGCCTGGTCTGGTTGAACGGCTTCCTGCTCGGCCGCCTCTGGGACCGTGGTCCCCAGGTCACGCTCTACGCACCCGGTCCGCTGTGGAAGGCCGGGGCGAACGAGATCGTCGTGCTCGACACCGACGGCCTCGCGAGCGCCGTCGAGATCCGCGAGAAGGCCGAATACGGCCCCGTCGAGGAGTTCATCGGTTCCTGACGCTGATTCGAGAAGGGCGGGATGCTTCGGCATCCCGCCCTTCTCGTCTTCCATCGCAGGAGGCGCGGGTTCGCGAGCTCCCGGTCTGCGAACGACGAAGGGCCCGCGACCAGCAGGTCGCGAGCCCTTCGTGAATGCGGCTGTCAGCCCTTGACGGCGCCGGCCGCCAGACCCGAGCGCCAGTAGCGCTGCAGGCTGAAGAAGAGGATGATCAGCGGGATGACGCCCAGCAGCGCACCGAGCATGACGGCGCCCTTCTGCGGGGCGAAGTAGCTCATCATGCCGTAGAGGCCCAGGGTCACGGGCTTGAGCTCGGCGCTGGAGATCATCATCAACGGCAGCAGGAAGTTGTTCCACGTCGCGACGAAGATGAACAGGAAGATCGTCACCATGGCCGGCGACAGCAGACGCAGCACGATGGTGAAGAAGATCCGCGCCTCGCTCGCACCGTCGATCCGGGCGGCCTCGAGCAACTCGGTGGGCACCGACGTCTCGGCGTAGACCATGCCGAGGAACACGCCGAACGGCGAGACGGCCGAGGGGATGATGATCGCCCACATGGTGTTCGCGAGCCCGAGGGCCTGGAACTCCATGTACAGCGGCACCGTCAGCAGCGCGACGGGCAGCAGGAGGCCGGCCATGATGATGCCGACCGCGAGCTTTTTGCCCGGGAAGACGAACTTCGCGATGGCGTATCCGGCCATGATCGCGAACAGCGTGCCGATGATGCCCGCGGTCGTCGAGTAGAGGATCGAGTTGCCCACCCAGCGCCAGAACAGGCCCTGGGTCCAGTTCATGAGGCTGTCGTAGTTGGCGTCGAGGTTCCACTCGGCGAACCAGAACCCGAACGTGCGCGTCAGATCGGAGTTGCTCTTGGTGGATGCGACGATCACCCAGTAGACGGGGACGAGGAAGTACAGCGTCGCGACGACGAGCGCGATGATGCCGAAGGTCTTCGCGACCGGACCGGGCGCGATGGAGCGCGGGGGCATGTCGGGGTGCGAGACCTTGGATGGGCGCGCCTTCTTGGCGCGCTCGGGTGCGGTGATCAGGCGGGTGGTGCTCATGTCAGTTGGCCTTCTTCCGCTGCAGGAGGGCATAGACGACGGCGAGGGCGCCGGCGATGACGGCCATCAGTAGCGAGTATGCGGATGCCGGACCGCTGCCCGATGGCGAGATCTGACCCATCATCGAGTTGTAGGTGAGCATCATGGGTGTGTAGTCCAGGCCCATCCAACGGTTCGCGCCCTGCATGATCATGGGCTCGTTGAACAGCTGGATCGTACCGATGATCGACAGCAGAACGGCGAGGAGGGCGGCGCCGCGCACCATCGGGACCTTGATCTTCATGGAGATCTGCAGGCCGTTGGCTCCGTCGAGGCGGGCGGCCTCGTAGAGCTCGTGCGGGATCGATTGGAGGGCCGCGAGGAAGATCAGCATGTTGTACCCGGTGTAGGTCCAGGTGGTCATGTTGGCCATCGAGGCGAGGATCGTGCCGGGGGCCATGAAGTCGGTTCCCTCGGGCAGGAACGGCATGAACGGCGACACCTCGGGGGTGTACATGTACAGCCAGATCATGGCGGCGATGACGCCGGGGATCGCGAAGGGGAGGAAGAACGAGAGCCGGAAGAACGCCGGGCGCCGCACGAGGAACGAGTCCAGCAGCAGGGCCAGGGCGAGGGCCGCGATGATCATGACCGGGATCTGGAACGCGGCGTAACCGACGACGCGCGCCATGCCGAGCCAGAAGGCCTCATTGGATGCCGCGGCGGCGAGGTTGTCGAATCCGACGAAGGTGTCGACGGCTTCTCCGCCGCCGAACAGGCCGCCGCCGGAAGACACCTGCGAGAAGAACGCGGAGCGCACGGAGATGATCAGCGGCACGAGGAAGACCAGGATGAACAGAAGGGAGAACGGGGCCATGAACAGCCAGCCGTTGCGCGCTTCCTGGCGGGCGCGGAATCCCTTCTTCATGCGCGGCCGTCGGGGCGCGGCCTCAGCAGTAGTGGTCACGGTGTGATCTCACCTTTCGGGAAAATGGTCCGGCGGAGGACACGTTATCGTGCCCTCCGCCGGCGCTTGCTTGCTCTGTCGGGCAGAGCGGGTTGTTACTCGGCGACCGGCAGACCGAGGTCGGTCAGCGCCTTGACGGCCGTGTTCTGCGCAGTGGTGAAGATGTCGGCGACCTTCTTGTCACCGGCGACGACACCGGCCGCGGTCTCCTGCATCGACGACAGGGTCGAGAAGCCGGGTGCGTAGGGGAAGTCCGGGTTCATGTTCGCGGTCGCGGTCGACAGCTCGGCGAGCACGTCCTGGTTGCCGAACTGGCGCAGCATCTTCTCGGGAGTCTCGGGGGTGCCGTTGCCCGCGACGACGAGGCCCTGCGACGAGAGGTCGTCGATCTGGGTGTTGAACCAGTTGGTGAACTCCATGGCCTCGGCCGGGTATTCGCAGCCCTTCAGCGCTGCGACGCCCGAGCCGCCGTCCGGGCCGGAGAGCTGGCCAGCGCCGAAGTCGGGCAGCTGCGCGATGCGCCACTGGCCCTCGGCCTCGGTGCCGTCGAGGGTGTCGAGCAGGAAGCCCGCCTCCCACGCTGCGCCGATGTGACCGATGAGGGTCGTGTCGTTGAGGGCGGCGGTGAAGGGCTCGCCCCAGCGGTCGGCCTTGAGGGTGTGATCGTTGTCGAGCAGGCCCTGCCAGAGGGCTGCGACGACCTGCGAGCCCTCGCCCTCCGTGTCGACGACCCATTCGTCGCCCTCGGTGGAGAACCAGGTGTCGCCGGCTGCGGCGGACTGCGCGGCCAGCCAGTGGGTGGCCTCGTCCGCCGAGAAGGCGGTGATGTACTTGCCGGCGGCTGCGGCCGTGGCGGAGTCGGCGTTGAGCTCGTCGAGCGTGGTCGGCGGGGTCAGGCCCAGCTTCTCGAACTCGGCCTCGTTGTAGAAGTAGACGAGGGGGCCGACGTCCTGGGGGAGGCCGACGACGACGTCGCCGACGCGCATGCCTGCGTAGGCGCCCGCGGAGAAGTTGTCCTTGTACTTCTCGGCGTGCTCGGTGACGTCCATGAGGAGGCCCTTGACGTAGAGCTGGGGGGCCTCGGAGTAGCCGACCTGGGCGAGGCAGGGCGCGTTGCCGGCCTTCACGTCGGTCTCGAGCTTGAGGATCATGTCGGTCGCGGCGCCGTCGAACTTGGTCGTCTTGACCTGGATGTCGGGGTGCTCTTCGTTCCAGCGCTCGGTGATCTCGGCGACCGTGGCCATGTTCTCGCCGTTGTCGAGGCGGTGCATGTACTCGATCGTGATCGGCTCGCCGTCTGCGGTGCCCGAGTCGGACGAGCTGCACGCGGCGAGGCCGAAGGCCGAGAGTGCGCCGACGGTGACGACCGCGGCGGTGCGGGTGAATCGTGTGGTGGCCATGAGGTGTTCTCCCCTTTGAGGGTCATGTGACTGACGGTGAGGCCGGATGCCGGGCATCTGTGCCTGTGGGAACCATTAAACATCTAAATGTTTGCGTTCACAACCGTGAATGCCTTGGCCGTGACTGCACTGTTATGCGGCGATGTCGTGCGCTGACATTCCGGCGCCGGCGGCTGTTCCCGCGCCTCGGGTTCCGTCTCAGGGGTTTCGCGGGGCAGACTGGGGGAGTGCGAAGCATCCGTGAACTCGACACCGTTGAACTCATCATCCAGGCGCAGGCCCTGCTCGACAGCATCCGAGGCCCTGAGCGCGTCATCGACGCCGGCACACTGCGTGCGCTCCAGCAATCGGGCAACTACGTCGTCGGACTGTTCGACGACGAGGCCGGTGACGAGCGCATGGTCGGAGCATCCATCGCCTTCTTCGGCGTCCCCGGAGAGCGCACGATGCACTCGCACATCACCGCGCTGCTGCCGGAGTACCGCGGCCGCGGCTGGGGCCGTGAGCTCAAGGGCCACCAGCGGCAGTGGGCCTTCTCCCGCGACGTCGGCCACATCACCTGGACCTTCGACCCGCTGGTCGCCCGCAACGCCCACTTCTTCCTCACCGTGCTCGGCGCGCGCGTGACGGGGTACTCGGTCAACCACTACGGCATCTTCGGCGGCGGAGACGCCGGCGACGCGAGCGACCGCCTCGACGTGCGCTGGGCGCTCGCCGACATCGCCAAGCCCCCGGCCGACGACGCTGTCGTCGCGACGCTCGAGATCCCCGCCGACATCGAGGCGATGCGCGATAGCGATCCCGAAGCCGCGCACGAATGGCGTCTGCGCCTGCGCGGCGAGATGGAGCCACTCCTCAAGCGCGGCCTGAAGATCGCCGGTTTCGACACCGCGCGCGGGTACCTCTTCACCGAGTGAGATGAAGGAGCGGCGACTCTGGTTGAATGCTCGAGTGAGCGCAGATACCGAGTTCGTGCAGCATCCGGCCGACACTTCATGGCACCGGCTGCAGAAAGTCGGCGAGACGCCGGACGGCGCCTGGATGACGGGCGGACCGGCCAAAGCCTATGAGAGCGTCGCGATGCAACCCCTCGAACCGTTTCTCATCCCGGAGAGGCCGCGCGGCGGGGAGGCCGACCCGAGTACGTGCCGCAGTTGTCGGCCGAGCGAGTTCACGATCTGGCAGGACGAGCACTGGCGCATCGATGGCGGTTGGGAAACCGGAGGGCTGCCGTTCATCGGCGCCGTCCAACCGCGCGAGCACTGGCTGCTGGAGGATGCTCCGGCGGAGGTGCTCGCGGGGCTCGGGCCGCTCATGCAGCGCATCTCCGAAGCGGTGAAGAGGATCCCGTCGGTCGCCCGATGCCACTTCTCTCGGTGGAATGATGGCGCGGCCCATCTGCACCTGTGGGCGTTCGCCCGTCCCGAGGGCATGATGCAGGGGCGTGGAGCGGTGCTCTCCTACTGGGACGGGATGCTGACGGAGATGCCCGAGCAGATGATGCACGAGCACATCGAGATCGTCGCCGGGGCGCTCGCCGCGGGCGGCGGGCAGGCCTTCCCGAATCGCTGACCCGGCATTCGCGCGTCGCGATGTCGGAGGCCGGTGGCATCCTGGCGGGCATGGACGACGCGATGGGGCAACCGAGCGGCTCGGAGGAGAAGCTGGCAGTCTTCTTCGACGACGCGGCGGAATTTCGACGGTGGCTGGAACGTCATCATGCCGATGAGACAGAGCTGTGGGTCGAGACGCGCAAGAAGCACGTCGCCGACCGTGGAATGACGTGGGCGGATGCCGTGCCCGAGGCGCTGTGCTTCGGATGGATCGACTCGGTGTCGCAGCCCATCGATGATGATCGGCGCCGGCAACGGTGGACGCCGCGCAAGCGCGGCAGCACATGGTCGAAGGTCAACGTCGCGCACGTCGAGCGACTCATCATCGAGGGCCGGATGGCCCCGGCAGGGATCGCCGCATTCGAATCCCGTGCGGCCGAACGCACCGGCACGTACTCGCATGAGAACGGCGAAGCCGTGCTCGAACCGGAGGTTCAGGCGATCATCGACGCGTCCGCGTCGACGCGGGCGTTCCTCGAAGCGGCCACCGCCGGCTATCGAAAGGCGGTCCGGCATTGGATCGCCACCGCGAAGCGGCCGGCGACCCGCATCGCCCGTGCGCAGCAGCTTGTCGAAGACAGTGCGGCGGGGCGGCTCGTGCCGTTCGCACGCCCCGGAGGGGATCCCGCCTGGCTCGGCCGGGCGGCTGCAGCGGCATTCGCAGCATCCGTCGAGGGCTGAACCCCCGCGAGGGCGCGGATAAGATGGAAGCAGGCGCGGCATGTCCGCGATCCGCATCATCCACTCCCTCTTGCGACCATTGGAGCCACCGTGGCCGAACAGTCCCGTCTTGACAAGGTCATCAGCCTCGCCCGCCACCGCGGGTTCGTCTTCCAAGCGGGTGAGATCTACGGCGGTTCCCGTTCAGCATGGGACTATGGCCCCCTCGGAACCGAGCTGAAGGAGAACATCCGTCGGCAGTGGTGGCAGACCTTCGTCCGCGGACGCGGCGACATGGTGGGCCTGGACTCCTCGATCATCCTCCCCAAGCGCGTGTGGGAGGCATCCGGTCACGTCGCAACCTTCAGCGACCCGCTCGTCGAGTGCCTCCAGTGCCACAAGCGCCACCGCGAAGACCACCTGCTCGAGGCCTTCGAAGCCAAGAAGGGCCGCAAGCCCGAGAACGGCATGGGCGATATCGCCTGCCCCGACTGTGGCACCCGCGGCAAGTGGACCGAGCCGAAGTCGTTCTCCGGACTGGTCAAGACCTACCTCGGAGTCGTCGACGACGAGTCGGGCCTGCACTACATGCGTCCCGAGACCGCGCAGGGCATCTTCGTGAACTTCTCCAACGTGCTCACCGCGAGCCGCAAGAAGCCCCCGTTCGGCATCGGCCAGGTCGGCAAGGCGTTCCGCAACGAGATCACGCCCGGAAACTTCATCTTCCGCACCCGCGAGTTCGAGCAGATGGAGATCGAGTTCTTCGTGCCGCCGGCCGAAGCCCAGGAATGGTTCGAGCACTGGGTCGAGGCCTGCTGGAACTGGTTCGTCGACCTGGGCATCGACCCGGAGAACATGCGCCGGTTCGACGTCCCCGACGACGAGCGCGCGCACTACTCGGCCGGAACCATCGACTTCGAGTACCGCTTCAACTTCGCCGGCTCCGAGTGGGGCGAGCTCATGGGGGTGGCGAACCGCACCGACTTCGACCTGTCGAGCCACTCCGAAGCCTCCGGTCAGAGCCTGAGCTACTTCGACCAGGCATCCGGCGAGCGTTACACGCCCTACGTGATCGAGCCGTCCTTCGGCCTGACGCGCTCCATGATGGCATTCCTCGTCGACAGCTATGTCGAAGAAGAGGTCCCCAACGCCAAGGGCGGAACCGACACCCGCACGGTGCTCAAGCTCGACCCGCGGCTGTCGCCGGTCAAGGTCGCCGTTCTCCCGCTCTCGCGCAACGAGAAGCTGTCGCCGCTGGCTCGAGAGGTGGCCGACTCGCTGCGCGGCCGTTGGAACATCGACTTCGATGACGCGGGCGCCATCGGCCGCCGATACCGCCGTCAGGACGAGATCGGTACCCCGTTCTGCGTCACGGTCGACTTCGACTCGCTCGAGGACAACGCCGTGACCGTGCGCGACCGCGACACGATGGCGCAGGAGCGCGTTCCCGTCGCCGAGCTGAACGAGTACCTGGCCGCGCGTCTCAAGGGCGCCTGACCCGCGAAGCCCTTCCATCGAGCTCCCGTCCTGCGTGCAGGGCGGGAGCTCGACGCTTTCGTTGCTCTCAGTCGGTCGCCGTGAGTGCCATGCCCTCTGAGCCGCCGGCCTCGATCCAGGCGAGAGAGCGATGCAGGATGCTCTCGAGCACGGAGATATCAATCATCTCCAGGTCGCGGATGTACAGGCATCCGGCGCCGGTGGTGTGCGGCCCGAGGACCGCGAGGGCATCCGCATGAGCATCGACGCCATCGAGCAGATAGATCGTCGTCGCGCTCGCGCGCGGGGCGAACGCGAGTAGTGGCGAATTGCCCTCCGTGCCCGTCGGATAGCGATAGTGGCAGGCGCCGAACCCGATGATCGTCCCCCACGCGCGCCCATCGCGGCCGGAGACCTGCTGCATCAGCGCGACGAGCGTCTGCGCGTCACGGCGACGCTTGGCCGATTTCGCTCGGGCGATCACCGCACCGATGTCGTCCGAGGTGGGCTGCATGGCTCGATCATGCCACGCCGCACTCCGGGAAGCACGGCAGGATAGAGGAATGGAGACGACGACCTTCGCCGCGACCGACGGCTTCCCGCACACCGCTCTCGTCGGTGTGACGAGCCCTGATGAGACGCTCGCCGTGCAGGGCGACCCGCACGCCGTGGTGGCGCTCGCCTCGGTGACGAAGCTGCTGACGGCGTGGGGTGCTCTCGTCGCGATCGATCACGGCCTGCTCGACCTCGATGATCCTGCCGGCCCCGCAGGATCGACGGTGCTCGACCTGCTCGATCACACGAGCGGTCTGCCGATGGAGGGCGCCGAGCCGCAGAAGGCTCCCGGTGAGCGGCGCATCTATTCGAACGCCGGGTTCGACGCCCTGGCCGCGCACGTGGCGGATGCCGTCGGCATCCCGTTCAGCGAATGGATGGCGCGCGAGGTGAACCGTCCGCTCGGGATGGCCGAGACGGACGTGACGGGGCGTCCCTCCGCAGGCGGGCGGGCCTCGATCAACGACCTGTTGATCTTCGGGCGCGAGGTGCTGCGTCCGACACTGATCCCCGCCTCGTTCCGAAACCTGGCACTGAGCCCATCGCACCAGGGGTTGCGGGGCATCGTTCCCGGCTACGGTGCCTACGCCGACTGCCAGTGGGGGCTCGGTTTCGAGTTGAAGGCCGAGAAGTCGCCGCACTGGCTCGCCGACACCTTCCCGCCCGAGACCGCGGGGCACTTCGGAGCGCAGGGCAGTTTCCTCTTCATCGATCGATCGCGGGACATCGCTGCGGCGTTCCTCTCCGGGGTGCCCTTCGGCGAGGACCATAAGCGCGTCTGGCCCGCGCTCACGCAGGAGATCGCCGACCGCTACGGGAGCTGAGAGTCTCCGGCGCGCCCCTCGGCGAGATAGGCCAAGCGGTGCAGGGTCTCGGCGTTGCGCACGCGGAGCATCGCGTCGCGGAGGAATTCGGGAACAAGGGTCGCCGGGCCGCTGATGGCGTCCTCACGGATTCGCACGAGGCATCCGCCTTCGGAATCGCGCACATCGAGCGTGACCCGCGCCTCGCCGATCGGCCAACCGCGCGCCGTCATGACCATCCGCCGCGGCGGGTCCCACATGACGCTGCTGGTCGTGTCGTCGAGCAGTGCCGGCCAGACCCCCCACGGAATGGTGCAGCCGCGCACCGGCCTGCGGCCAGGTCTCCTCGACGTCGCGCATGCGGGATGCTCCGACAACCCAGCCCGGATAGATCCATCCGTCCGCGAGGACGCGGAAGACGTCATCGGGCGTACAGGCGAGGCGGCGCACATTGGTCGACATGGGTTGAGTCTGCGCGAGGGGCGGTGATCGTGCAGCGCCCTTGACACCGGGAGCGGGCCTCTGCTTCGCAGCCTGAGCGGTCGCCTTCACCGCCTCCTTGTTCGCGCGGACGAGCGCGAGCGATCCCGTCGGGACGATGTCTGCGACGCTGCGGGAGGCGCCCTCGTCGCCGTAGGGAGCGGAGGCTTCGCGCCATCCGGAACCGGTGAACCCGTACTGCTTGCCGAGGGGCGCGAGGAAAATCTTGGCCTTCTGCTCTCCGAACCCGGGAAGCGGTGCGATCGCGCAGGGCGAGCGGGGTGTCGGTCAAGTAGATCGTCGGCGGCGGTGTCTCCGGCGATGCGAAGGGCCATGCGACAAGTCTCGTAACGGAGTGGAAATCGCGGAAACGGCGGTGCCGGCTGTTCGAACGTCCTCGACATGCAAACTGCATGCGACGTATGCTGAATGCATGACTACAATCCAGGTCCGCAACGTCTCGGAGGAGACGAGCCGAGCGCTCAAGGCGAAGGCAGCCCTGGAGGGCCGCTCCCTCAGCGACTATCTGCTGCGCGAGCTCGACCGTCTCGCGACGCGTCCGAGCCGAGCCGAGCTTCTGGAGCGGATCGCGAGTCGCGGGCCCGCGGTGCTCCAGCCGGCGGCAGAAGTGCTCGCCGAGCAGCGGCCCGGTCGATGACGCTCGTCGTCGACGCATCCGCGGTCGCCGAGATCCTGTTCGGAACGGAACAGGGGCGACGGGCGGCCGTGCTGCTCGACGGTCACGAGCTGATCGCACCGCAGCATCTGACGGCGGAAGTCGCATCCGTCGTCCGCGGGTGGTCCCTCAGCGGGCAGACCAGCGACGAACTCGCTTTGCGGGCCTTCCGTGAGTTCGAGGACCTCGGGGTCGAGCAGGTGCCGATGGTCGCGTCCCTTCCGGCCGTCTACGCGTTGCGCCACAACATCAGCGCCTACGACGCCATGTACGTCGTGCTCGCGCGGGCGGCGCAGTGCCGTCTGCTGACGCTCGATGCCCGCCTCGCGGCGGCCGCCCCGGACTGCGCGCTGCTGGCTTAGACCGTACTGGCGCAGACGTTGCTGCGGTCGTGCAGCGCGCCGCACTCAGAACGAGACCGGCGGCAGGTCTCCGGTGCGAACGACCTCGTCGTCCCAGGTGAAGGTCGACGTGGCGGTGTCGTAGGGCCCGGCGTTCGATCCGCCGTCGGGAACCCACGACCAGGTGATAGTGAGCTCGTCGTCGGCGACGCGGGCGACCTCGGGGAATCGTCCGTAGATCTCTTCCGTGGCCATCCCCGCGAACTCGCCCTCGTGGAAGAGCATGACCGCGAACGGGTACCCGCCCAGGCAGCAATCGGTCAGAGGGACGACGATCCATGACAGGGTGGCGCAGGCGTCGTAGGTCTCGGCGGCCCAGCCCATCGTGTCGAGGATGTCCCACATGGCCGACGGCGCTGCCGGGAGCTCGCCGCTCCATCCGACGAGGGCTGCGGAGCCCGAGACATCGGCGCAGTTCGCGGCCGTGATCTCGGGAGGTGTCGCGCGCAGCAGGAGCGCACCGGTCTGACCGTTCCAGATGCGGTCCTGATCGGGCAGGTCGGCGCCCGGGTAGTAGTCGGGGGTGCCGCCGGGGATCTCGAAACCGGCGGGGAAATAGGTGCCGAAGGGGGCGCCCGGGGTGGAGAAGGCGAAGCCATCGGCCGGGTCGCCGGCGACGGGTTCGCTGAGCTCGACCGTGACGGCGTCGTCGTAGACGGCGTTCGGAAGGGCGATCGTGACGCACCCCTCGGTGGCGGCGCTCTCGGGTGTCGGGCACCAGCGGCCCTCGATGTCCTCGGCCGTCGGCTCGGCCGGTTCGACGGTTTCGACCGGTGCGGGCTCGGCGCTCGACGATTCAGCCGTCGGCGCGGATGAGCTGCAGGCTGCGAGGGCGAGAGCCAGGACTCCCGCGGACAGAAGGGCGAGCAGACGCGCGGGCGTCGAGGCTGATGACACAGTTCACTCCGGTTTCGAGATTCGAGCGACGCCACCGTAGCACGCGCCCGAGCTCTCTCGGCGGAGTCAGGCGATGTCGGATGCCGCGGCCGGGGCCTCGGGGGTGATGCCGTAGATCGTCTCGAGGGCGGAGATGAACTCGGCGCTGCGGCCGTCGGCGGCGAGCTCGTGGGCGCGCACCGTGGGTGTGTGGGTGAGGACCCCGGCGAGGTGGCGCATGGCCTGCTCGACCCGGCCGTCCTCATCGCCGCGGGCGCGGGCCCGGTCGATCTCGGCCTCCATGAGGCTGAGGATGTGCGTTCGGAACGCGACGACGGCGGGGGTCACGCTCTGGCGGTCGCCGACGACGTTGAAGGTGTCGGCGGCCTCGCGAACCACGGAGCGCGCGGCATCGGTGGCCTGGAGCTCTTCGAGCGGGGCGTGCAGGCGGATCGTCTCGAGGTCGAGGAGGGCGACGCCTTCGAGCGAGGCGACGGCGGGGTCGACGTTGCGGGGCATTCCCAGGTCGATGACGAGCTGGGAGTTCTGCCCCATGGGGCAGCCCGCGGGGACGGGACCGGTGGGCGCCTGCAGGTGCTGCGGGCCGAGAACCGGCTCCTCGGCGGCGTTGGTGCAGGTGATGAGGAGGCTGGATCGCGAGGCGATGCGGGCGTAGTCGTCTTCGGGGACGGCGGTGATGTCGTGCTTCTCGGCGAAGACGGCCGCACGGCCCGAAGGGGAGTAGACGGAGATGTCGACGGCGCCGCGTTCGCGCAGGGTCGCGAGGGTGACGGCTGCGTAGGCGCCGGTTCCGACGAGCAGCACCTTCTCGGCGGACCAGTCGGCGATGCGGCTGTCGGCGAGCTCGAGCGAGAGGCGCACGAGCGAGCGGCCGGCACGGCCGAGCGCCGTGACGTTCTTGACCTTGCGCTGGGCCTGGCTGGCGCGCTGGAAGAGACGCTCGAGCTCGGGGGAGGTGGTGCCCTCCTTGCGGGCGGACTTCAGGGCGCGGCGAACCTGGCCCGCGATCTCGCCCTCACCGGGGACGACCGATTCGAGACCGGATGCCACGGCGAACAGATGCTCGGCGACATGGCGGCCGGAGTGCACCTCATAGGCGCCCTCGAGCTCTTCGGCGGGGATGCCGGCGGTCTGCTCGATGGCTTCCAGCACGGCTTCGACGCCGACGGCGCCGGCCGCGGTCACCGGTTCGTCGACCTCGATGTACGCCTCGAAGCGGTTGCAGGTGGCGACGACGACGGCCCCCTGCACGCACGAAGCCAGACCCAGAAGATTGGGGGCGACGTCGTCAGGGGTGCGGCTCAATCGTTCGAGCATTTCGAAGGAGGCGGTCTTGTGACTCGCCGTCACGCACAGCAGCACCCCTCCAGTCTACGCCGCGAACCGTAGAGGGAGCTGAAGGGACGATTCCTCAGTACGGATGGGAGGATGGAGGCATGGCTGCCACACACTCTCCGATGCTGCGCGCTCTCGCCGGTGACCGCCCCGAGCAGACCCCGGTCTGGTTCATGCGTCAGGCCGGTCGTTCCCTTCCCGAGTACCGCGAGCTGCGGGTCGGTACGCGGATGCTCGATGCCTGCCTGACCCCGGAGCTCGCAGCCGAGATCACCCTGCAGCCGGTGCGCCGGCACAAGGTCGATGCGGCCGTCTTCTTCAGCGACATCGTCATCCCTCTGCGTCTGGCGGGCGTCGAGGTCGAGATCGAGCCGGGCCGGGGCCCGGTGTTCGCGAACCCGGTGCGCACGCGCGCCGATGTCGACCGCATCACGGCGATCGATCCCGCCGACCTCGATCACGAGGCGATCACCGCGGCCATCCGCATCATCACGGCAGAGCTGGGCGACACCCCTCTCGTCGGCTTCGCCGGTGCGCCCTTCACGCTGGCCGCGTACCTCATCGAGGGAGGCCCGTCGAAGGAGCACCTGCGAGCGCGCGCCATGATGCACGCTGACCCCGAGTCCTGGAATCGTCTGGCCGACTGGCTCTCCCGCGTCTCGCGCCGGTTCCTCGAAGCCCAGATCGACGCGGGCGCCTCGGCGGTGCAGCTGTTCGACTCGTGGGCGGGCTCTCTGAACCCGGACGACTACCGCGCGCACATCGCACCGCACTCGAAGGCGTCGGTCATCGACCTTCCCGTGCCGGTCATCCACTTCGGCGTCGGCACAGGACCGTTCCTGGGCGACATGCGCCTCGACGGCATCACCTCGGCGGTCGGCGTCGACTGGCGCATGCCGCTGGATGAGGCCGCGGCGATCCTCGGCCCGGATGTGACGCTGCAGGGCAACATCGACCCGGCACTGCTGCAGGCTCCGTGGGAGATCCTCGAGAAGCACGTCCTCGAGGTTCTGCGCCGCGGCCGTTCCGCGCGCGCCCACATCCTCAACCTCGGTCACGGCGTTCCGCCGGAGACCGACCCCGACCAGCTGACGCGCATCGTCGAGCTCGCCCACGCCCAGCAGGGCCTGGGCGCATGACGGACGCCCCCGAGGACCTCGCCGCCCGCGCGGCTTCGCGCCACGTCGTGGTCGTCGGCGGCGGCGTCGGCGGGCTGGTCGCGGCGCGCGAATGCGCCAAGGTCGGTATGCGGGTCACTCTGCTCGAGGCCGCGGACGTTCTCGGCGGTGCCATCCGGCGGGCTGAGCTCGACGGTGTGATGGTGGATGCCGGAGCCGAGAGCTATGCGACGCGCGGCGGTCACGTCCGCGAACTGATCGATGAGCTGGCTCTGACAGATCGTGTCGTCACCCCGAATCCTGTCGGTGCCTGGCTCGTCGGCGCTCCCGGCATCGCGCCGGCTCCGCTGCCCAAGGGCGGTGTGCTCGGCATCCCGGCCAACCCCTTCGCCGAGGACGTGCGCCGCATCATCGGCTGGGGCGGCGCGTGGCGCGCCTACCTCGACCGTGTGCGTCCGCTGCTGACGATCGGCAAGGACCGCAGCCTCGGCCACCTCGTCGAGACGCGCATGGGCGCCAAGGTTCGCGACCTGCTCGTGGCGCCCGTCACGGCGGGCGTGTACTCCGCGCACCCGGATGACGTCGATCCGGAGATCGCGGCTCCCGGACTCAACGAGACGCTCACCCGAACCGGGTCGCTGTCCGTCGCGGTCGCGCAGATGATCGCCGATCGGGCTGAGCGGGCGAGGAAGGCGCCGGGATCGGCGGTCGAGGCGCTCTCGGGCGGCATGCACACGCTCATCGATGCGCTCGCCGCGGATGCTGCGCTGCTCGGGGCGACGATCCGCACGGAGGCCGCGGCCGAGCAGATCGCCCGTGAGGGTGATTCCTGGATCGTCACCGTCGCCGGCGACGACGACGCATCCGAGGAGGGTGCGGAGCCGACGGTCGAGACGATCGTCGCGGATGCCGTGATCGTCGCCACCGCGGAACCCGTCGCCCGCGACCTGCTCGCCGATCATGTGCCCGGTCTCGGAACTCCCGGCCAGGCGCCGGAGATCGAGATCGTCTCGCTCCTCATCGATGCTCCGGTGCTGGATGCCGCGCCCCGCGGAACCGGTGTGCTCACAGTGCCCGGCAGCCACACCGGAAAGGCGCTCACGCACGCCACCGTCAAATGGGAGTGGCTCCGCGAGAGCGCCGGGGGCCGCCATATCGTCCGGGTCTCCTTCGGATCGCAGGGCGAGCCGGCGGCCACGGCCGCTCTCGACGACGATGCCGCCGCGCAGCTCGCGCTGTCCGAGGCATCCGCTCTTCTCGGCGTTCACCTCGCACCGGAGAGTCTCATCGCCGCGCAGCGATCCCGCTTCACGCAATCGCAGCCGGTCTCGCTGCTCGGCGCCGGCGAGCGGCGCCGGTCCGTCCGGGCGGCTGTCGCGAAGATCGACGGGCTCGGCGCCGTCGGCGCCTGGCTGTCGGGGACGGGGCTGGCTCAGGTCATCCCCGATGCCGTCGATGAAACAGAACGCGTGCGACGGGCCCTCCTCTGGGGCTGAGCCGGGCCGCTGTCAACCCCTTTCCCCAGTAGATGCCGATCTCGGCATATGGCGTTACGCTGGGAGACCTGGCCGGCGGTGCATACGCCCCCGGCTCGAGTGGAACAACGTGAGGAGAACCCCATGAAGGGGAAGATCGGAATCGTCGTCGGACTCGGCGTGGGCTACGTGCTCGGCACGCGTGCCGGACGCGAACGCTACGAGCAGATCAAGACGCAGTGGCTGAAGGTTTGGCACCTCGACCCCGTGCAGAACCAGGTTCAGCGGGCCAAGAGCTACGTCGGCGAGAAGGCCGCCGCTGTTCCGGGCGCGCTCTGGAACGGCGTGGTGAAGGTCGCCAAGGCCGCGGGCTCCTCGGATACTCCGGGCGCGAAGCTCGACGCGGCGATCGCCACGGGCAAGAAGGCCGCGGCCGACCTCGAGAGCGCCGTCGACGAGGCGCAGAGCACAGCGGCGAAGAAGACTCCCGCGAAGAAGTCCTCCGCGGCTGCGAAGACCTCGACGAACGGCAAGTGACATGGCCCGCGGATACCGCGACCGCGCGGATGACAGTCTCCTGACGCTGCTGGGCGATCTGCCCGAGCTCGTCACCACCCTGGTCAAGGCCGAGATCGACGCGGCGAAGGCCTGGATCTCGCGCACGGCGAAGGATGCGGGGATCGGCAGCGTCTGGTTCCTCATCGCGCTGTTCTTCCTGTTCTGGCTCGTCCCGATGCTCCTGACATTCGCCGTCGTGGGGCTCGCGTCCTGGTGGCCGGCCTGGCTCGCGGTGCTGGCGGTGATCGGACTGCTGATCGTCTGCCTCGCCGTCTGCGTGATCCTCGGCCTGCTGAAATTCCGCAAGGCGCTGCGTCGGGAGAACCCCGGACAGGCCGTTGCAGCCGATATTCGACTTGTGAAGGAGGCGGGCGATGACGACTTCTGATCAGAATCTGCCCCGCACGGCGGTGCCGGCGGGGATCACCGATCCCGTGGCATCCGCTCGCGCCGAGCTGAAGGCGGCGCTCGCCGCGATCGAGATCAAGGGCAACGTTCCGCGACGCATCGAGAAGGCGTCGGTGCGCGGCGCCGCCCGCGCCCGTGCGTTCGCCGAACGCAACCCGGCCGGCGCGATCGCCGGAGCGGTCGCCCTCGCGGCCGGCATCGGCGGCCTCGTCTGGGCCGTCGCCCGCGCCATCGCACGCTGACCAGCACGTGCATTGGCCCCTTTCGGAAGAAAGGGGCAGACTGGATGCATGTCCGAAGTGAGCGAAGAGAACCCGTCCGGTTTCACCCTTTGGGCGGTGTGGCGCCGTAACCCCGACGCACCCGTCATCGAGGCGGATGCGACCGAGCTGGAGAACATCGCCGGCCACATTGAAGATTCCGGCGTGACGATCCGCGGTTTCTACGACGTCTCCGGCCTCAAGGCCGACGCCGACCTCATGGTCTGGCTGCACGGCGATACAGCCGAAGAGCTCCAGCAGGCGCTGCGTCGCCTGCGCCGCACCGAGATGCTGCGCACGCTCCTGCCCGTGTGGAACGTCATGGGCGTGCACCGCGATGCCGAGTTCAACCGCGCTCATGTGCCCGGCTTCCTCCGCGGCGTCGAGGCGAAGGGCTGGCTGTGCCTGTACCCCTTCGTGCGCACCCCGGAGTGGTACCTGATCGATGAGAGCGAGCGCCGCACGATGCTCGCCGATCACGGCCGCAAGGGGGCGGCGTTCCGCGGCGTCGTGGCCAACACGGTCGCGGCCTTCGCGCTCGGCGACTACGAGTGGCTGCTGCCGCTCGAAGCGGACGACCCCACCGAGCTCGTCGACCTCATGCGCGATCTGCGTTACACGGAGGCCCGCCGCTACGTGAAGGAGGAGGTGCCCTTCTACACCGGGCGCCGCCTGCGCTTCGACGAGATCGCGGATGTGCTGCAGTAAATGAGCGCCCCGATCCGTCTCGGCACGCGCCGCAGCGCGCTGGCCCAAGCCCAGTCCGGACACGTCGCCGCCGCCCTCGAAGAGGTCACCGGCCGCCGTGTCGAACTCGTCCCGATCGTCTCCGAAGGCGACACGAATCGGGCATCCCTCTCAGAGATCGGCGGCGTCGGCGTCTTCGCCACCCGTCTGCGCGAGGCCCTGCTCGCGGGCGAGTGCGACATCCTCGTGCACTCCCTCAAGGACCTGCCGACCGCGATGCCCGAAGGCCTCGTGATCGGTGCGACGCCGGTGCGCGAAGACGCCCGCGACGTCGTGATCACCCGCGACGGCACCCCGCTTCACCTGCTCCCGGCAGGTGCGAAGGTGGGCACGGGTTCGCCCCGCCGCATCGCCCAGGTGCGCCGTCGCGCCCCGCAGGTCGAGGTCGTCGATATTCGCGGCAACGTCGATTCGCGCTTGGAGCGTGTCGAGACCGGTGAGCTGGATGCCGTCATCCTCGCTGCCGCGGGTCTGTCCCGTCTCGGAGCGGAGCTGACGCTCGCGCGTGAAGACCTGGGCTTCAGCGAGTGGCCAACCGCCCCCGGTCAGGGATCCCTCGCGGTCGAGACGACGGCGGATGCTCCGCAGGAGCTGCGTGACGCGCTGGCGCAGATCGATGATGCGGCCACCCGGCTCGCCATCACGGTCGAGCGCGGGGTGCTCGAGGGCCTCGATGCGGGCTGTCAGGCGCCCATGGCGGCGCATGCCGTCGTCACCGGCGACTCGGTCCGCCTGCGAACCATCGTCTATGAGCCCGCGGGCACCGGCCGGATCGGCCTCGACGTCACCGAAGGCCTGGACGAGGGGTATATTCGTCTGAACGGCAGTGGCAACGATGCGGATGCTGCCGATGGTGCGGACCCGAATGACGCAGCTCGCCAGTTCGGTCTTTCTGTCGCCCGTCGGCTGCTCGAACAAGGGGCGGCCGACTACGTCTCCTGAGAGCACTCTGATGACCACTACACCCGAAACGAACCATGAGAAGCCGTTGACCGGCTGGCGCGTCCTCGTCCCGCGAGGAGGCCCGTGGGGCGACGGCGTCGCCGCAAGCCTGCGGGCGCAGGGCGCGGTCCCTGTCGTCGCACCGCTGATCAACTTCGGCCCGACCAATGATCAGGCCGCGCTTGACGACGCGCTCGAGAAGCTGGCCGCCGGCGCCTTCGACTGGCTCACGGTGACGAGCGCCACGACGGTGGATGTTCTGTTCGCGCACCGCGCCGTCGTGCCGAAGACCACGAAGATCGCCGCGGTCGGCGAGACCACCGCGGCCGCTCTGCAGGCCGTCGGCTACGAGGTCGCGCTGGTCCCCGAGAAGGACAACTCCGCGGCCGGCATGGCCCAGCAGATGATGGCCCTCGAACCCGAGCCCCGTCGCATCCTGACGCTGCGCAGCGAGATCGCGAAGCCGGTGCTGACAGAGTCGCTCATCGCAGCGGGGCACGATGTGTCCAGCATCGTCGCCTACCGCACGGTCGGCGTTCCGGTCACGGACCGGATTCGTCGCGATGTCGACAGCGGCCGGATCAACGCGATCCTCATCACGAGCGGCTCCGTCGCCAAGCAGGTGCGCGAGCAGTTCCCGGAGATCCCCGATGACACGCTTCTCGCGGCGATCGGCCCGCGCACCGCGAGCGATGCGCGCAAGGCCGGCCTGCCGATCACGGTCGTCGCCGACAAGCAGACCGTCGACGCGCTGATCGACGCGGTCTCGCACTTCACCCTCCCGCACGCGGCAGACGAGTTCGCGCCGTGAGCTCCTTCCCCGAGATCCGTCCGCGCCGTCTGCGCCAGAGCCCGGCGGTGCGCAACCTCATGCGCGAGACGTCGGTCGAGGCCCGTCAACTCGTGCTGCCGATGTTCGTGCGCGAAGGGCTCGCCGAGGCGCAGCCCATCGGCTCGATGCCCGGTGTCGTGCAGCACAGCATGGACTCGCTGCGCCGCGCGGCGGCCGAGGCCGCCGAGGCCGGGGTCGGCGGCGTCATGCTGTTCGGCGTTCCCGCAGTGCGCGATGCGCAGGGTTCCGGAGCGGATGACCCGAACGGCATCCTGAACCTCGCCACGACCGCACTGGTCGAGGAGGTCGGCGATGCGCTCGTGGTGCAGACCGACCTGTGCCTGGACGAGTTCACCGATCACGGCCACTGCGGTGTGCTCGCCGCGGACGGCTCCGTCGACAACGACGCGACCCTCGACCGCTATGTGTCGATGGCGCTCTCCCAGGCGCGCGCCGGCTCCCAGCTGTTGGGGCTGTCGGGCATGATGGACGGCCAGGTGGCCGTCATCCGTCAGGGTCTGGACGCCGAGGGCTTCACCGACACGATGCTGTTGGGCTATGCCGCGAAGTACGCGAGCGCGTTCTACGGCCCCTTCCGCGAGGCCGTCGACTCGCAGCTCACCGGCGACCGGCGCACCTACCAGCTCGACCCCGGCAACCGCCGCGAGGGCCTGCTCGAGGCGCTGATCGATGAGGCCGAGGGCGCCGACATCGTCATGGTCAAACCGGCCATGGGCTTCCTCGACGTGCTGCGCGAGGTCCGTGACAACGTGCAGATCCCCGTCTGGGCCTACCAGATCTCCGGCGAGTACGCGATGATCGAGGCCGCCGCCGCGAACGGCTGGATCGATCGTCGGGCGGCTGTCCTCGAGTCGCTCCTCTCCATCCGCCGCGCGGGCGCTGACGCGATCCTCACCTACTGGGCGACCGAGGCCGCCCAGTGGCTCGACGCGCGCTGATCCAGCCGCACGAGTTCCACTCCAGCATCCACGTCCGGGAGGCATCCATGATCGACCGCAATGACGACCTGTTCGAGACCGCGCGCGAGGTGACCCCGGGAGGGGTGAACTCGCCGGTGCGCGCCTATGGGTCCGTCGGCGGCACGCCGCGGTTCCTGGCGTCCGCGCAGGGTGCGCGCGTGACGGATGCCTCGGCGAACGAGTACATCGATCTCGTGGCGTCGTGGGGCCCCGCGCTTCTCGGGCACACGCATCCCGAGGTCGTCGAGGCCGTTCAGGAGGCAGCGACGCGCGGCCTCTCCTTCGGCGCCCCGACCGAGGGCGAGGTCGAGCTCGCCCGCACGATCGCCGAGCGCGTGCGTGTGGGAGACCTCGCGCCGGTCGAGAAGGTGCGTCTGGTGTCGACGGGAACCGAGGCGACCATGACGGCGATCCGTCTGGCCCGCGGTGCGACGGGACGCGATCTGCTCGTGAAGTTCGCCGGCCACTACCACGGACACTCCGACGGGCTGCTGGCCGAGGCGGGCTCCGGCGTCGCCACGCTCGCCCTGCCGGGCTCGGCGGGAGTCCCCGCGCCGATCGCCGCTCAGACTCTCGTGATCCCCTACAACGACCGGGCCGCGCTCGAAGCGGTCTTCGCCGAGCACGGTGAGAACATCGCCGCCGTCATCGTCGAGGCGGCAGCCGCGAACATGGGCGTCGTGGCGCCGGATGCCGGCTTCAACCGCTTCATCGCCGACACCGCGCACGCGCACGGGGCGCTCATGATCCTCGACGAGGTGCTCACGGGCTTCCGGGTGCACCCGGCGGGATTCTGGGGTTTGCAGGCCTCGCTCGGCGAGGAGTACCTGCCCGACATCATCACCTTCGGCAAGGTCGTCGGCGGGGGCATGCCGCTGGCCGCCCTCGGCGGGCGCGCCGAGATCATGGACCACCTCGCTCCCATCGGACCGGTTTACCAGGCAGGCACCCTCTCGGGAAACCCGCTGTCGGTCGCGGCCGGCCTCGCGACCCTGCGTCTGGCCACTCCCGCCGTCTACGCCCGTGTGGATGCTGCGGCAGCCCGTATCGCCGACGCCCTGGACGCCTCGCTGACCGAAGCGGGCGTCGTGCACGCCGTCCCGCGTGCCGGCAGCCTGTTCGGCGTCGTGTTCGCCGCCGAAGCGCCGCGCACCTACGCCGAGGCGTTGGAGCAGGAGGCGTTCCGCTACGCCCCGTTCTTCCACGCGATGCGCGAGCAGGGCGTCGTGCTGCCTCCGAGCGTCTACGAGGCCTGGTTCCTCACTGCGGCGCACGACGACGAGGCGTTGGCCGCGATCGAGGCGGCTCTGCCCGCGGCCGCCCGCGCGGCAGCTGCGGCAACGCGCGACTGAACCGTCCTGCTCGGCTGTCGGGCGCTGTGCGCGTCCGACAGCCGATCGTTGCCCTCCTGTGAGGATCTTGCAGTCCGTTCGCAGGAGCGGACTGGCAGACTGGAAGCATGGTGACGCTGCTCCTGGATCAGACACAGCTCGAGGTTGTGCTCTCCCCGGTCGAGCGGGCTGCGAGCTTCCGTCGCGAGAACCTGCGCATCGTCCGCGAGACGATCGTCAAGGTTCAGCTCACCGATGACCCGTGGACGTGGTTGCGGGGTGTGCCCGGGCCCGGAACCCACCTGCCCGGCCTGCTCGCGGCCGGCACCTGGAAGGGCGCGGCGACGACTGATTTCGTCCTGCTCCGCCGACGCCGCCCGAGTGTCGTCATCGATCTCGAGGGTGATGTGGAGTTCCAGCGGCTGCTCTTCACGACGCGGAACGGGCTCGCCCTGACCCAGGCCCTGCGCCTGGACGTCTCGGAAGAGCTCGTCGATGTCGCCGAGATCGCGCAGACGGCGCCGATCCCGGTTGTTCGCGGGCGTCAGCGGCCCGTCATCCGGCCGCGGCCGGCCTGACCTCAGCGCTGCTCGTCGTCCGAGGAAGACGTGCCGTCGGCGTTCTCGTCGGCATCCGCTGCGAACGCGTTGAAGAACGCGTCGACGGCTGACGGCTCGGCGTCGGTGAGGCTTTCGGGCGCGTTCTCGGCGGTGGGCTCCGTTGTCTCAGAAGCAGGGTCTGCCGCGGGGATCGGCGCGGTCACGATATCGGGGACCACGCTGAAGAGATCGGCCACGTCGAGCGGCTCGTCGTCTGCGGAGAGTGCAGGGGATGCCTCGGCCGGAGGCGTCGCCTCGGCGGGCGTCTCGGCGGTGCGGAACTGCTCGTCGAATGTGGGCACCGGTGCGAACGAGGGGAACTCACCGAGGACCGGGGCGTCGATCAGCGGACCGGCGGGCGCTGCCACGGGTGCCGCATCGGCGCCTGCGGGCGCTTCTTCGGCAGCGGCTTCGGCTCCCGCCGGAACCTCGTTGCTCTCCGTGCCGGGCACGGTCGCCTCGGCGGGTGCGTCCTGCTCCACCGGGGCGGGAGCGGAGGTCTCGTCCGCCGACGGCTCCGTGACCGAAGCGTCGGGGGCGGGGGCCTCGACTGCGGAGACCGCGGGGGCATCCGCTACGACGGTGTCCTCTGCGGGGACGCCCTCATCCGCGGCGGTGGGCTCAGCAGCGGCCGGCTCCGCCTCGGCGGACGACTCGTCGGAAACAGCCGTGTCACCGGCGGCCTCTTCGACGGTGGACGTGGTCTCAGCCTCCACGGGCTGCGTGCTCTCCTCAGCGGTAGGAGCAGGCTCCGTCTCGGACTCCGCATCCGCGACGGGGAGCTCGGCGTTCTCTGCGACCGGCGTGGCGTTGAAGACGCTGGCCATGGCGGCGAGGCCGGCCAGGCCCGGAAGCGGGCGCTCCTCGACGAGGGCCGCGGCGATGGGCGTCGATGCGAAGAGCTCAGCGGCCGCGGATGCCTCCGTCGCGTCACGCTCGGTCGGCTCCTGGTCGGCGGGCGACGCCTCTTCGACGGTCTCTTCGGCCGTGGCCGGGACCGGAGCAGTCGTCTCCGTGGCGACGGGCGCCACGGGCTTATCGACGACGGGAGCGACGGGTTCCTCGACGGCGGGAGCGACGCGTTCTTCGACGATGTCCTCGACGGGAGCGAGAACGGTGGCCTCTTCCTCAACGGGGCCAGGCGTCGGAGCATCCTGAACCGGGAAAGCGGGCCGTGGGGCCGCGACGTTCTGCTCGGAGAGCGCGACGGGGTCGTCGTGTTCGGCGATGATCGGCACGGCTGCGGTCGCAGGCGCCGCCGTCGGACGCACGTAGCGGTCGTGGACGAGGTCGAGGAAGACGTCCTCCAGCGTCGGTCCGCGCTGCTGCAGGGTCGACAGGGCGATGCCGGCGTGGGCGGCGAGGTTGCCGATGGACTCCGCATCGCCTCCGCGCACCGTCAGTCCGGAGCGGAGGACTTCGAGCTGGTACCCGGCGCCGCGCAGGATGCGCGAGAGCCCCCGGCGATCGTTGGCATCGACGACGACCGGACCTGTGCGCGGGTCGGCGAGGTCCTCCATCGAACCGGCGAACTTCAGCCGCCCCTGCGCGATCACGAGGATCTCATCGGCGATCTGCTCGACCTCGGACAGCACGTGCGAGGAAACGAGCACCGTGCGCCCCTCGTCGGCGAGGCCGCGGATCAGGGTGCGCATCCAGCGGATGCCCTCGGGATCGAGGCCGTTCGCCGGCTCGTCGAGAACGAGGACGCCCGGGTCGCCCAGAAGCGCGGTCGCCGCGCTCAGACGCTGGCGCATGCCCAGCGACAGGGCTGCGATGCGGGTGTCGGCATCGGAGCCGAGACCCACGAACGAGATGAGCTCGGAGACGCGGCGGACCGGAACACCGTTCGCCTTGGCCGCCGCAGTGAGGTGGCGCTCGACGGTGCGGCGCGGACGGAAGCCCGGGTCTTCGAGCATGGCGCCGATCACACGACCGGGGTTGCGCAGATCCGATACGCGGGTGCCGCCGATCGAAGCGGTGCCGCTCGTCGGACGCTCCAGTCCCAGGAGCATGCGAAGCGTCGTCGTCTTGCCCGCACCGTTCGGACCGAGGAACCCGGTCACGACGCCGGGGTTGACACGGGCGGAGAAGTCCGAGACGGCCGCAACCGCGCCAAAGCGCTTGGTCACGTGGGCGAACTCGATCAGCTGTCCGTGGGGCATCCGGGGCCTTCCTGCGTGTGGGTGCTCTCTATCCTGCCGGAGATTCCGCAGAATCGCGCCTTTGACGAGCGCGGGGCAAGCACTTCGTGCCGCGGTAACGTGGCAGACGTGACTGACATCGACGCGGCATCCACCATTCTGGTTCGCACCGAGGGCTCCCTCGGACGTCTCACCCTCAACCGGCCGCAGGCGATCAACGCCCTCGACATCGGCATGATCCGCGGCCTGTCCGCGGCGCTGGACGCCTGGCGCGACGACGCCGACATCGACATCGTGCTCATCGATGGGGCCGGTGACCGAGGCCTCTGCGCCGGCGGCGATGTCCGTGCTCTTCACGATCAGATCCGGTCCGGGCACCCGGAGCGCACCACCGAGTTCTTCCGTGCCGAGTACGCGCTGAACCTGGCGATCGCCGAGTACCCGAAGCCCGTCGTCGCGATCGCCGACGGCGTGACGATGGGCGGGGGGATCGGCCTCGCCGGGCATGCGGCGATCCGCATCGTGACCGAGCGGAGTCGTCTGGCGATGCCCGAGACGCGCATCGGCTTCACCCCCGACGTCGGCGGCACGTATCTGCTGGGCCGTGCGCCGGGTCGGCTCGGCGAGTACCTGGGCCTGACGGGCGGGGTCATGAGCGGGGCGGATGCCGTCTACGCCGGCTTCGCGGATCACTTCGTTCCCTCGCGCCACCTCGATGAACTGCGCGAGGCCCTCGGCAAGCGCGCCGACCCGACGAGCCCCTCCGAGCTCGTTCTGCTGTTCGACGAGACACCGGAGCAGTCCGGGCTCGTCGAGGACCGGCGCTGGATCGACGAGGTGTTCTCCGCGGATGACGTGCAGAGCATCATGCGTCGTCTGTCCTCGCGGCCCGAGGCCGCGGCATCCGCCGCTGCGGCGACCCTCGCCGAGCTGTCGCCGACGGGACTCGCCGTCACCCTCGAGGCGGTGCGCGAAGCGCGCACCGGAGATCTGCGCGATGCGCTGATCGGGGAGTATCGGCGGGTCATGTGGTTCGTCGAGAACCACCCCGATCTCGTCGAGGGCATCCGTGCTCAGCTGGTCGACAAGGATCGGTCGCCGCGCTGGCAGCCGGCGGCGATCGCGGGGCTGGCGGCGGATGCCGCGGCTGGGGCCCGGGCCTTCCGGCCGGCCGTCGCGCTCTTCGACTGAAAGGGCCGCTCACCTGCGGATCGTTTCGCCCTGAGCGGATCACCGTTCTCAATGTCGGCGGCACGTGGCACGCTGTCTTGTGGTCGGTGCGGCCCATTCCCACAAGGACGCCCTCATGCTCGGAAAGATCCTCGTCCGGTATCTGTCGAAGTACCGCTGGCTCCTGCTCGGCGTCATCGTCTTCCAGTTCGCCAGTGCCCTGGCGACGCTCTACCTGCCGCGTCTGAACGCCGACATCATCGACAAGGGCGTCGCGCAGGCCGACACGGGCTACATCTGGCGCACCGGGTCGTTCATGCTCGTCGTCTCCCTCGGACAGATCATCTGCTCGATCGTGGCGACCTACTTCGCGGCGCGGGCGGCCATGGCCGCCGGGCGCGACATCCGCGCCGATGTCTTCTCGCGCGTCAGCGGGTTCTCCGAGCGGGAGGTCTCGCAGTTCGGCGCGGGATCGCTCATCACCCGCAACACGAACGACGTGCAGCAGGTGCAGATGCTCGCGATGATGGGCGCCACGATGTTCGTCACGGCGCCGTTGCTCGCCATCGGCGGCATCATCATGGCGGTGCAGCAGGACGTCGGGCTCAGTTGGCTGATCGCCGTCTCGGTGCCCGTCCTCCTCATCGTCGCGGTCATCATCATCAGCCGGATGGTTCCCCTGTTCCGACGGAATCAGGCCCAGCTCGACGCCATCAACCGCATCATGCGCGAGCAGCTCACCGGCGTGCGGGTCGTGCGCGCCTTCGTGCGCGAGCGCATCGAGGAGAACCGCTTCCGCGAGGCGAACACCGTCCTCATGGTGCTCGGCCGCAAGATCGGCTCACTGTTCGTGCTGCTGTTCCCGCTGTTCATGCTCATCCTCAACGTGACGGTTGTCGGGGTCATCTGGTTCGGCGGCATCGAGATCAACGCGGGCACCGTCGAGGTGGGCACGCTGTTCGCCTTCATGCAGTACATCGGTCAGATCATGATGGGCGTGATCATGTCGAGCTTCATGGCGATGATGATCCCGCGCGCCGCCGTCTCTGCGGAGCGCGTCGGCGAGGTGCTCGAGGCCGAATCCTCGATGCGACGTCCGGTCGACGGCATCGTCGATTTCTCCGTCCCCGGTGCGATCGCCCTCGAGTCGGTCGGCTTCACGTACCCCGGGGCGGAGGCGCCCGTGCTCTCCGATGTGTCGTTCCGGGCCGAACCCGGTGAGACCGTCGCGATCGTCGGCTCGACCGGTGCCGGCAAGACCACGCTCATCTCCCTCATCCCTCGACTGTTCGACGCGACCGATGGCACGGTGACCGTGGGCGGCACCGCGGTCGGCGATGCCGATGTCGATGCTTTGTGGCAGAGCATCGGGCTCGTGCCGCAACGGCCCTTCCTGTTCACCGGAACCGTCGCATCCAACCTGCGTTACGGGCGCGAGGAGGCCACGGACGCCGAGCTCTGGCACGCACTCGAGATCGCGCAGGGGCGCGACTTCGTCGAGGCGATGCCCGAGGGGCTCGACTCGCGCATCGCACAGGGGGGAACGAACGTCTCCGGCGGTCAGCGGCAGCGCCTGGCGATCGCGCGGGCCATCGTCCACCGCCCGCGGATCCTCATCTTCGACGACTCCTTCTCCGCCCTCGACCTGACCACCGACGCGCGTCTGAGACAGGCCCTGTGGCGCGAACTGCCCGACGTGACCAAGATCGTCGTCGCGCAGCGGGTCTCGACGATCATCGACGCCGACCGCATCGTCGTGCTCGACGGCGGAACCATGGTGGGGATGGGGCGCCACGGCGAGCTGCTCACGACCAACGAGACCTACCGCGAGATCGTCGAATCGCAGCTGGGGGTAGACGCATGAGCGCCGACGAACAGGCTCCCACGACGGTGACGACCGGTTCACCGCTCGAGCTGACGGCCGAGGAGCAGTACGAGGCGGAGCTCGCCGAGCAGGCGCGGCTGACCTCCGGAGATTTCGATGCGGTCGCCCCCGGCAAGGCTGACAACTTCGGCAAGAGCTTCGCCCGCATGATCGGGCTCCTCAAGCCGTCGGCGCTGTGGTTCGTCTTCGTCTCGATCCTCGGAGCGCTCGGCGTCGTGCTGACTGTCGCCGCCCCCAAGATCCTCGGCGAGGCGACCAACATCATCTACGAGGGGTTCATCTCGAAGAGCCTCGCCGACAGCGGCGTTCCGTCCGGGCTGTCGCAGGGGCAGGTCGTCGACCTGCTGCGCGCGCAGGGGCAGGATGACTTCGCGAACATGGTCGCGGCCTTCAGCGACTTCCAGGTGGGTGCGGGTGTCGACTTCGAGCGGCTGCGCTGGATCATCATCGCGGTGCTGTCGATCTACATCGGCGCCGCGCTGCTGACCTGGATCCAGGGCTACGTCATCAACGTCATCATGGTGCGCACGATGTGGCGCCTGCGCGAGGACGTCGAGGCGAAGATCAACCGGCTGCCGTTGTCGTACTTCGACAAGGTGCAGCGCGGCGAGCTGATATCCCGCGTCACCAACGACATCGACAACATCACTCAGACGATGCAGCAATCGCTCTCGGGCGCGCTGACCTCGGTGCTGACGGTGATCGGCGTGCTCGTGATGATGTTCTCGATCTCCTGGCAGCTGGCGCTCGTCGCGCTCGTCGCGCTGCCGCTCATGGCCGTCATCTTCGGGATCATCGGACCGCGCTCGCAGAAGGCCTTCGGCATGCAGTGGCGCAAGGTCGGACGCCTCAACGCCCGGGTCGAAGAGGCCTTCTCGGGGCACGCCCTCGTCAAGGTCTACGGCCGCGAGAAGGACGCGCTGGAGAAGTTCCAGATCGAGAACGAGGAGTTGTTCCAGTCGAGCTTCCGGGCGCAGTTCATGGCCGGCATCATCATGCCCGCCATGACGTTCGTCGGGAGCCTCACCTACGTGGGCATCGCCGTGCTCGGCGGTCTCATGGTCGCCAGCGGTCAGCTGCGGCTCGGCGATGTGCAGGCGTTCATCCAGTACTCGCAGCAGTTCACGCAGCCGCTGTCGGAGCTCGGCGGCATGGCCGCGGTGGTGCAGTCCGGAACGGCCTCGGCCGAGCGGGTCTTCGACTTCCTCGATGCGGATGAGCAGGAGCCGGATGCCGAGGATGCGCCGGCTGTGCCGGAGGGCGACGGCGTCATCGAGTTCGAGAACGTGTCATTCTCGTACAACCCGGATCATCCGCTGATCACCGACCTGTCCTTCCGCGTCGAGCCGGGGCAGACCGTGGCGATCGTGGGCCCCACCGGTGCCGGCAAGACCACGCTGGTGAACCTCATCATGCGCTTCTACGAGCTCGATGGCGGACGGATCCTGCTCGACGGGCAGGACATCTCCGAAACGACGCGCGACGATCTGCGCTCGAGAACCGGAATGGTGCTGCAGGACCCGTGGCTGTTCGCCGGGTCCATCCTCGAGAACATCCGGTACGGCCGCGCGAGTGCGAGCGATGACGAGGTCCTGGCGGCGGCGAAGGCCACCTATGTCGACCGATTCGTGCATGCTCTCCCCGACGGGTACGAGACGATCCTCGAAGAAGACGCCGCGAACGTGTCCGCCGGTGAACGTCAGCTCATCACGATCGCCCGTGCCTTCGTCTCCCAGCCGTCGATCCTGATCCTCGACGAGGCGACGAGCGCCGTCGACACCCGCACCGAGCTGCTGCTGCAGAACGCGATGGCGGCACTGCGGGAGGGGCGCACCTCATTCGTCATCGCGCACCGGCTCTCCACGATCCGCGATGCCGATCTCATCCTCGTGATGGAGCACGGCGACATCGTCGAGAAGGGTGCGCACGACGAGCTCATCGCCGCCCGTGGCGCCTACTGGCGGCTCTACCAGTCGCAGTTCGAGCAGGCGGCCACCGACCGTCCCTAAGGGGGATCAGCCGTTCGATGTGAGGCCGAACAGGTCCAGCGGATGGGTGAGACGCCACCACGGGCTGGGATCGGCGATGTCGTCGGCCAGTGAGACGGCGACATCGACGGAGTCGACGGGGCCGGTCACGGTCAACGTTCCGATGCGGTCGCCCGCGGTGCGCTCGTCGCCGAAATCGAAGGCCACATCCGCGGTCGCGGTCGCGGCGTTCCACAGCACCACCGTGGCATCGGCATCCACACGGATATCGGCGGCGGCACCCCACGGAGTCGTCACCTCGCCGACCACGGTTCCCTCGGCCACCGCGGGCTCGAGCGCGGCCAGCGCCGCCTCGACCTCGGCGAACAGGGTGCGGGTCACCGCGAGGCGGGCTGCGTTGTCGTTCTGGTTGAGCGCGGAGGCGAACAGGCGCACGGTCGTGTCGCCGACCGCGACATCCTTGGCGGTGAGCAGGCTCCACCCGACGAGTGTTCCCGTCTTGATGCCGACGACGCCCGCGTCGGCGAGCATCCCGTTGGTGTTCTCCACCCGGCCGGCGCCCGGGATATCAGCCGAGGCCGTGCCGACGATCTCCGCGAAAACGGGGTTCTTCATCGCGATCTCGCCCAGGCGCAGCAGCGCTGCGGGCGTGGCGACGTTTCCCTCATCGAAGCCGGAGGGCGTGACGATGGTGATCTCGCTGAGGCCGCGATCGGCGAGCCACTCCTTCGCGGCATCGGCGAACTGCTCGTCCGACCCCCACAGCTCACGGGCCAGACGGTCGATGTAGTTGTTGGCCGAGCCGAGCAGCACGCCCTGGAGCATCTGGTACTCGGTGAGAACCCCACCGACGGGAACGTCCAGCGACGACTGGTCGGAGCGGCGATAATCCCAGTACTCGGCGCTGTCGCGGTATCCGAACGAGAACTCCGGCCCCTGCTCGCCGAGGGCCAGAGGCAGTCGGTCGAGCACCATGAGGCTGCTGACGACCTTCGTGATGCTCGCGATCGAGGTGACATCGCCCGTGGACGCCGACGAGGAGACCCCGGCGATCCCGACACCGGCGCTGCCGGTGGACGGCCAGGTCGGTGCGGCGGCCGCTGCGGCGATCGTCTGCACCTCGACGGCTTGGATGACCGGGGGCACCTCGTGCAGGGGCCACAGCAGGGTCGTCGCGGAATAGCCGATCGCGAGTGCGGCGAGCGTACCGATCGGCGCCAGCCAGCGCGGCCGGAGCCAAGCGGGGGCGAAGTGGGCGTCGGCGAGGATGTCCGGTCCGCCGTCCTCGACGTCGGCATCGATATCGGCCGCACGGGTGGTCGCGGCGACGTCGTCCGTCTCGAGCCAGGTCAGCGCCGTGGCCGGACGATCGGCATCCGCCCATCGTGCGACCGGGGGCTCGGGGGCCACCGCTTCCTCGAGGAACTCGTCCACGGGGTCGTCGTCGACGACGGGGGCGAAGATGTCGGTGACCGGGGGAGCGGCCGCTTCGGCGGCGAAGAAAGCCGGGACGTCGGCATCCGGCCAGAGCGGGGCCTCCGGAACAACGGGGGCGGGCATGGTGACCGCCCCGGTATCGGGGGCTGAGTTCAGATCGTCGACCATCGAGAAGAAGTCCGCCGTGCCGTCGACCTGGTCGCCCAGATCGAAGGGTTCGCCGGTCGATCCGCCCTCGGGCGGAAGAGCGCCGGGGGAGGAGAGATCGAGGTCGTCGAAGTCGACCTCCGGCGTGGAGCGGCGCACGGCCGAGGCGAGGGAGAGGGCAGAGGTGATGACGTCCGGGCCGACGCGTCGGGGCTCCGGGGCATCCGCTGCGGGCTCGGTCGCATCCGGCTGGGGAGAACGGGCGTACCGGGGTGCGACGACCTCGGAATCGGAATCCGCCGAATCGCGGAACGGCAACGCCGGGGTGCTGTCGGCACCCGTCTCTCGCAGGAGCGAGCGACGCGCCCGGCGCGAGAGAGTGCCGGATTCCGGCGTGGCATCGTCAAGGGTCACCTCATAACGCTACCTAATCCGACGGCATATCGCCTGTCAGCAGGGTGTTCGTGACGTGGGTATGATCGTCAGCACAACCACGGGAGCCCGGAGTGTCGGGCTGAGAGGGAGCGAACCGCGCTTCGACCGTCGAACCTGATCCGGATAATGCCGGCGCAGGGAGGAGCTCATGATGAGTACGTCTACACGCACGTCCGAATCCACCCGGACGGCGACCCGTCGGCATGAGATCTGGCGCTGGCGCGTCGTCGACATCGTCGTCGCCAGTGTCCTCGGCGTCGCCTGCGGTTTCCTTTTCCTGGCGTGGAACGTCGGCTATCTCGGGCCGAAGGCTCTGCTCGAACCGCTCCTTCCGGGGCTCCAGGGCCTGCTCGACGGGCCCTGGCTGATCGCCGGTGTGATCGGCGGGCTCGTGATCCGCAAGGTCGGCGCTGCGATCTACGTCGAGGTCATCGCTGCGGTCGTCTCCGCGCTCGCGGGGGCGCAGTGGGGCGGGTTCCTCACGATCGAGGCGGGCCTGGTGCAGGGGCTGGGCGCTGAGATCGTCTTCCTCCTGTTGGCCTACCGGTACTGGTCTCTGCCGGTGGCGATGCTTGCCGGGGCGATGGCGGGACTGCTCGGCGGGATCAACAACATGATCCTGTGGTTCGCCGGCTCCGGTGCGACGTTCACGGTCATCTATCTCATCAGCGCGGTCGTCTCCGGTGCTCTGCTGGCGGGCGCTCTCGGCTGGACGCTCGTGCGCGGTCTTGCCGCGACGGGCGCGCTCGATCGTTTCGGGTCCGGCCGTGAGGCCCGGAAACGCGTCTGACGTGCCGGCGGGTGAGATGCGGCCGGCGGCGGTCGACGCGCGCGGGTGGGGCTGGCGTCATGCGAGCCGCCTCGCATGGGTGCTCGACGACGTCTCGGTGCGGATCGATCCCGGTGAGCGGGTGCTCGTGCTGGGTGCGTCAGGGGCGGGAAAATCGACCCTGTTGCACGGGCTCGCCGGTGTTCTCGGCGGTGATGACGAGGGGGAGAGCGTCGGGAGCCTCCTGATCGACGGCGAACCGGCGGCAGCCGCGCGCGGACGCTCGGGGCTGGTTCTGCAGGATCCGGATTCGCAGGTGATCCTCGCCCGCGTCGGCGACGACGTCGCCTTCGGATGCGAGAACCTCGGCGTTCCGCGCGAGGAGATCTGGTCGCGGGTGCGATCGGCTCTGGATGCTGTCGGGCTCGACGTCCCGCTGGATCATCCGACGGCGGCGCTGTCGGGCGGGCAGAAGCAGCGCCTGGCTCTCGCCGGAATCCTCGCTATGCGGCCGGGGCTCGTCCTGCTGGACGAGCCGACGGCGAACCTCGACCCGGCGGGCGTCGTCGAGGTGCGCGATGCCGTCGAACGGATGCTGGAGCGGCACCCCGCGACGCTGATCGTCGTCGAGCACCGACTCGATGTCTGGCTGCCGCTCATCACGCGCGTGATCGTCGTGGGAGAGGGGGGAGTGCTCGCCGATGGCACGACCGAGGAGGTTCTCGGATCTCGCGGTGCGGATCTCGCCGCCGACGGGGTGTGGGTGCCGGGGAATCCGCCCGCGTTTCCCCCTCCTCCGCCGCAGAGCCCCGGGGATGTGCTTCTCAGAGCCCGGGATCTCGCGGTGTCGCGGGTGCCGGGGAGGCCGGTCGCATCCGGCATCGACCTCGATATCCGTGCGGGTCATGCCCTCGCGATCACCGGCCCCAACGGCGCGGGAAAATCAACTCTCGGCCTCACGTTGGCGGGGCTCCTGCCGCCCGCGGCGGGGAAGGTCGAGGCATCCGTCGAACTCGCCGCCGGCGCCGGTCCGCGACCGATCCGCTGGGCGTCGCGCCAGCTCCTCACCCGCATCGGGATGGTCTTCCAGGAGCCCGAGCACCAACTGCTGGCGAAGACCGTGCGGGAAGAGCTGGCGGTCGGCCCGCGAGCCCTGGGGCTCGACGAGGCGGAGATCACCGCGCGCATCGACGAGCTCCTGGGCCGGCTGCGACTGGAGCGCCTCGCCGAGGCGAACCCCTACACGCTCTCGGGCGGTGAGAAGCGGCGGTTGACCGTCGCGGCCGCTCTCGCGACGCGACCCCGCATCCTCGTTCTCGACGAACCCACCTTCGGGCAGGACGCCCGCACCTGGGCGGAGCTCGTCGCGATGCTCGCGCGCCTGCGCGATGAGGGCGCGGCCGTGATCACGGTCACGCACGACCCGGATGTCGTCGCGGCGCTGCACGCCGAACGCGTCGAACTCGGCGGCATCCGGTGATGATCCTCTCCTCCCGTGCGCGCACGGGGATCGTCGCGGGCATCAATCCCGTCGCGAAGCTCGGCGTCAGCGCGCTGATCGCGATCCCGCTGATACTCACGCTCGACATCGTCTCGGCGGCGGTCGCCCTCCTGCTCGAGTGCGTGCTCTTCCTCTTCGCTGGCATCGGCTGGCGCGAGTTCTGGGTGCGCACATGGCCCGTGTGGCTGGCCGCACCCCTGACCGGTGTGACGATCGCCCTCTACGGCGAAACATCGGGGCACGTGTTCTTCGAATGGTTCGTCGTGCGCATCAGCGAGGGCTCGCTCGAGCTGGCCCTCGCGACGATGTTCCGGGTGCTGGCGATCGCCCTGCCCTCGGTCGTGCTGTTCCTCACCGTCGACCCGACCGACCTCGCGGATGGCCTGGCTCAGATCGTGCGGCTGCCGGCCCGCTTCGTGCTCGGCGCGCTCGCCGGGCTGCGCATGGTCGGACTGTTCCTCGACGACTGGCGGGCCCTCGAACTCGCCCGCCGGGCGCGTGGAGTCGCCGATCGAGGACGCATCCGGCGCCTGCTCGGGATGGTGTTCGCGCTGCTCGTGCTGTCGATCCGTCGCGGTGCGAAGCTCGCGACCGCGATGGAGGCCCGGGGATTCGGCGCCCCAGGGCGTCGGACCTGGGCGCGGCCGTCGACGTTCGGCTTCCGCGAATGGATGCTGCTGCTCATCGGCGCCGGGATCTCGGCGATCGCGATCACCGCTGCCGTCGTCACCGGGGCGTGGAATCCGATCTTCGGACCGAGCGTCTGACCGGGCCCGCTCACAGCAGTGCGCGCAGCGCCTCCTCCAGCACGACGGCATGGTTGTGCTCGGGATCTCGGGCCCCGTAGATGAGCGTGACCACGGAGTGGCCGCGGATCTCCGCGGCGAGAGCGGCCACGGCATCCGCCGTCTCGTGGGCGAGTTCCGCACGATATTGATCGGCGAATTCGCCCCAGGCGTCATCGGATGCCGCGTGCCAGGCTCTGCGCAGCTCCGGGCTCGGCGCGGTCTCCTTCGCCCACAGATCGATGTGCGCGCGCTCCTTCGACACCCCGCGCGGCCACAGGCGGTCGACGAGCACCCGGAAACCATCGCCATCGGAGGGCGTGTCATAGGCTCGCTTGCGACGCAGATCCATGCCCTCAGCCAACACCCCGACGGAGCATCCCGCCAGAGGGCTGAGACGCAGACCTGCGTATGCTGGGACTGCGTCGCACACTTGTTCAAGGGAGAACGTATGCAGATCCAGGGAACCTCCGCACTCGTCACCGGCGGAGCCTCCGGCCTCGGCCTCGCCACGGCCCGCGCGCTCGCCGCATCCGGGGCGCAGGTCGCGATCCTCGACCTGCCCTCATCGCCCGGCGCCGACATCGCGGCGGAGATCGGCGGCACGTTCATCGCGGGCGATGTCACGAACGCCGAGGATGCCGCGGCCGCCGCCACAGCGGCGAACCAGACGGCACCGCTGCGCATCGTCGTCAACTGCGCGGGAATCGCCCCGCCCGCGAAGGTGCTCGACCGTGACGGCAATCCCGCCGACCTCGCCGCCTTCGAACGCATCGTGCGCATCAACCTCATCGGCACCTTCAACGTCGTCTCGCAGGCCGCCGCCGTCATGGCGCGCGGTGAGGGTCCTGACCGCGGCGTCATCATCAACACGGCATCCGTCGCCGCCTTCGACGGTCAGATCGGCCAGCCCGCCTACTCCGCCTCCAAGGGCGGCGTTCATGCCATGACGTTGCCGATCGCCCGCGAGCTCGCGCGCCACGGCATCCGCGTCTGCACGATCGCCCCGGGAATCATGGAGACGCCGATGCTCGCCGGCCTTCCGGAGGCCGCGCAGGAATCGCTCGGCCAGCAGGTGCCGTACCCCGCGCGTCTCGGGCGCCCCGCCGAATACGCGGCGCTCGTCGAGAGCATCATCGCGAACGACTACCTCAACGGCGAGACCATCCGTCTCGACGGCGCCATCCGCATGGCGCCGAAATGATCCCGACAACGACCGAGGAGAACCTCATGACCACACTCGCCGGCAAGACCATCCTGATGTCGGGCGGCAGTCGCGGCATCGGGCTCGCGATCGCGCTGCGCGCCGCCCGCGATGGCGCGAACATCGCCATGCTCGCCAAGACCGACGCCCCGCACCCGAAGCTCGAGGGCACGATCCACACGGCTGCTGAGCAGATCCGGGAAGCCGGAGGGCAGGCGCTGCCGATCGTCGGCGATGTGCGCGACGACAGCGACATCACCGAGGCCGTCATGACGGCGCAGGGCGAGTTCGGCGGCATCGACATCGTCATCAACAACGCCAGCGTCATCGACCTGTCGACCTCGCTCGATCTCGCCGCGAAGAAGTACGACCTCATGCAGGACGTGAATGTTCGGGGCACGTTCATGCTCTCGCGTGCCGCGATCCCGCAGCTGCGCGAGTCCGAGAACCCGCACATCCTGTCGCTGTCGCCGCCTCTGAACCTCAGCCCGCGCTGGCTCGGCGCGCACACGGGCTACACGATGGCGAAGTACGGCATGACGATGGCGACGCTGGGCCTCGCCGCCGAGTTCGCCGATGCCGGGGTCGCGGCGAACACCCTGTGGCCGCGCACGACGATCGCGACCGCCGCGGTGCAGAACCTGCTCGGCGGCGACCGGGTGATGGCCGCCAGCCGCACACCGGAGATCTACGCGGATGCCGCCTATGCCGTGATCACGGCGCCCGCATCCGCGCGGACCGGGCAGACGCTGATCGTGGAGGACGTGCTCGAGGCCGCGGGCGTGACGGACTTCTCCGGCTACGCCGCGGTTCCGGGAACGCCCGACGACCGGTTGTTCCCGGACATCTTCCTGGACTGAGTCGGGCGGGTCGAGCCGGGCGGAGCGCCCGGCTCAGACGCGCGCGGCGGTGAGGGCGTCGGCGAAGCGGGCGGCGCGGCGGGTGATGTCATCCCAGTCGGATGCCCGGATGGATGCCGTGTTCGCCAGGTCGCCCCCCGCGCCGACGGCCACGGCTCCCGCGGCGAACCAGTCGGCGAGGTTCTCGGGGCTCACGCCACCGGTCGGCATCAGCGGGGCATCCGGGAAGGGGCCGCGCAGCGCGCCCAGGTAACCGGGGCCGCCCAAGGATGCGGGGAAGATCTTGACGACGTCGACGCCGAGCGTGAGCGCGGTCATCACCTCGGTCGGGGTCATGGCGCCGGTCATCACGGTGCGGCCGGTGTCGATCATGGCGCGGGTGAGATCGGGCAGGGTTCCCGGGCTGACGAGGAACTCCGCGCCGGCGTCGGCTGCGGCCTCGGCCTGTTCGATCGTGGTGACGGTGCCGGCGCCGATCACGGCGGCATCGCCGTGGCGGGCGATCAGTTCGCGGATCACGGCGGGGGCGTCGGGGGTGGAGTAGGTGACCTCGATGCCGGGGATGCCCCCGCGGATGATCGCTTCGGCCGTGTCGAGGGCGATCTCAGGAGAAGGTGCGCGCAGGACGGCGAGGACGCCGGTTTTGCGGACGCGGGCGAGACGGTCGGTCATGGGACTCCTTCATCGGGGTGCGGTCCCATTCTGGCGAGGCCAGCCTGTAATTACAAGCTTGGGCGCCAGGCGTCGATACGGTCCTTGGCCTGCTTGAGCCCGAGTCCGGTGTTCTCGCGCAGAACCTTGATCGCCTCGATGTGCCGTCCCGCATCGAGCAGCCGGTCGATCTCCGCGGATGCCTCGGGGGAGGGAACGGTGCTCGGCAGCGTCATCGGGGCGGCGGGAAGACCGGATGCCTGGCGATCGACGGCCTGCTTGGCATCCAGCATCCCGGCGCCGGTCTGCTCGCGGACGAGCTTCACCGCCTCGATCTGCTTGCCCTCCGCCAGCAGCTGCCGCACACGCGCCTCGGTATCGGCCGACAGCGTGGCCACCGCCTGCGTCGCGGCGGACTTCAACCGCGGGATGCGTCGACGCGCCGCCGAGGCGAGGACCGCGGCGATGACCAGCAGCAGCAGAGCGATCACGAGCACGATGACGGCGAGCAGAATGAGCGTTTCCATCCCGCCAGCGTAGTCGGCGGCCCCAGCATCCTCTCACCCGTCACCGCGTACCCTGGAAGGTATGACTGAGTCGACCCGCATCCGTTCCACGGGGCCCGCCACCACCCAGGTGCGACCGCGCACGGAGGGGTGGACCCAGAAGAAGGACGAGTCCGGTCGTCCGCTGCTGCAGTTCGCGAGCCCGAAGCGCGGCAAGCCGCCCGTGCACCTCGCCGACCTGACGCCCGCTGAGCGCGTCGAGAAGGTGAAGGAGCTGGGGCTTCCCGGCTTCCGCGCCAAGCAGCTCGCGACTCACTACTTCACGCACTACACGTCCGACCCGGCCGAGATGACCGACCTGCCCGCCGCGCAGCGCGACGAGCTCGTCGCCGGCATGCTGCCGACGCTGCTCACCGAGGTGCGTCGCGTTGAGACCGACAAGGGCGACACGATCAAGTTCCTGTGGCGCCTGCACGACGGCGCGCTCGTCGAATCCGTGCTCATGCGCTACCCGGGCCGCATCACGCTGTGCGTGTCGAGCCAGGCCGGTTGCGGCATGAACTGCCCGTTCTGCGCCACCGGACAGGCGGGCCTCACCCGCAACATGTCGACCGCCGAGATCATCGAGCAGATCGTGCGAGCCAACCGGCTCATCGCCGAGGGCGGACTCGGCGGCAAGAAATCCGACGACCACTCCATGGAGCGCGTGTCGAACATCGTCTTCATGGGCATGGGCGAGCCGCTGGCCAACTACAAGCGCGTCATGGATGCTGTGCGCATCATGGTCGCCCCGCAGCCCGAGGGTCTCGGGATGAGCGCTCGCGGCATCACGGTGTCGACGGTCGGGCTCGTGCCCGCCATCAAGAAGCTCGCCGATGAGAACATCCCGGTGACCTTCGCCCTGTCGCTTCATGCGCCTGACGACACGCTGCGCGACGAGCTCATCCCGGTGAACTCGCGCTGGAAGGTCGATGAGGCGCTGGATGCGGCTTATGACTACTACGCCAAGACGGGCCGTCGCGTCTCGATCGAGTACGCGCTCATCAAGGACATGAACGACCACGCCTGGCGTGCGGACCTGCTGGCCGAGAAGCTCAACCAGCGCGGACGCGGCTGGGTGCACGTGAACCCGATCCCGCTGAACCCGACACCCGAATCGGTGTGGACGGCGTCGACCCGCGAGGTCACGAACGAGTTCGTGCGTCGTCTGAACGACGCCGGCGTCCCGACGACTCTCCGCGATACCCGCGGCAAGGAGATCGACGGCGCCTGCGGCCAGCTGGTCGCCACGACCGAGGACGAAGTCGCCGCGGCAGCGCTGTGACGGCGGCGCCCTCGGGCGCTTCCACGTTTCATACAGGCAGAATTTCGTAAGTTAGAAGGATGCCGTATTCCGCTCACCGCCCGGGACGTTTCGACTCGCAGGGCAACATGTTGCTCGACGGATCCCCGGACGGACCGGAGGAGGAGCTCGAGTTCATCCGTGAATACCGTCCCGCCGGGTCGGAGGAAGCGGATCCCGAACCCGCTGTTCCCGCGGGCGCTTCGCAGCTGCTCGCCCCGATGCCGTTCGTCGACTTCACCGTCGCGGGGACGGTCGACGCTCTCGCGCCCGCCGCGCCGCCCGCGAACATGACCTCCACCATGGCGTTGCCGGTGTCCCCGGCCCCGTCGCAGCCCATGCCCGAGGCGCAGCCGGCTGCTGCAGCATCCGCACCGGCCTCGCCTCGCCTCTCCGCGCCTGCAGCGCCTGCCGCACCCGCTCAGCCCCAGCGCATCTCGCCGCTCACCGGTGGCCCCGTCGCCGCGCCGCGCTACGACGATGACGAGGACTACGCCCCGTCGCGCCCGGGCGGCCTCCGCGGTCGCCTGCGGACGCTCGCGATCCTCGGCGGTGCCGACGGCGAAGTGATCGACGCCGTGCCGCTGGAGACGACCCGCTACGTGCAGATGTTCTTCGTGCTCGCCGGCACCGCACTGGTCTCGGCGATCTCGATGCTCTTCGCCCTGTCGACCGGCGCCGGTGCGTCCCTGTGGATCGCCGCACCTCTGGCCGTCGTGTGGCTGTTCATCATCTTCAACCTCGACCGCTTCCTCACCTCGACCATGGGCTCGACCACGAAGGTGCTCAAGCTCATCGGCCTCGCGATCCCGCGAATCGTGATGGCCGTGATCATCGGCTTCGTCGTCGCCGAGCCGCTCGTGCTGCAGATCTTCAACAACGACATCGCCCAGGAAGTCGCCACCTCGAACATCTCCCAGTCGCTCGAAGACCAGGAGGCCCTCGACTCCGGCCCCGAGAAGAGTGCGCTGGATGCTGCGACCGAACGACTGAATGCGCTCGAGAACCAGGCGGCGACCGGTATCGTCACCGGCACCGACCCGATGTCCGCCGGTCAGGCGGCTGCGCAGTCGACCGTCGACGGTCTGACGCAGAAGCTGGCGGATCAGCAGCTCGTCATCGACCAGGCCCGCGCGCTCTACCAGTGCGAGCTGACCGGTGAAGGCGTCGGCGAGGTCCCGGGCTGCACCGGGCTGTCGGGCGAGGGGGCGAGCTCCGATGCTGCGAAGGCCCAGCTCGCTCAGGCCCAGCAGTCCTACGACGCGCTCGCCGGGCAGCTGCGCACCGCGAACGAGGGCCTCGAGTCGGCCAGCGCCTCCGCGAAGGACGTCGCGGCGTCCTCCGAACAGCAGAACCGGGAGCTCGCCGAGCAGCAGCTGCCCGCCGCCCGCGAGACCCATGAAGCCGCGCTCGCGGCCTACAACGCCCGGGCCGATTCCGTGGCCCAGGGCAACGCCGGCGCGACCGGCCTGCTCAGCCAGATCACCGCGCTGAATGCTCTTTCCGAGCGCGAGCCGACGATCCTCTGGGCGCACTGGCTGATCGCCGCACTGTTCTTCATGATCGAGCTGCTGCCCGTGCTCGTGAAGGTGCTCACCAGCTACGGAGAGAAGACGCTCTACGAGCGCGCCGCGCAGGTGCGCAAGGAGGTCGCCCTCGACCGTGTGACCGCCGAGGGCTTCCGCGAGCGCGCGGCGATCGTCAACGGAACAGGGGTCTGAGGCGCATTCCCCGCTGGGCGGGGTAGCATGCCCGGCATGACTGCACCGGTTCGTCGCACCACCCTGTTGATCGCCGTTCTCGGAGTCGTGGCGGTCTGCGCCTATGCGGTGGCCGCCGCGGTGCAGATCCTGGTGCTGAATCCGCTCGCGGCGGTCCCGGGCGCAACGCTCACTGATATCCGTGGGCGCATGGCGGCGGCGAATGAGACATTCAGCACCGGCCCGGTCGTGTTCTTCCTGTCGATCGGTGTCGTGCTGGCCGTCGTCACGGCCGTCGTGTGCGTCGTCCTGGCCACACCGCCGCTCGTGACGGCATCCGCGATGCTCGTGCTCGTGATGTTCGGAGCACCGGGTTATTTCGTCGCCTCGTTCGGACCGGGCATGGCGCTCGCCGACGCGTTCTGGATCTCGGGCGGCGATCATTCGCCGGGCGGGGCGTACCTCGCGGGAGTCAGCGCTCTCGCCGGGGTCGTGGCCCTCGTGATCGGCGCGGTCGCCGTCCTGCGCGCACGGCGAGAGGCTCAGGGCATCGCCGGAGCGACAGCAGCCGCCTGAACGCTCAGTCGAGCGTGATGTCGACCTGCAGCTCGGAGGTCAACCGCTCGAGGTCGGCGCGCAGCGCCGAGAGATCCGTGGAGTCCGGAACCATGGCCGAGACCGTCGCCTCGAACAGGCGGCCACCGGCCATTGCCGCGTCCCGCGTCTCGGTCAGCATGTCCTGGATGCTGAGATCGTGCCCGCGCAGCACCGCCGAGACCTCGCGCACGATGCCGGGACGGTCATTGCCGAGCACCTGAAGCGTGATCGGACGCTCGGCGATAGTCGCAGCATCCGCACCCGTGTGCACAGCGATCGTGAGCAGCCCATCGAGCGTGCGCAGTGCGCCGATGAGAGCCGTCTCCTGCTGAGGAGCGATCGAGACCTGGATGACACCGGCGAACACCCCGGCGATCTCGGCGAGCTGACTGTTCTCCCAGTTGCCGCCGTGCGCATCGACGACATCGGCGACGGCGGCGACGAGGCCGGGGCGATCGGATCCGGCGACGGTGAGGATCAGAGTGGTCATGCGGTCAGCGTAGCCGGGGCCGGGCGCAAGCGCACCGGTTGAATCGGATCAGGCCTCGAGAGGCGCGTCTGCCGTGATCGAGCGTGCGGCAGCCTCGGCGCCGTACGCGTTCTCCACCGCGACCGCGGCGACGGCGATCGCGCCCACGATCGCGACGATGACCACCGCCAGGGCCCAGCGGCGCCTCTTCTTCTGCGGGCGGATCACGGGTGCCGGCCGGGTGAGCGGTCCGGGGACCGGGCCCTCGCGATCGGAGAAGTCGGTCAGCGGAGGGACGCTCTGGTGCTGCTCATCATTCATCCGTGTACCCGCCTTCTCCCGTCTCGCCATCGTATTCGAACGTGCGGTCGGACAGCACGATCTTCAGGCTGCTCCCGAGCGGCTGCCCGGCGAGCAGAGCCTCCTCGAGGCGCATCATCTCGGTCTCGTATCGGGCCGCCGTCGCCGCATCCACGCCCCAGATCGTCGCGACCTTCATATCTGTGAGGAGGTAGAGGAACGCCGTGACGGCGGTCTCGTTGCGCTCGGTCTGGGGGATGCTGTCCCAGAGGGAGCCGTCGCTGCGGGCCCGCTTGTAGTCCTCGATCGTGGTCTCGAGCCTGTCGGCGATCTCCGCACCGGCGAGAGCATCGTCCTCACCGTCGGAGATCGGATTCCCACCCGCGGACGGGGCTGTGCTGGGAAGCGGCTCGGCAGTCGACGGGAACACCGGTGCGGGTACCGGCTCGGGCGACGCCGTCAGCACGGAGGCGACCATCGCGGCGACGAGCGCGATCGCGATCACGACCACCGAGAGCACGCTGATCAGGATGATGACCAGTGCACGCCTGTTCCCGCCCGAGGGCGGAGTCGGCGGAGCAGAGTACGGCGACACCGGATAACCGCCGTATCCGGGAGGAGGAGCGGATGCCGTCGCATAGGGCGGCAGCGCCGGGCCGGGGCCTGCTGCCGGGGGAACGTGGGGAGCCGCCGGCGCGCTCGGAGGAGCAGCGGAGACCAGAGGCGGCGCCAATTCGATCGGGGGAGTGTCCGGCGCGCGTTCGTCCGTCATCAGCGTCCCTCCCGAATGACCCGTTCTCGTGCGAGCGGGTCGGCCTCAGACAGAAACTGTACCGGTCCGAGAGGTCATGCCGCTCCCGTCGACATGCAGCAACGACGCTTGGGACTGCTCCTGCCGCAGCTGGAACTCGAATCGGGAGCGGTCCCCGCGGTGCAGAGCGATGAAGTACTCGATCGGGATGCCGTGGGCATCACGGCTCGTGCTGCGCAGCCGAAGAAGCGCAGAACCGGTGCTCACGCCCAGCTGCCGCGCCTGCTCGTGCGTGGCGACCGTCGCCTCGGCCGAGCGCACACCATCCGTGGCGGTGATGCCGTGCTCGGCGAGCAGCCGGTACAGCGATGACTCCGACAGGTCGACGCCGAGCGTGACCTCGCCCACTGCCTCCGGCATCCACGTCGTCGAATACGACCACGGCTCGCCCTCGACGTGGCGCAGGCGCTCGAGCGCGATCACCGGGGAACCCACCGGGATCTCGAGCGCCTCGGCGACGTCGGACGTCGCCTTCTCGCGCTCGTGGCGCAGGATGTCGCTGTGCACATGACCGCCGCGGCGCTCGACGTCGTCGTACAGGCCGATGAGCGTGTGCACGAGGGACTCGGCCGTGCGCGGCCGTGAGACGAACGTGCCCTTGCCCTTGACGCGCTCGACGAGTCCCTCGTGCTCGAGCTGGGCGAGAGCCTGACGCACGACCGTGCGCGAGATGCCGTAGCGCTCGCACAGGCTGTGCTCGCTCGGCAGCGGATCTCCGGGTTGCAGGCCGTCGCGCTCGATGCTGTCGACGATCAGCTGGCGCAGCTGGTCGTACATCGGCGCAGCCGAGCGCCGATCGATGCCGCCCGCCGGGGATGCATCGGACATTTAGTAGGCCACCCCCGCGTGCAGGATGACATTCGCGTAGGGCGTGAATTCGCCCGAACGCACGAAAGCGCGCGCCGCATGGGTGCGATTCTTGAAATCGACGTGCGGGACCAGCTCGATCGTGATGCCGGGCAGCCGTTCGCGCAGCGCCTCGAGGACCTCGGGGCTGTGCTCGGCGACCTCGGCCGACACCGTCGCGCCCTCGACGACCATCTCGGCGAGCACCGTGTCGAGCACATCGAAGAACGCCGGGGCTCCCGGCCGGTAGGCGAGATCGATGCGTTCCGAGCCGGGCGGGATCGGCAGCCCGGCATCCGTGACGACGATGAGGTCGGTGTGCCCGGTCTCGCTGATCACGCGGGAGAGGGCCGGATTGATCGTGGTGGATGTCTTGCGCATCGTGTTCCTCCGGATCAGACGGCCGCGCGGGAGGCGCGGAAAGCATCGACGTCGGCGCGCAGCGGCAGGCTGGGCGACGCGCCCTGCTTCGTGACGGTGAGGGCGCCGGCGGCCGTGGCCAGTCGCACGGCATCTCCCAGCGAGGCGCCGTTCGCGAGCGCCGAACCGAGATAACCGGCATAGGCGTCGCCGGCGGCCGTGGTGTCGACGGCCTCGACGCGAAGCGGAAGGATGATCTCGGTGCCCTCGGCCGTGACGACGCACGACCCCTGCTCCGCGAGGGTGATGACCGCGGCAGTCACCCCCTGCTCGAGGAACCAGCGGCCGGCCTGCTCGGCACTCGCCGCATCCGTGACGGTGATGCCGCTGAGGACGGACGCCTCGGTCTCGTTCGGGGTGACGATGTCGATCGTCTGCCACACCTGGGCGGGCAGGGGAGCGGCGGGCGCCGGATCGAGGATCACGGTCATGCCGTGCTCGCGCCCACGCGCCGTGATGTGCGCGGTGAGCGCCGAGGGGGTCTCGAGCTGTGTCAGCAGCACCGAGGTGGTCGGGGCGAGCTCGGCCAGTGCCGCGTCGATCTGCTCGGTGTTCAGATGGGCGTTTGCCAGTGGCACCATGACGATGTCGTTCTGCGCCGATGCGTCGACGCGGATGTGCGCGATTCCGGTGGGGCCGGGGACCGTGCGCAGGTGCGCGATGTCGACGCCCGCCTCGGTCAGGCCGTTGACGATGAGGTCGTGGAAGAGATCGTCGCCGACGCATCCGACGAAGCTCGTGCGGGCTCCGGCGCGGCCGGCGGCGACCGCCTGGTTGGCGCCCTTGCCGCCGAGGAACAGCGTGAACTGATCGCCGAGGATCGTCTCGCCGCGTGCGGGAAGGCGCTGGGAGAAAGTGGTCACATCGGCCGTCACGCTTCCGACGATGACGACGCCGGTGCGGGCGGCAGCGGGCGAATCGGTCATGGGGCTCCTTTGACTTGGCCGAGTCCTGTCATTACATTAGCCGAATCCGTACCTGTAACGACAGGTTGTCCCCAGGAGCCATCCCATGTCTGAACCCCATGCGCCGCGCCTCTACGTCGACAGCGCCGATCTCGACCGCGTCGGCCGCCTCCTCGGCGCCGGCGTCGTGCACGGCGTCACGACCAACCCCACGATCCTCGAGCGCGGCGGACGAACCGCCGCCGAAATCCCCGAGCTCTACGCGCGCTGGGAATCCGAGGGCGCCCGCGAGATCTTCTTCCAGACCTGGGGCACGACAAGCGACGAACTGCTGCGCAACGCCGAGGGCATCCGTGCGCTCGGCGACCGGGTGGCCGTGAAGGTCCCCGCCACGAGCGCCGGGTTCGCCGCGGCATCCGCCCTCGTCGCCGACGGCGCCAGCGTGCTGATCACCGCGGTCTACTCCGTCGGGCAGGCGCTCGCCGCAGCCGGCATCGGCGCGCGCTACATCGCGCCCTACCTCGGGCGTCTGCGCGATGCCGGCGTCGACGGCGAAACGCTCATCACGCGTATGCAGGCGGTGTGCGCCGACAGCGCCACCGACGTGCTCGCCGCCAGCCTGCGCGCCCCCGAAGACATCGTCGCCCTGCGCCTCGCCGGCATCCCGTTCTTCACCGCCGCACCGGACGTGCTCGACGCGCTCCTCCACGACCCCGTCAGCGACAGCTCGGCTGCCGAGTTCGACGCCGCCATGGCGCGGATCGGGGCCTGACGCGGCGGCTCAGGCCGAAGCATCCTCCGGCGGCGTCGCACCCGCCGCCGCAGCTTGGCGCAACCACCGCTCGACACCCGCGATGTGCGCGGTGGCCAGCGAGGTCGCCAGGTTCGGGTCGTGCTGCGCGATCGCATCGGCGATCGCGCGATGCTCCGACAGGGTGCGCTCCACGGCGTTCTGCTCGGTGAGGCCGCGCCAGACGCGTGCGCGCACCGTCTGGCTGCTGAGGCTCTCGATGAGGCTCGCGAGATAGGCGTTGCCGGTCATCTGCACGATCTCACGGTGGAAGCGGATGTCGTGCTCGACGAGGTCGTCGATCGACACGGCCGCGTCGAGGGCCTCGACCTCGTCCTGCAGTGCAGTGATCGCCTCATCGGAGCCGAGCGTCGCAGCCAGGCCCGTCGCCTGGGACTCGAGCATGCGGCGCACCGCGAAGATCTCGAGCATCGAATCGTCGTCGTGCATGTCGACGACGAAGGAGATCGCCTCGAGGAGCAGGTGCGGCTCGAGGCTGGTCACATAGGTGCCGTCGCCGCGGCGCACATCGAGCACGCGGATGACCTCGAGCGCCTTGACGGCCTCGCGCATCGAGTTGCGGGAGAGGCCGAGGCGCTCGGAGAGCTCCTTCTCGGGAGGGAGGCGATCGCCGGGGGCGAGCTCGCCGGAGACGATCATCGCCTTGATCTTCTCGATCGCTTCATCGGTGACGGCCATGGCCCCATTCTAGCCAGTGATCGGATGTTTCCGGCAGGATGGGAACATGCGCATTCTCGACTCGCACCTGCACCTGTGGGACCCGACGGTCCTCGCCTACGACTGGCTCGAAGGAGATCTGAACGCCCCGTTCGCTGCGGCGGAGCTGGCTGAGGATCGGATCGAGGACGTCCAGAGGGAGGCCGCCGTGTTCGTGCAGGCGGACCCGCGCACCTCACAGGCCCTCGACGAGGTGCGCTGGGTCGACTCGATCGCCGAGGAGACCGGAGTGATCGGGATCGTTGCGGGTGCGCGTCTCCACAAGAAGTGCGCGCTGCGAGCCCACCTCGATGCGCTGAGCGAGTACGAGCGGGTCGTCGGGGTGCGCCATCTGCTGCAGGGGGAGCGGGATGGGTTCGCCCTCCGGCGCGCGTTCATCGAGGGGGCCGGCGAGATCGCGGCGCGCGGGCTGACCTTCGACGCCTGCGTGCGCGCTCACCAGATCCCGGATGTCACGGCACTGGCCGATGCGGTCCCGGATCTGCGCATCGTGCTCGACCACCTCGGAAAGCCCGCCATCGGCACGTCCGAGGACCCGCTGCCGCCGAGCGTCGAATGGGTGCGCGATCTGTGCACGCTGGCCGAGCGCCCGCAGGTGATGCTGAAGCTCTCCGGGCTCCCCGCCGAATCCTCGGGACATATCGATGAGGACCAGATGGTGCCGTTCCTGGATGCCGCGCTCGAGGCCTTCGGTGCGGATCGGCTCATGTGGGGAAGCGACTGGCCCGTGTCATCCGTCGACTCCGAGGGCGATCCCCTGTACTTCCCCGGCAACCGCGATGACTGGTGCCACACCATCGCGGACTGGGCGCGCGAGCGGGGGGCCGATGTCGACGGCATCATGTGGGGCAACGCGGCCCGCTTCTACGGATTGCCCGCCGACTGATCGCCCCGGACACGTGCCGATGGAAACGACGAATGTCGGCGCGAATCGGGTGATTCGGGCCGACATTCGTCTGTCGCACTGACATCTGTCGCGCGGAGCGGGCGGATGCTGCGGGGTCTACTCCGAGCGCAGGCGCAGCTGCGCCATGCCGCCGTCGACCTCGATCGCGGTGCCGGTGGTGGATCCGGCGGCCGGGCTCACGAGGTAGGCGACGGCCGCGGCGACCTCATCGGGGGAGACGAGGCGACCGTGCGGCTGGCGGGCCTCGAGAGCGGCCCTCTCGGCGGCCGGGTCATCGGCCTGGTCGAGCAGGCGCCCCACCCAGGGGGTGTCGGCGGTTCCGGGATTCACGGCGTTGACGCGGATTCCCTCGCGCAGGTGATCGGCGGCCATGGCGCGGGTCAGAGCCGATACGGCACCCTTGGATGCCGTGTACAGCGCGCGCTGGGGCAGGCCCGTCGTCGAGGCGATGGATGCCGTGTTGCAGACGGCCGCGGAGGGCGACTGGCGCAGCCACGGAAGCGCAGCGGCGGTGACCCGCGCGATGCCGGTGACGTTGATGGACAGCACGCGCGCCCACTCGGCGTCGTCATTGGCGGCGATGTCGCCGACCGCGCCGACGCCGGCGTTGTTCACGACGATGTCGATGCGGCCGAGCTCCTCGCCGACGGCCGCGACTGCGGCATCCACGCTGGCGCGGTCCGAGACGTCCGCGGTGAACGCGGCGAAGCGCTCATCGGCGCCCGAGGGGTCGCGGTCGAGGACGGCGATCCGCGCACCATCGGCATGCAGGCGGGTCGCGATGGACGCGCCGATGCCCGAGGCGCCGCCGGTGACGATCGCGACGAGGCCGGCGAGCGGGCCCGTGTGCTCGACGGCGCTCACTTCGCGGCCTCCCAAGCGACGAACTCGTGACGCTGGCGTCCGAGGCCGTCGATCTCGATCTCGACGATGTCGCCCGCCGCGAGGTAGGGGAACTTGCCGCCGAAGGCGACTCCCTGCGGGGTGCCGGTGAGGATGAGGTCGCCCGGCTCGAGCGTGACGTACTGCGAGAGGTGGTGCACGATCGTGCGCACGTCGAAGATCATGTCGCTGGTGTTGGAGTCCTGGCGCGGTTCGCCGTTGACGAAGCTGCGCAGGCCGAGGTCGTCGACGTCGACCTCGTCGGGCGTGACGAGCCAGGGGCCCGTCGGGTTGAAGCCCGCGGCGATCTTGCCCTTGGACCACTGCCCGCCGGAGACCTCCATCTGGAAGGCGCGCTCGGAGACGTCGTCGGCGACGACGTAGCCGGCGATGTGGGCGTCGGCCTCGTCGACCGAGTCGAGGTAGGCGGCGCGGGCGCCGATCACGATGCCGAGCTCGACCTCCCAGTCGGTCTTCTCGCTGCCGCGGGGGATCGTGACGGTGTCGTTCGGCCCGACGACGGTGTTCGGCGTCTTCAGGAACATGATCGGAACCGTGGGCGGCTCGGCGCCGGACTCGCGGGCGTGTGCGGCGTAGTTCTGGCCGATGCAGATGACGGCGCTGGGGCGTGCGATCGGTGCGCCGATGCGGAGGTCCGCGGCGCCCTCGAGCTCGGTCAGCGTGCCGGCGGCGAGGGCCTCCGAGACACGGGCGCGGAAGTCGCCCGAGAGGAAGTCGCCGTTGACATCGGATGTAATGGGGCGCAGGTCGAGGTGACGGTCACCGTCAACCAGGACGGGGATCTCGGATCCAGGGGCGCCAAGCCGCGCGAACTTCATGGTTCTCCTACCTCTTTGGGGAGCCGCACCGAGGCGGCACGTCTGATTGACAGTATAGACATCGGATGTTTACACTCCAAGGTATCCGCGCAGAAAAATCGTGCTGTGCCAGGAGAGGAACCCCGTGAGCCGCATCGTCGCACTCGACACCACCGACATCCGCTTCCCCACATCGCTGAGCCTCGACGGCTCCGACGCGATGAACCCCGACCCCGACTACTCCGCCGCATACGTGGTCATCCGCACCGATGCGGACGACGACATCGCCGGGCACTCCTTCGTCTTCACGATCGGCCGCGGCAACGACGTGCAGGTCGCGGCGATCGATGCGCTCGCCGGTCACCTCGTCGGCCGTGAGGTCGAGCCTCTGCTGGACGACATGGGCGGAACGTTCCGCGACATCATCGGCGACTCGCAGCTGCGCTGGCTCGGCCCCGAGAAGGGCGTCATGCATATGGCGATCGGCGCCGTCATCAACGCGCTGTGGGACATCAAGGCCAAGCGCGCCGGGCTCCCACTCTGGCAGCTGCTGGGACGCATGACGCCGGAGGAGATCGTCGACCTCGTCGACTTCCGCTACCTGACCAATGCGCTCACCCGCGAGGAGGCGCTCGAGATCCTGCGCGCCGGCGTGGCGGGCCGCGAGCAGCGCGAGGCCGAGCTCCTCGCCACCGGATACCCGGCGTACACGACCAGCCCCGGCTGGCTCGGCTACTCCGACGAGAAGCTCGAGCGACTCGCCCGCGAGGCCATGGCCGACGGCTTCACCCAGATCAAGCTCAAGGTCGGTGCCGACCTCGACGACGACATCCGCCGCTTCCGCAAGGCGCGCGAAGTCGTCGGCCCCGACTTCCCCATCGCGATCGACGCCAACCAGCGCTGGGAGGTCGCCGAGGCCATCGAATGGGTGCAGGCGCTCGCCGAGTTCGACCCCGCCTGGATCGAGGAGCCCACGAGCCCCGACGACATCCTCGGTCACGCCGAGATCGCCCGCGGGGTCGCCCCGATCCGCGTCGCCACGGGCGAGCACGCCCAGAACCGCATGATCTTCAAGCAGCTGCTGCAGGCGAAGGCCATCGAGGTCATGCAGATCGACGCCGTGCGCGTGGCGGGCGTCAACGAGAACATCGCAAACCTTCTGCTGGCCGCGAAGTTCGGCGTCCCCGTCTGCCCGCACGCCGGCGGTGTCGGACTGTGCGAGGCCGTGCAGCACCTGTCGATGTTCGACTACGTCGCGGTCAGCACGAGCCGCGAGGGGCGCCTGATCGAGTTCGTCGACCACCTGCACGAGCACTTCGTCGTGCCGACCGATATCCAGGGCGGCTCCTACATGCCGCCGGTCGCGCCGGGTGCGAGCATGGAGATGAAGGCGGAGAGCATCGAGAAGTACGCCTGGACGGGTGAGCATGTCGCAGACTGAAACGACCATCCCGGCGCTGGGCTACGGCGCCGCGAACGTCGGAAACCTCTTCCGCGAGCTGACGGATGAGGAGGCCTGGGCCGTTCTCGACGCCGCATGGGACTCCGGCATCCGCTATTTCGACACGGCCCCGCACTACGGCCTCGGGCTCTCGGAGCGCCGCCTCGGCGCCTTCCTGCAGACCAAGCCGCGCGAGGAGTTCTTCGTGTCGACGAAGGCGGGTCGGCTCCTGCGGCCGAACCCCGATTTCGCCGGCGGCCTGGACACCGACAACGACTTCTTCGTCGCGGATGACCTGCGTCGTGAGTGGGACTTCTCGGATGCCGGGATCCGCTCCTCGATCGACGAATCCCGAGAGAGGCTCGGTCTCGACCGGATCGACCTCGTGTACCTGCACGATCCTGAACGCCATGACCTCGACCTCGCGATCGCCTCGGCGTTCCCGGCGCTCGAGCGACTGCGCCTCGACGGCGCGGTCGGTGCGATCGGCGTCGGGTCGATGGTCAGCGACGCGCTCACCCGCAGCGTGCGCGAGGCGGATCTCGACATCATCATGATCGCGGGCCGCTACACGCTGCTCGAACAGCCCGCCGCGGCCGAGGTGCTGCCGGCCTGCCGGGAGACGGGGACCGGTGTCGTCGCGGCATCCGTCTTCAACTCCGGGCTGCTCGCGAAAGCCGAACCGACGCGCGATAGCCGCTACGAGTACGGCGGGATCCCCGACCACATCTGGGAGCGGCTGCAGCGCATCGTCACCGTATGCCGTGCGCACGATGTGCCGCTCCCGGCCGCCGCGATCCAGTTCCCGCTGCGAGACGAATCGACCCGCTCCGTCGTCGTCGGCAGCTCCCGGCCTGCGCAGGTGCGGGAGAACGCGGCGCTCGCGGCCCTCGATATCGTCCCGGAATTCTGGGCCGAACTCACCGACGAAGGATTGATCTGATGCTCGAGGGAATCAACCCGCTGCTCACGGGAGAGCTGCTGATGCACCTCGACCGGATGGGGCATTCGGATGCCGTGGTGATCACCGATGCGCACTTCCCCGCCTGGGCGCTGGGGGAGCGCGTCATCGATCTGCCGGGAACGACGACGCCCGAGGTGCTCGCCGCGATCCGCACGGTCATCCCGCTGGACGACGCTCCGGGGCTCGACCTCATGGAATCCGCCGACGGGACCGTGCTCGACGTGCAGCACGAGCTGATGACGGCCGCCGGGACGACGGTCGGGACGACCCGCTTCGTCGAGCGCTTCGCCTATTACGACGTCGCGAAGCCCGCCTACCTCATGGTGCGCACGGGCGAGACCCGCAAGTACGGCAACGCGCTGCTGCGCAAGGGGGTCGTCGGGCACGCATCCGCCTGAGCGGGTGCCGCCGGTCTGTGCCGGCGGCACCCGGGATCAGTGCCGGTCGATCGTGCTGACGGCGTGCAGCGCGTCGCGGATGTAGCGGTTGGCGTGGGCGGCGAGGTCGTCCGAGTCCTGCCAGAGGTTGCGCCAGATGCCGAGGGTATTGCTGAGCTCGGCGCTGACGACGGCGGAGGAGAACGACTCGAAGACGACCGGGCCGTCGTAGTCGACGTCGTGCAGGGCGCGGAAGAAGGTGGCGAAGTCGACCGTGCCGGTGCCGAGGTAGCCGCGGTGGCTGTCGCCGATGTGCACGTAGCCGAGCTTGCCGGCGCGGGCGACGTCGTGCACGGGCTGGAAGAAGTCCGACTCCTCGATGTTCATGTGGTAGGTGTCCAGGTGCGCGCTGACGTCGCCCTCGACGCCATCGAGGAAGGCGAGGGCGCCGCGTCCGGTGTTGAACACGTTGGTCTCGTAGCGGTTGACGACTTCGAGCGATAGGCGGATGCCGCGGTCGGCGGCCTGCGCGCCGAGGCGGCTGATCGCGGCCTGGCTGCCCGCTACTCCCGATTCGGTGGTCGGCGTCATGTACTTGCCCATGGCGGAGTAGATGACGCCGCACAGCACATCGCCGCCCATGGTGGCGACGTGGTCGATGCAGCGCTCGAGCATCGAGACGCCGGCGGCGACGACGGCGGGGTCGTCGCTGGTGAGGTCGGTGTCGGCGGTGAGGCCGAGGGATGCCGTGACGGCGAGGTCGTTGTCGCGCAGCATCCGTCCGGCGAGGGCGGAGTCGAAGCCCGCAGCATCCATGAGGGGGATCTCGATCAGATCGAAACCGGCCTTCTTGGCGCCCTCGATCGATCGTCGCAGGCCCTTCTCGTCGAATGTTCCGGTGAAGACCAGTCCGTGCGCGCCGATGAGCATGCGGCTCCTTCTCTCTGCTTGTTGCGACATCTTCGTGATGAACCTGTTATTACAGGTCTAGCATGTGAGGGATCGGTTTAGGTACATTCGGATACAACTTGCATCGCAGAAGATGCTGGTACAGAATTGATCCGATGTTTGATGGTGGTCCACACCCGACTCCGGCATCTTGTCAGATAACACGACCTTCAAGGGAGCAGGTGAGCACATGAGCGATCCCATCCTCCGGGTGGAAGGCATCAGTAAGGGCTTTCCCGGAGTGCAGGCGCTGAAGGATGTGCACCTCGAAGTGCGCGCCGGTGAGGTGCTTGTGCTGGTGGGTGAGAACGGTGCCGGCAAATCGACGCTGATGAAGATCCTCTCCGGGATCTACACGCGCGACGAGGGCACGATCACGTTCGAGGGCCAGCCGATCGAGCTGACCGGGCCGCTGCAGGCGCAGCAGCTGGGCATCACGATCATCCACCAGGAACTCAACATGATGCCCGACCTGACGGTCGCGCAGAACATCTTCATCGGCCGCGAGCCGATGATGGGGCCGCTCGTCTCGGAGCGCCGCCTCAACCGCCAGACCGCCGAACTTCTCCAGCGGCTGAACATCGCCCTCGACCCGCGCAAGCCGGTCGGCGAGCTCACCGTCGCCGAGCAGCAGATGGTCGAGATCGCCAAGGCGCTGTCCTTCAACGCGAAGGTCCTCATCATGGATGAGCCGACCTCCGCGCTGACCGACAGCGAGGTCGAGACGCTCTTCGTGCTCATCGAGCAGCTGCGCGCCGCCGGCACGGGAATCGTCTACATCTCGCACCGCATGGACGAGCTCCGACGCCTCGCCGACCGTGTTTCGGTGCTCCGCGACGGCCAATACATCGGATCACTCGAGAAGAGCGAGATCAGCATCCCGAAGATCATCGAGATGATGGTGGGCCGCGTCATCGAGGAGAACATCCGTCCCGAGAGCCGCGCTTTCGACGATGCACCGGTCGTTCTCGATGTCGCGGGCCTGTCGACCAAGAGTCTGCTGAAGGACGTCTCCTTCGAGCTGCACCGTGGCGAGATCCTCGGATTCGCCGGCCTCATGGGCGCCGGTCGCACCGAGACGGCGCGTGCACTGATCGGCGCCGACCCGCGCAGTGCCGGCACGATCCGCATCAACGGACGAGACGCGAAGATCCGTCAGCCCGAGGACGCCGTCAAACGCGGCGTCGGCTACCTCTCCGAGGACCGCAAGCAGCTGGGCCTGATGCTCGAGCAGGACGTCACCTTCAACACGGTTCTCGCCTCGCTCGGCAACTACGCCAACGCCCTCGGATGGATGGGTGACAGCAAGGCCAAGAACCAGACCAAGGGCTACGTGCAGCAGTTGCGCGTGAAGACCCCGTCGGTCAACCAGATCGTGAAGCTGCTCTCGGGCGGCAACCAGCAGAAGGTCGTCATCGCCCGTTGGCTGATGCGCGACTGCGACATCCTCATCTTCGACGAGCCCACCCGCGGCATCGACATCGGAGCCAAGGAGGAGATCTACCGGCTCATGCAGCAGCTCGCGGACGCCGGAAAGTCCATCATCGTCATCTCGTCGGAGCTCCCCGAGATCCTCCGCGTCGCGAACCGCATCGCCGTGTTCGCGAACGGTCAGATCACCGGGACCCTCCGCAATGAGGAAGCAAGCCAGGAGAAGATCATGCAACTCGCAGCACACGGGGAGGAAGACTGATGAGCACCCCGCAGCAGTCCGGAAACACCACCACGGTGATCCAGCAGGCCGTCAACGAGAACACCGATAAGCGCGACGTCGTCGGTTTCCTCAAGCGCCAGCTCCAGCAGTCGCTCGCCTTCGGCACCCTCGTGGTGCTGGTGATCATCTTCTCGATCGCGAGTCCGAACTTCTTCACCGCCAGCAACATCGCGTCCGTGCTGCTGTCAACCGCGGTGATCGGCATCCTCGCCCTCGGCACGACCTTCGTGATCATCACCGGAGGCATCGACCTGTCGCTGGGAACCGGTATGGCGCTGTGCGCCGTCATGACGGGTGTCTTCATCACGAACATGGGACTGCCGATCTGGCTCGGCGTTCTCGGCGGCATCGCCACGGGCGTCCTGATGGGCCTCATCAACGGCGTGAACGTCACGTTCCTGAACCTGCCGCCGTTCATCGCGACGCTGGCGATGATGATGATCGCCGGCGGCCTCGCCCTGGTCATCTCGGGCGTCGCCCCCATCTACTTCTCGAGCTCCGCCCCGGACTTCAAGAAGATCGCCCTGGGCGCGCTGATCCCCGGCGTCCCCAACGCCGTCCTCATCACCGCCGTTCTCGCGATCATCGCGTTCCTCGTGCTATCGAAGACGCTGCTGGGCCGTTACACCTTCGCGATCGGCTCGAACGAGGAGGCCACGCGCCTGTCGGGTGTGAACACGAAGCGCTGGACCATCTTCATCTACATGTTCGCGGGCGCCTTCACCGGCATCGCGGGCGTCATCATCGCCTCGCGCCTGGACTCGGCGCAGCCGCAGATCGGCACCGGCTACGAGCTGCAGGCGATCGCAGCGGTTATCATCGGCGGCACTTCGCTCCTGGGCGGGCGCGGCTCGATCCTCGGTACCGTCGTCGGCGCTCTGATCATGAGCGTGCTCGTCAACGGCCTGCGCATCCTGTCGATCCAGACCGAGTGGCAGAACATCGTGGTGGGCGTCGTCGTTCTCCTCGCCGTGTTCTTCGACTCGCTGCGCAACCGCCAGCGGACCTGACCATCTATGCCTTCCACCGTGCCGGCTTCAGCCGGTACCAATCACAGAACAATGGAGTTTTCATGAAATTCGGTAAGAAGACCGCATTCGCGGCACTCGTCGCAGCCTCCGCACTCGTCATGACGGGCTGCGCCGGGGGCGGAGATGTCATTGAAGAGGGCGGCTCGGGCGGCGACAGCGACGAGATGTACATCGCCCTCGTCTCCAAGGGCTTCCAGCACCAGTTCTGGCAGGCCGTGAAGAAGGGCGCCGAGGACCGCGCCGCCGAGCTCGGCGTTCGCATCACGTTCGAGGGCCCGGCTGCCGAGACCGAGATCGCTCAGCAGCTCGAGATGCTGACCTCGGCGATCGACAAGAACCCGGATGCCATCGCCTACGCGGCACTCGACCCCGAGGCGTGCGTCGCACCGCTCGAGCAAGCCGCGGCCAAGGACATCCCCGTGGTGTACTTCGACGCCACCTGCAACGGCGACGTGGGCCTGAGCCTGTCGGCCACCGACAGCAAGGTCGCGGGTGCCCTCGCCGCCGAGAACATGGCGGAGCTCATCGGAGGAAAGGGCGAGGTCGCAATCGTCGGCCACTCGCAGATCAACTCCACCGGTGTCGAGCGCCGTGATGGATTCGTCGAGAAGATCGAGTCGGACTACCCCGACATCGAGATCGTCGACATCCAGTACGGAGACGGCGACCACCTGAAGTCCGCTGACATCGCCAAGGCCATGATTGCCGCCCACCCGAACCTCAAGGGCATCTACGGCACGAACGAGGGCTCGGCCATCGGCGTCGTGAACGCCGCGAATGAGCTCGGCCTGGCGAAGGGCAAGATCCAGATCATCGGCTTCGACTCCGGCGCCGCGCAGATCAACGCGATCAAGGACGGAACGATGGCCGGCGCCATCACGCAGGACCCGATCGGCATCGGTGCACAGGTCGTGCAGGCCGCCTACGACGCCGCCATGGGCGAGACGGTCGAGGAGTTCTACGACACCGGCTCGTACTGGTACGACGCCAACAACATCGAAGACGAGAAGATCGCGGCCGTCATCTACGAGTGACCCGCGGCTTCGACGAGCGCGGCCCCTCACCTTCGGGTGAAGGGCCGCGCTCGTCTTTCGGATGCTGCGGATTCAGCCGAGATCGAGCAGGCGCACGGGGTTCTGGGTCAGCATCTGCGTGACGGCATCCGCGCCGATGAGTGCGCGCAGTCGCGGCAGATACCGGTCGCCGAGGTAACCGAGGCCCGGCATGCCCCCATAGGAGATGTAGCGGCTGCGCCGTGCCACATCGCCGCCGAGGAGGATGCGCTCTCCGGCGCCCTGCTCGACCACCGCCGCCGTCAGCGTCAGCAACTCGGCATCCGAGCGGCTTCGGGGGCGTGCGAACCCGTCGTAGCCGAGGTAGGCGCCGCGCTCGGCCAGCGACGCGTGCAGGCCCGCATCGGGGTCGCGGTCGGCATGCGCGAGGACGACTCTGTCGGATGCCACGCCCTCGGACTCGAGAACGTCGAGCACCTCGTGTGCCGCCGTGCAGAACTCCAGATGAATCATGACCGGGGCGTTCGTGGCGCGGTGCGCCGTGCCGATCGCCGTCAGGGTCGTGCGCTCGAAGTCGCTGATGCGCCAGTAGTCGACGCCTCCCTTGAGGAGGCCTGCGCGGATGTGCTCGCCGGAACCGGTGCGGGCGAGCACGACATCGGGACTCTCGAAGGTCTCGGCATCGTCCGCGGGCATGCCGCGGGTGAGATCGCGCAGGAACAGTTCGGCGAGCTGCTCATGAGTCCACACCTGCAGGGGGTGCTCGTCGCCGTAGTGCGCCTCTCGGTGCAGCCCCGTCGTCGCGATGATCCGCAGGCCGGTTCCGGTGCTGATGCGGGAGAGGGCCTCGGGGTTTCGTCCGAGCCCGAAGGGCGTGGCATCCACCATCGCGGTGAAGCCGCTCGCCGTGAGGAGTGACGCCTCGGCGCCCGAGGCCGCCTCATCGTCGAGTTCATCGCCGGGAAGGAGCGGGGAGACCTGGAAGAGGTGCTCGTGATAGTTCGTCGTGCCCAGACTCGCGGGCTCGACGTCTCCGAGGACAGTGCGGATCATCGGACCGACTCCGCCGCCTCCGCGAGTCGGTCGACGATCTCATCGGTCAAATCGATCTCGAAGACATCGGCGACGACCTGCGACCACCCGTGGATGAAGTACCGCCAGCCGTCGACGATGCGCAGCTCCTGCGCCTTCTCCTGCGCCCGGGCCTGGTGCAGGAACTCGAGGGAGCCGCGGTAGTTGAACTCCCACACGTACGACCCGGCGGGGAACACCGCATCATCGGGCAGGGGAGAGCCGGGACGGTCCTTGCCGAGACCGGTCGCATTCACGATCAGCGAACCGCGCGCCGTCGAGGCGAGCAGCTCTGCCGCCTCCTCCGGCGTATCGGTGCGCAGATAATTGATCAGGCCCTCGCGGGTGCCGTGCTGACGGTGCACCTCGCGCAGATGCTCGAGCTTCGCATCATCGCGCGCCGTCACCGTGATGCGGCGCGGGGCATCGGCGCGCTCGGCGAGCGCCCAGCTCAGCGCCGTGCCCGAACCGCCCGCACCGAAGATCACGACCTCGGACTGCGTCGTCGTGAAGTAGTCGATCGGCAGGAAGTCGCGCAGCGCCAGGTCGACCGTGATGGGATCCTTCGCGCGCCCCGACAGCCGGTCGCCGCGCTTGGCGATGCTCGAGATCTCGGAGCAGGAGACGGCGAACGGGTCGAGCTCGTCGAAGAGGTCGGATGCCGCGGCGTGCACGTTCATCTTGTGCGTCGTCACGAGCGCGCCGCGGTGGTGGGGATCGTCGCGGATCTGCTCGACGAGCGCCCGGTACTGCGCGGGGGAGGCGTCCATCGGCAGGTCGTGGCCGATCAGCGTGCGCGTGGGCAGCTCGAGGATGTCGGCCCACAGGGGGAAGACCTTCATGATCGAGGAGGACCCGGTGGTCACTCCGACGAAGCCCATGTAATCGGCATCGGGGGCGGTGGTCATGGCGGGCCTTTCAACGAGTGACGAGGTGGCGAGGGGCGCGGCCGTCGAGCACTGCGAGCACATCATTGAGCGACATGGCGCCCATGTTATCGACGGCCTGGGACGTCTGTGCGCCCAGGTGCGGGGTGACGATGACCCGGCCGGCGAGGGCGGGGTCGAGGAGGGGGCTCGCTGATGCGGCGGTGTCGCCGTCGAGTGTGTCGGCGGCGTAGGCGGCGAGACGGCCCTCGACGAGGGCGCGGGCGACGGCCGGCTCATCGATCAGGTCGGGGCGGGCGGTGTTGACGATGATGGTGCCGGGGTGGATGCCGTCGAGCCGGGCGGCGTCGATCAGGCGCTGTCCGCCGGGTGCGTGCAGCGTGATGAGATCGGCGGTTCGGAACAGGTCGTCGAGGTCGACGGGCTCAGCGCCGCGCTCCCGGATTCCGTCGGCGGGGAAGTAGGGGTCGGCGGCGAGGATGCGCGGCCCGAACCCGCTCAGCCGCTTCGCGACGCCCTGTCCGATGCGCCCGAAGCCGACGATGCCGACCGTGGCTGCGCCCAACTCGCGGCCGCGGCGCACGCTCCAATCGCCCGCACGCACCCGGCGGTCGCCATCGGGGATCGTGCGCAGAGCCGCGAGCATGAGCCCGACGGCGTGATCGGCGACGGCATCCGCATTGGCGCCGGGGGTGTTCGTGACGGGGATGCCGCGGGCCGCGGCCGCCTCGAGGTCGACGGCCTCGGTGCCCACGCCGTACCGGGCGACGATGCGCAGGCCCGGAGCGGCGTCGAGGTGGTCGGCGGTGACCGGTCCGGTGCCGGCGATCCACGCATCCGCCCCCGCGAGCAGCGGGCCGAGCTCGGCGAGATCGTGGTGGGCCGGACCGCGCACGACCTTGTGGCCTGCGTCGGCGGCACGGGCGATGAGATCGACGTCGCCGTCGGAGAATGACCGGCTCGTGGCGAGGATCGTGGCCATCAGCGCGCGCCCTTCGGTGCCGCGGCGAACCACGGGGCGAGCGCCTCATACGCGGCGGTGAATCGGGTATGGCGTGCGGCGTAGACGCTGTGGCGGCCGGCATCCGGCGTGAACTCGGCGGTCACCTCGCTCAGCGCGCGGGCCGCCGAGAAGTCGGCGAGCCCGAGACCGACAGCACCCGTGACCGCTGCACCGAGGCTGTTGGCCTCCTCGACGATCGTGCGACGGCGCACCGGCACACCCCAGACATCCGCGAGGATCTGCAGCAGCGCATCGCTCTGCGCGCCGCCGCCGACGGCATCGATCCGGTCGATCGTCGCGCCGGACTCCCGGAAGGCCCGGATGCTGGAGAGGAGGTTGTACCCGATGCTCTCCAGGACGGCGCGCACGAGGTGCTGCCGCGTGTGATGGCGGCCGATGCCGATGAAGGCGCCACGGGCATCGGGGTCCCAGAGGGGCGAGCGCTCACCGAGGAGATAGGGGAGGAAGTAGAGGTCCTCGACGTCGAGATCGCCACCGGCCTCGCCGGTCAGACGCGCGGTCTCGGGGTGCGCGGGATCGGGGGAGAGCGCCTCGGCGATCCACTGGATGGACGCGCCGCCCGCCTGCATCGTCGCGGTCGGCACGAACGAGCCGGGAACGACGTTGTCGAAGGTGAAGGTGCGCAGGCCCGGATCGATCAGCGGCGCATCGGCGGCGAACGAGATCCACGACGAGGTGCCCAGGCACACGTAAGCGCCGTCCTCGGGGGCGACGATGCCGCTGCCGACGGCCGCCATCGGTCCATCGCCGCCGCCCATCACCACGCGCACGCCCGTGTGCAGACCGAGAGCGGATGCGGCATCCGCCGTCAATGCCCCGGCGATGTCCGTCGCCTCGAGGATCTCGGGGAACAGCGACCGGTCGAGGCGCGCCGCGGCGCGCACCTCGTCGGACCAGTCGCCCGCGCGCTGGTCGTAGGCGTTGGTGCCGGAGGCGTCGGAGCGATCGGTCGCGAGGCGCCCGGTGAGTCCGAGCACGATGAAGTCCTTCGCGACGCAGACACGTCGCACCCGGGACCACACGTCGGGCTCGTTGTCACGCACCCACATGACCTTCTCGACCGAGTACGTCGGGTTGAGGCGGTGGCCGAGCAGCCGGTAGGCGTGGTCGGCGCCGAGCGCCTTCTCGAGCTCGCGCTGCTGAGTGCCGGAGCGGGTGTCTGCCCAGATGATCGCGGGACGCACGGGGGAGCCCGTGCCGTCGAGCAGCACGGCCCCCATCATCTGACCGCTGACGACGAGCCCGTGCACCTCGGCGGGATCGACGGATGTGCGGGCGAGGAGTTCGCGGGTCGCGGAGACGACGGCATCCCACCAGTCCTGAGGGTCCTGCTCGGCGATGCCCCCGGCGGCGAAATGAGCCGGGTACCCGACCGTGGTCGCGGTGATCAGGCGGCCGTCGTCGTGGTGCAGCGAGGCCTTGTTGCCGGTGGTGCCGAGGTCGTGGGCGATGATCACAGTTCGTGCCTGCTTCGTTGGTTGCGGTTCCGGATCGTGCTGTTTTGGAGTATACCTGTAATTACAAGTCTTGTAGTTACAAGTTGAGGAGATCAGCGTGAGCACCTATCCCGTCGTCGACATCCCCACTCTTCTGCAGATCTCGCCCCAGGGCGGCATCGACGGGCGGTCACGCCGGTATGAGAAGTACATCGGCGACATGGAGGGCGTCTACCGCGACAACGCGGCATGGGAGAGCGCCGTCGGTGAGCATGGTGCCGACCACCTCGTCTACTGGGTCGACGACCACCGCTACCAGGAGGGCTCCGGGGCGCTGATCACCGGAACCAGCACGCTCCTCCCCGGCCGCTATGGCGACGAGTTCGCCATGACACGCGGGCACCTGCACGCCATCGCCGACCGCGCCGAGCTGTACTACTGCCTCAGCGGTCGCGGCGTCATGCTGCTCGAGACCCTCGACGGACAGAGCAGTGCGATCGAGCTCACCCCCGGCCAGGCCGTCAATGTTCCCGGCCACTGGCTGCACCGCAGCGTCAACGTCGGCGACGAGCCCTTCACCACGCTGTTCTGCTACGCCGCCGACGCCGGTCAGGACTACGCCGTGATCGCCGATGCCGGCGGGATGAAGAACCTCGTCGTCGCCGACGGTGAGGGGTGGATGCTGCGCCCGAACCCGGACCACACCGGGTACCGGGCGTTCGACGCGGACTGAGTCAAGCGCTTCTGTATACGTTATTGCGGCCGGGATGCGGGCTCCGTTCCCCATTGGGGGATTTGTGTATACACTGACGGGGTGAGCACCGCAGTCGAGCGAACCCGGGCAAGTGATCGCGCCTACGCGACCCTGCTCGATGAGATCCAGTCCGGAGTGCTCGCCCCGGGCACCGTGCTCGCCGAGGTCGAACAGGCCGCACGTCTCGGCGTCAGCCGCACGCCCCTGCGCGAAGCCCTCCAGCAGCTCAGCGCCGACGGACTCGTCGAGCAGCAGTCGCCCCGCGTCACCGTCGTCACCGACATCGACGCCGACGACATCCGCGCGCTCTTCGAGATTCGTCGCGCCCTCGAGGAGACCGCCGCACGCCTCGCCGCCGTGCGCGGAGACGCCGCACTGTTCACCGGGCTCGCCGACGAATTCGCCCGGGCCGGAGCATCCCTCGACGCCGCCGACGGCCGCGAAGACTACGAGACGCTCATCGCCCGCTTCGACCGCGCGGTCGACGACGCCGTCGCCAACGACTACATCTCCTCGGCGCTGCGCACCGTGCGCACCCACCTCGTCCGCGTGCGCCGACTCTCCCGCGACAACCCCGTGCGCCTGGCCGAATCCGTCGCCGAGCACGGGCTCATCGCTCGAGCCATCGCCGACCGCGACGGCGACCTCGCCGCGCACGCCACGCACGTGCATCTGCGCAAGGCGCTCACCAGCATCCTCGAATCCCTCCCCGCCGACAGCTAAGGATCGTCATGACCGTCAACCACCACATCCGCGTCTACAAGAGCGAAGAGAACCTGCCCCGCGAGGAGCAGCTGGCCTGGAAGATCGCCGAGGTCGCCACCGACGCCGTCGAGGTCGAGCCCGCCGTCGTCGACATGATCATCAACCGCATCATCGACAACGCATCGGTGGCCGCGGCATCCCTCACCCGCGCGCCGATCATCGCAGCCCGCGACCAGGCCTTCAGCCACGGAGTCTCCACCGGCGGCGCCGGCGCGACCGTCTTCGGCGCAGCCCTCGACCACCGCACCAGCCCCGAATGGGCGGCGTGGGCGAACGGCGTCGCCGTGCGCGAGCTCGACTACCACGACACCTTCCTCGCCGCCGACTACTCGCACCCCGGCGACAACATCCCGCCGATCCTCGCCGTCGCCCAGCACGTCGGCAGCGATGGGCGCGCCCTCGTGCGCGGCCTCGCCACCGGGTACGAGATCCAGGTAGACCTCGTGAAGGCCATCTGCCTGCACAAGCACAAGATCGACCACGTCGCCCACCTCGGCCCCTCGGCCGCCGCCGGCATCGGCACCCTCCTCGGCCTCGACGCCGAGACCATCTACCAGGCCGTGTCGCAGGCACTGCACACCACGACCGCCACCCGTCAGAGCCGTAAGGGCGAGATCTCCACCTGGAAGGCGCACGCCCCCGCCTTCGCGGGAAAGATGGCCGTCGAAGCCGTCGACCGCGCCATGCGCGGACAGACCTCGCCCTCGCCGATCTACGAAGGCGAGGACGGCGTGATCGCCTGGATGCTCGACGGCCCCGATGCCGCCTACGACGTCCCGCTTCCCGCCGCCGGCGAGGCCAAGCGCGCCATCCTCGACAGCTACACCAAGGAGCACTCGGCCGAGTACCAGGCGCAGGCCTGGATCGACCTCGCCCGCAAGCTCCACAACGACGGCGTCGACACCGCGGCCATCGAATCCGTCGTGCTGCACACCAGCCACCACACCCACTACGTGATCGGCTCCGGCGCGAACGACCCGCAGAAGTACGACCCCACGGCCTCGCGCGAAACGCTCGACCACTCGATCCCGTACATCTTCGCGGTCGCCCTGCAGGACGGCGCGTGGCACCACGTCGACTCCTACACCCCGGAGCGCGCGGGCCGCGCCGACACCGTCGAACTGTGGAACAGGGTCACCACCCGCGAGGACGCCGAGTGGACGCGCCGCTACCACTCGAACGACATCTCCGAGAAGGCCTTCGGCGGACGCGTGGAGATCACCTTCACCGACGGGTCGACCCTCGTCGACGAGATCGCCGTCGCCGACGCCCACCCGCTCGGCGCCCGGCCCTTCGCCCGCGAGAACTACATCAACAAGTTCCGTCTGCTGGCCGAGCCCGTGCTCGAGGCCGCGGAGATCGAGCGCTTCCTCGAGCTCGTGCAGCGTCTGCCCGAGCTGACCGCCGCGGAGGTCGCCGAGCTGTCGATCATCGCGAAGCCGGGTGTCGTGGCGGCCGAGCCCACCACGACGGGGCTGTTCTGATGCTGTATTCGAACACGACCCCCGCCGAGAAGCGGCGCCTGTTCCGCGAATGCCTGACGACGGGGGAGCTGCTGCGCTTCCCCGGCGCGTTCAACCCGCTGTCGGCCCGTCTCATCCAGGAGAAGGGGTTCGAGGGCGTATACATCTCCGGCGCCGTGCTCTCCGCCGATCTCGGGCTGCCCGACATCGGGCTCACGACCCTCACCGAGGTCGCAGGCCGCGGCAAGCAGATCGCGCGCATGACCGACCTGCCCGCGATCATCGATGCCGACACGGGCTTCGGCGAGCCGATGAACGTCGCGCGCACGATCCAGGAACTCGAGGACGCGGGGCTCGCCGGCGCCCACATCGAGGACCAGATCAACCCCAAGCGCTGCGGGCACCTCGACGGCAAGGCCGTGGTGGATGAGCAGACCGCGCTCAAGCGCATCCGTGCCGCGGTCGATGCGCGCCGCGATGAGAACTTCCTCATCATGGCGCGCACCGACATCGCCGCGGTCGACGGGCTCGAGGCGGCGAAGGATCGCGCGAAGGCGCTGGTGGATGCAGGGGCCGATGCGATCTTCCCCGAGGCGATGCGCTCGCTCGAGGAGTTCGCCGCGATGCGGGATGCCGTCGACGTGCCGATCCTGGCGAACATGACGGAGTTCGGGAAGTCCGATCTGTTCAGCGTCGACCAGCTGCGCGATGTCGGTGTGAACATCGTCATCTGGCCGGTGTCGATGCTGCGCATCGCGATGGGGGCGACGGGCCGTGCTCTCGATACCCTCGTCGACGAGGGGCATCTGACCTCGAAGCTCGGCGAGATGCAGCACCGCGCCGATCTCTACGATCTGATCGACTACGAGTCGTACAACCATTTCGACTCGGGCGTCTTCAACTTCACCATCACGAAGGAGTGAGCATGAGCGACATCAAGAAGGGCCTCGCCGGCGTCGTCGCCGATGAGACGGCGATCAGCAAGGTCAATCCCGAGACGAACAGTCTCCTGTACCGGGGCTATCCGGTGCAGGAGCTCGCGGCGACGCAGTCCTTCGAGGCTGTGGCCTATCTCCTGTGGAACGGTGAGCTGCCGACGGAAACGGAGCTCGCGGCGTTCCGCGCGACGGAGCGCGCTCATCGCGCGCTGACTCCGGCGGTGAAGGAAGCCATCGACGCTCTGCCCCTGGACGCTCACCCGATGGACGAGGTGCGCACCGCGGTCAGCGTGATCGGTGCGATCGAGACGGCCGGTTCGGGCAATGTTCTGGATGCTGTCGGCACTCCCGAGCAGAACCTCGAGCGCAGCCTGAAGCTGTTCGCGGCGCTTCCGGCGATCGTGTCGTACGGGCAGCGCCGTCGCCGCGGGCTGGAAGCCGTCGAATCGCGCGACGACCTCGACTACGCGGCGAACTTCCTCTGGCTGACGTTCGGCGAGGAGGCCGCTCCGGTCGTCGTCGATGCGTTCAACCGCTCGATGATCCTCTATGCGGAGCACTCGTTCAACGCCTCCACGTTCACCGCGCGTGTGATCACCTCGACGCTCAGCGATCTGTACTCGGCGGTCGTCGGTGCGATCGGTGCGCTGAAGGGGCCGCTGCACGGCGGGGCGAACGAGGCCGTCATGCACATCTTCGATGAGATCGGGTCGGCGGATCAGGTGGTGGGGTGGCTGGATGCCGCGCTCGCCGAGAAGCGGAAGATCATGGGCTTCGGGCACCGCGTGTACAAGCGCGGCGACTCGCGCGTTCCGACGATGAAGGCGGCTCTGGACACCCTGGTCGCGCACTACGATCGGCCGGATGTCGCGGAGCTCTACGACACCCTCGAGAGCGAGTTCGTCTCCCGCAAGGGCATCTATCCGAACCTCGACTACCCGTCGGGACCGGCGTACAACCTCATCGGGTACGACACGCTCACCTTCACGCCGCTGTTCATCGCGGCGCGCATCACGGGGTGGACGGCGCACATCCTCGAGCAGCAGGCGTCGAATGCGCTGATTCGCCCGTTGTCGGCGTACAGCGGGGTCGACGAACGTCACATCGACGGTTATGTGGCGGATGCTGCGACCGTCGAGGCGCTGGAGCGCGAAGAAGAAGCAGCGGGCTGAAGCATCCCTCCCCGAGGCGGCGGAGGCCGCCTCGGGGGGAGGGAAAGCCGCTGATTCGCCTCGATCTGATCACGTTCCGTCGGGCAGGGGCGATCAGCTCGTTCTATGCGGGACCTTTGGATCTACGATGGGATCCGTGACGAACGAGACACCGGAGAATCCCCAGAACATCCCGCCGATTCCCGCGGCCGATTCCGACGCCGCAGCGGCAGGCGCCCACGACATCGGGGGGCTGCTGTCATCCGAGACGCCCGCTGATCAGACGGCTGCTGCTGAAGCGCCCGTCCCGGAGAACGTCGCTGACGCAGCGCCCACTGCACCTGAGGCTCCGGCTGAGAGCATTCCGGCGCCGGCGGAAACCGCAGTCGAGATCCCGGAGCCGGTTGCAGCATCCGAGCCCGTCGTCGCGCCCGAGCCCATCGCTGAGCCGGAGCCTGTCGTCGCGCCCGAACCGGCCGCCGCGCCGCCGCTCGTCGCGCCCGGAGCGCCCATGCCCCCGGCCTCGAGCGAGACGCCCGCTCAGCCGGGCGTCGCTCCTGCGTACCCCGGTGCTGCCCCGGCCTATGACCCGAACGCGACCGCCGCGTACCCCGGTGCCGCACCCGCCTACGACCCGAACGCCGCCGCGTATGCCGGTGCCGCGCCGGCGTACGACCCGAGCACGGGCGTCCCTGTTCCGGGCGGATACCCCGTCGCCGGCTACCCGGCCCAGCCGCCGGCGGCGAAGAAGCCGATGTCGAAGGGCCTGCTCTTCGGCCTGATCGGCGGCGGTGCGGCTCTCGTTCTGCTGATCGCCGCGGCGATCATCGTGCCCGTTCTGCTGCGCGGCCCCGCCCAGACGGCATCCGGCATCGTCGAGGAGTACCTCACCGCGCTCGCCGCCGGCGACGCGGAGGCCGCTCTCGAATTCATCGATGTGTACGGCGATGACAGCCTGCTCACGGATGAGATGCTCGCGGCGTCCCTCGCGATCGCACCCATCACGGACATCGTGGTCGAGGAGACCGAGAGCTCCCGCGATGTTTACGAATCCGAGGTCTCGGCGAGATTCATGGTCGGCGATGAGACGATCGAGCGCGACTTCACCGTCTGGAACTACGGCGATGGCGATTGGCGCATCAGTGATGGCCTCGTGAGCGCATCGCTGTCGGCGTTCGAAGGTCTGGGGCTGACGATCAACGGCTTCGAACCGCAGGAGGAATACACGGAGCTGTTCCCCGGCACCTACCAGCTCGCGCTCGCCTACGAGGAGTTCGTGATCGACGCCGAGAGCGACACGTTCACGCTGGCGGATGAGGAGCACTCGGAGGTCTTCTACGACCTGTACCCGAAGCTCTCCGACGAGGGCGCGGCGACGTTCCGCTCGCTCGTGCGCGCATCGCTGGAGGAGTGCATCGCGCTGAAGACTCTGGCGACGCCGTGCGGCATGGATCTCACGGGCATCGACATCCAGGGCTACGAACCGGTCGACGGCAGCGTGACCCGCACGATCACCGCCGAGGGGCAGAAGGATCTCGACAGCCTGAAGCCGCAGACGAGCTACTCCTACCCGACGATGGTCTCGACCTATGATTCCGTCGACATCGACACGACGCTCGAGGGCGAGAAGGACGGCGAGACTGCGCAGTTCGAGGTCTGGTTCGGCGGGCGCATGGGATCGCCCTCGGTCGACTTCTCCGAGGAGACGCCCGTCGTCACCTGGGAGTGACCGATGCGAACGAAGCGGCCGGGGGCGTGTGCCCCCGGCCGCTTCGTCATGTTCTGCACGGGTCGCCGTCGCAGGATTCGTGTGCACAGGACGCGCGAGAGCGCTGATCCGCGAGCATCGGATGCTTCAGGATCGAGCGCATGACCGAAGCACAGAACTCCCTGCGAGACCGCGTCCTGCACTCCGACGATGATCTGCGCGACATGCTCGATCTCCTTCTGCAGAAGGCGGCCCGCCGCCAGGTGTGGGTGCTCTTCCTCGATGAGCGCGGATGCCTCGGCGACCCGCTCCTGCCGATCGCGGACTATCCCGGGGATCCGCACGGCGCCGTCGACGATGAGCATTCGGGAGCGGTGACCCAGGCCCACCTGTTGATGCACCGGATCGGCATGATGCGCGAGATCAGCGGCAACGCGCACGTGGTGCTCGCCTGGGAGCGCCGAGGCGGTGACGCTGCGAAGGCCGCCGACGCAGCTTGGGCGCGGGCGATGGCCGATGCGGCGGCCCTGCTGGATGTTCCTCTGCGCGCGCAGTTCATCGTCCATTCGCGCGGGGTGCGTCCGCTGCACGCCGATGACTACGTCTGAGAGCGGGGCGATCCGACCTCGCGGTCGGGGACCTTCTCCAGGAGGAAGAAGTACAGCGAGCCGTCAGGCGCGGCGGCGTCGCGGCCGGTCATGACACCGAGCACGGCGTCGGGCCCGATGCGGGTGAACAGGTCGATGACCGGCATCCCGTCATACGACATCGCGGCGGTGGGGATGCCGTCGTGCACAGCGGTGCGCAGCATCGCGCCGCCGCGGGCGAGTGCGGTGTTCGCCGTGAGGGTGCCGTCGAATGCTTCGCAGACGAGCGGGACGACGTCGTCGTCCGAGCGGAAGAGCTTTCCGAACCAGCCGGTGCGTCCCAGCATCCGATGGGTCGGATGCCCGATGCTCAACCCCGTGCCCTTCCAGAGTCCGCGCAGCTCGTTCGGCGAGACCGGCGGCAGCGACCGCCACAGCAGCGGAAGGGCATCGACGGCAACTCCGCCGGCGCGCAGCGCTGCCGCCACATCGAGGAGGGAGGCGGCATCCGGTGCATCCGCGAAGTCGGGTTCCATCATCAACACCGGTTTGATCGCGTGTCCGGAGCGGGAAGCGTCGATCGCGGCGCCGATCTCATCGAAGCGGTAGCGGCGGACGAGCTTCTCGATCGGCAGGCGGCCGATTCGCCACAGTGCGATGAGCAGCGCGATATCGCGGTGGATCTGCGCGTCTCCCTCGATGACGCCGGTCAGGCTGCGCCCCCAGAGCAGCTGCGACTGCGAGAGGCTGATCCGATTCGCCCCTGCATGCAGCGCCACGGTCGCGCACACGCCCTGCGGGCGCAGGGCGGCGAGTCCGGTGTCGATGGTCTCCTGGTTGCCGACCGTGTCGAGCGCGTGGGTGGCGGCGAGGGTGCGAGCATCGAGGGCATCCGGTGCGACCGCCTCGGTGGCGCCGAAGTCGCGGGCGAGCCTTCGCCGTTCGGGGGAGGGATCGCTGGCGACGATGCGCGCGATACCACGATGGGCAGCTGCCGCGATCGCGGCGAGACCCGTCGTGCCGGCGCCGATCACGAGCAACGCGTCGCCGGGCCCCGGTCGCAGCACGTTGAGCACGGTTCCCGCACCCGTGAGGATGCCGCATCCCAGCGGGGCCGCCACCTCCCAAGGCACATCATCCGGAATGCGCACAGCATTCGACGCCCGGGCGATTGCGAGGGTCGACCACGACGACTGCGCCATCCACCCCGTCGTCACGGACTCCTCGACGTTCGTGGCATCCGACCGCGGGTCATAGTTCCTTTCCGCGAAGCGCTCGCAGTAGGCCGGATGCCCGTCATCGCATCGCGTGCACGCACCACAGGCGTCGAAGCTGAGCACCACACGATCGCCGGCCTGCACGGTGCCGACGTCGGTACCGATCCGCTCGACGATGCCCGCTCCTTCGTGGCCGAACACCGCGGGGAAGCGGTCGCCCGCTCCGCCGGACATCCCGAACAAATCGGTGGGGCACACGCCGGACGCATGGATGCGCACGAGGATCTCGCCCGCGCCGGGCTCGCGCACGGAGACTTCCGAAAGCGCGACGGATCCGCCGCGCTCCCGGACGAGCGCAGCCACAGCAGCATTCATCGTCTAGACCACTGCCTCTTCGCGGTCGGCGGCGCGCATCGCGACCTTGTTGACCTTGCCCGCGGCGTTTCGCGGGAGAGCCGCCACGACGACCAGGGCCTTGGGCTGCTTGAAGCGGGCGAGCTTGTCGCCGAGCCAGGCCTGCAGCTCGTCGAGGGAGAGGTCTTCGCCCTCGCGCAGAGCCGCAGCAGCGACGGCGATCTCGCCCCACCGTTCATCGGCGCGGCCGTAGACCGCCGCCTCGAGGATCTTCGGATGCGCGCCGAGGACGTTCTCGACCTCGGCGCAGTAGATGTTCTCGCCGCCGGAGATGATCATGTCCTTCTTGCGGTCGACGACCCAGACGAAGCCCTCCGCGTCCTGGCGGACCAGGTCGCCGGAGTGGAACCAGCCACCCTCGAACGCCTCGGCCGTCTCGGCAGGCTTGCGCCAGTACCCCTTCATCATGTTCGGGCCGCGGTAGAGGATCTCGCCGACCTTGCCGCGCGCGCGACGTCGTTCATCTCGTCGTCAACGACACGGTACTGGAGGGTCGGGATGGGGCGGCCCACCGACCCGAGCTTGCGCAGCGAGTCCTCGCCGCTGAGAGCACAGGTGATCGGCGTCATCTCCGTCTGTCCGAACACGGCGACGTTCGTCGCCTTCGGGAAGCAGTCGCTCATCTGCTGCAGCAGGGTGTCGGACGCGGGGGCCGCGCCCCAGCTGATGATGCGCAGATGCAGATCGCGCTCGGGAATGCTCGGATCGGCGCAGATCACCTGCCATTGCTGCGGCACGTTGAACACGATGGTCGCGCGCTCGCGCTCCCAGGCATCGAGCAGCTCGGTCGGGTTGAACGCGCCGAGCGGGTGGATGACGGTCGGGATGCCGATGACGAAGTTCGGCGCGATGGAGCCGAGGCCGGCGATATGGAACAGCGGGGCGGTCATGAACGAGATGTCGTCCTCGCCGAACACCTTGTTCACGCGAAGCAGCGTCAGTGCCTGCGCGAACAGGTTGACATGGTCGAGCATGGCGCCCTTGGGGCGGCCGGTCGTGCCGGAGGTGTACATGATGAGGCACGTCGTGTCTTCAGGCACGTCGGGAGCCTCGAAGTCGGCGGGGTCCTCGGCGATGAGATCCGCCCAGGACTCCTGCCCCTCGGCGACGGGCTCGCCGATCACGATGACCTTCTTGATGCGGTCGGTCACCTGCGCGACGGCGCCGACGAGCGGGGCGAGCGGGGCGAGCGGGGCGAGCGGTGCCTCGACGATGAGCACGTCGGCATCGGCGTCGTCGACGATGTAGGCGATCTCGGGCGGGGTGAGGCGGATGTTGATCGGCACGGCGATCGCGCCGAGCCGGTTGATGCCGAAGACCGACAGCACGACCTCGGGACGGTTCAGGGTCAGCAGCAGCACGCGGTCGCCGACTCCGACGCCTCGGCGGGCGAGGGCGGCGGCGAACGCGTCCATGCGGTCGGCGGCCTGGCGCCAGGTCGTCACCTCGCCGAGGAATTTGAATGCGGTGCCGTCGGGTGTGATCTCGGCGTGCGTCGCTGTCTGGTTCATCCAGTGGTTGCGGCGCACGGCCGCAGGGATCGCAGAAACGGACTGCTCGGACATCGGGAGGGTCCCTTCATCTTCATCGATGCGTCGTCACCGCGTCGTCGCGGCGGGGCTTGTCATGAGTATGCCACCGCGTGTTCCGGTTGTCACGCACTTTGTTAACGAGAATTCACATCGCTGAGGCATCCGGAAGTTAATAGATAATCACGTGCGGACAGCGGCCGGTAGGCTGTCGGCTATGTCATCCTCCGCCGGCCTGCCCGTGAACCGGACGCGTCCGCGCGATCGCAAGCGCCGCATCCAGGAGGCTGCCGCCGCCGCATTCGCCCGCAGCGGGTATCACGCCGTCGGCATGCAGGACATCGCAGACGCCGTCGGCATCTCCGCGCCGGCGCTGTACCGGCACTTCCCGAACAAGTACGCGCTGTTCGTCACCACGGCCTTCGCCCTCGTCCGCCAGTTGATCGACGCTACGGCGGATGCCGCCGAGCAGCCCATCGAGACGGCGACGGATGCCCGCGCCGCTCTCGACGAGCTGCTCGACGACGTCATCGCGACGACGATCGACCTGCGCACCATCGGCGGCATCTATCGCTGGGAGGGCCGTTACCTCGAGCGTGATGACCGCGAGCGCCTCACGGCGGAGTTCCGGATGCTGCGTGAGAGGTTCGAGGAGCCGCACCGGCTCTATCGGTCGGACATCGACGAGCACGAGCGGCGGCTCATCGTGCTCGCCGCGCTCAGCGTCGTCGCGAGCGTCACCGCGCACCGCACGGTGGTCGCGATGCGAAGCTTGCGGGCGCTGTTGAAGGAAGCCGCCTGGCGGATGCTCGACATCGACCCGACGGTCGCATCTTCGGTACCCGCCGCGGGCGATCTCCTCGAACAGAGGGATACCGCTTCCGGGAGGCGCGAGCAGCTCGTCGACACCGCGATCCGGCTGTTCGCCGAACGCGGGTACAACGAGGTCACGATCGAGGACCTCGCCGTCGAGGTCGATCTGACGCCCTCCGGCGTATACCGGCATTTCGACGGCAAGCCGGCGGTGCTGCTCGCGGCCTGCGATCGCGCGGCGGTCTCGCTCGAACGGGCCATGCTGCACGTCCGCGAGTCGTCGCTCACCTCCGATGAGGCTCTGCGCCGACTCTGCCGCGCCTATGTCGACCACTCGTTCCGCAACCTGGCGCTGATGCGGATCTACTTCTCCGAGCTGGGCAACCTCGCCCCCGAGGACCAGCGTCGCCTGCGCGCGATGCAGCGCGCCCACGTCGCCGACTGGACCGCGCTGCTGCAGGCCGTGCGTCCCGAACTCGGCGGCCGCGAGGCGGCGGTGCTCGTGCACGCCGGTTTCAGCGTCATCACGGACCAGATGCCGCTGCTCGCCGAACGCGATGACGCCGCCGCGGCTCGGCTCGCCGGTTTCGTCGAGGCCGTGCTCGGCATCTGAGCCCGCCCTTCCCGGAGAAGAGGCGGGTTCCCGGGGCTACTTTCCCTTGCCGTGCAGCATCGGGATGAGCTTCGCGACGAGATGCATATCGCGGTCGCTGCGATCCATCGTGAGCAGTTTCATCGCGGCATCCCGTGTTTGGCGGGCCACCGACTTCGGAACACTGAACTCGCGCAGCCCATCGGCGCCGTGGATGCGCCCGAACCCCGAGCCCTTCACCCCGCCGAACGGCAGGGCGGGGATCGCGGCGAAACCCAGCACGGAGTTGATCGTCACCACCCCGGCGCGGAGACGAGCGGCCACAGCCTCGCCCGTCTTCGCACTGCGGGTGAAGACAGCCGCGCCCAGGCCGAAGTCGGTCGCGTTCGCGTGAGCCACTGCCTCATCGAGGTCGGAGACAGCGTTGATGACGACCGTCGGGCCGAAGGTCTCGGCTCGCACAGCATCCGACTCCTCCGGAACATCGACGAGGATGACCGGGGCGACGCGCCGGCCGGTCACCGACTCCGGGCCCTCGAGTACCGCGCGGCCGCCCCGCGCGACGGCATCCGCGATGTGGTCCGCGATGATCTCGGACTGTGACGCGAGCGTGAGCGGTCCGTACGCCGGGGCATCGCCGTCGAGCGAGAGCCGGCGCGCGCGCTCCAGGACCTTCTCGACCAGCGCGTCGCGCACCGAACGCACCGCATACACGCGCTCGACGCCCACGCACGTCTGCCCGGCATTGCCGAAGCCGCCGAAGGTGATGAAGTCCGCTGCGGCATCGAGGTCGGCATCCTCGGCGATGATCAGGGCGTCCTTCCCTCCGCATTCCGCGACCAGCGGGGTCAGCGTCTCGGCGCACGCGGCCATGACCCGCTTGGCGCTGGCCGTCGAACCGGTGAAGGCGATCTTGTCGACGCCGGCGCGCACGAGCGCGGCGCCGGTGGTGCGGTCGCCCGTGGTGACCTGCAGGACGGGGCGGTCGCAGACCTCGCTCCAGCGCGCTTCGATCCAGCGGGCCGTCCCGGGGGTGAGCTCACTGGGCTTGAAGACGATGGCGTTGCCCGCCGACAGGGCGTACGAGATCGAGCCCATCGGCGTGTACAGCGGATAGTTCCAGGGGCCGATCACGCCGACGACCCCGTGCGGTTCATAGCGCAGCGTCGCTTTCTGGTTGTAGTTGATGATGCCGGCTTTGACGCGACGGGGCTTCAGAACGCGGTGGGCGTTCTTGGCCGCCCAGTCGAGGTGGCCGAGCGTGAGCATGACCTCCAGCAGAGCGTCCCCCTCCGGCTTGCCGGTCTCGCGCGAGATGATCGCCGCAAGATCTGCCGCGCCGCGCGCGATCGCCCCCTTCCAAGCGAGGACGATGCGCTTGCGGCCGTCGAACCCCTGCGCGGCCCACCAGGTGGCGGCATCGCGGGCGGTCTGAACGCGCTCGGCGACGCGGGCGTCGTCTTCGAGGGCGTATTCGGCGATCACGCTGCCGTCGCGCGGATCATGCGCGACGAGACGGGCGGATTCTTCTGCACGGGTGATGGTCATGGCGGGTTCCTCTTGCTCTTCATTGAGAAAAAGTTAATGACAATTCACGTTAGCCCCGTTGTTTTCCCGGGGCAAGAGGCGGTGAGATTTTTCGAACCATCGTTAGAATGCTGGAATGACGACGGAGCAGACATCGAAGTCGGCGCGCACGCGCCAACGGATCCTGGATGCCGCGGCACAGGTGCTCAGCCGCAAGGGCTATGCGGGTACACGGCTGACCGACGTCGCCGAGGCCGCGGGCGTGCAGGCGCCGGCGATCTACTACTACTTCGCGTCGCGCGATGAGCTCGTCGAAGAGGTCATGTGGGCGGGCGCGCATCGGGTGCGCGTGCATGTCGAGGAGGTGCTCGCGGAGCTGGATGATGCCGCAACGCCCTCCGATCGCATCCTGGTCGCCGTCGATGCCCACCTGCGTTACGAGCTGCAGATCTCGGACTACACGACCGCATCGGTGCGCAACGCCGGCCAGGTGCCCGAGCACCTGCGCGTGCGGCCCGCCGCGGAAGAGGGCGCATACAGCAGCCTGTGGCGCGAGCTCTTCCTCACCGCGCAGGATGCCGGTGAGCTGCGCGAGGGCGTCGACATCAACGTGTTCCGTCTGCTGCTGCTCGGGTCGATGAACTGGGCGGTGGAGTGGTGGAACCCCCGCACCCGCTCGCTCGACGACCTCGTCCACGGCGCGCAGGACATGGTGCGCTTCGGCACCTTCGCCCGCCCCTGACACGCCTCCGCCCTGCATAACTCCGGAGATTTTCTGTGCTTCCGTGATTTCGCAGCCGCGAAACCGGCGGGACCGGCGTTTCTCCGGAGTTATGCAGCGGTGGTGCGCGCTGCGCGCTGTGCGAGGGCCGGCCCTGAGTCGGCGGGGCAACGGTGGGAGTGACGGAGAGGTCAGCCGAACATCGCCAGTCGCTCCTGCAGCACCCGATGCGCCTGCGTGACCGTGCGGTGGACGACCTCGCCCGCGGTCGGGATGTCGCGGATGAGGCCCTGCACCTGACCGACCGTCCAGATCCCCGCATCCAGGTCGCCGTCCTCGAACACCTTGCGCCCCCGGGCTCCGGCGACGAGCGGCTGCACGTCGGGGAACTGCCCGCCCTCGGCGAGGATCCTCACGACCTCGTCCGATACGGCGTTCTTCGCCACCCGCGCGGTGTTGCGCAGCGACCGGAAGATGAGGTTCGTGTCGAGCTCGCTCGCCTCGACGATCCGGTCCTTCACGCTCTGCGCGATCGGCGACTCCACGGTCGACATGAACCGCGACCCCATGTTCACGCCGTGGGCGCCGAGTGAGAGTGCCGCCGCCAGCCCCCGCCCGTCGGCGAAGCCGCCGGAGGCGATGAACGGGATGTCCAGAGCATCCGCCGCCGCCGGGATCAGCACGAGCCCGGGCACGTCGTCCTCGCCCGGATGGCCCGCGCACTCGAATCCATCGATCGACACCGCCGTGACTCCGACGGCCTGCGCCTTGAGCGCATGCCGCACCGAGGTGCACTTGTGGATGACCTTCACCCCGGCATCGCGGAACTGGTCCATGTGCGGCTCGGGGCTCGACCCCGCCGTCTCGACGATCGTGATGCCCGCATCGATGATCGCCCGCCGGTACTCGTCGTAGGGCGGCGGGTTGATCGACGGCAGGATCGTCAGGTTCACCCCGAACGGCTTGTCGGTGAGGGCGCGCGCCCGAGCGATCTCCTTCGTCAGATCCGCCGGCGTCGGCTGGGTGAGCGCGGTGATCATGCCGAGACCACCCGCTTCCGAGACGGCTGCGGCGAGTTCGGCGCGTCCGACCCACATCATCCCGCCCTGCACGACCGGATGCTCGATGCCGAGCGCCTCGGTGAAGGGGGTGCGCAACCGCGGCTGCTCATTCATAGGTCTCACCCCGCTCGGCGCGGGCGGTCAGCGATGCGGGCGGGGCGAAGCGCTCGCCGTAGGTATCGGCGAGCTCGCGGGCCCGGGCGATGAACCCGTCCAGGCCGCCGTCGTACTGGTTGACGTACTGCAGCACGCCGCCGGTCCAGGCGGGGAACCCGATGCCGTAGATCGAGCCGATGTTCGCGTCGGCGACGGACGTCAGCACGCCCTTGTCGAGGCAGTCGATGGCATCCAGCGCCTCGGCGAACAGCATCCGCTCTTGCAGGTCGATCAGCGGCAGCACCGTGCGTCCGGATCCGTACTTCTCGCGCAGTCCGGGCCAGATGCCGACCCGCCGGCCTTCGGGGGAGTAGTCGTAGAATCCGCCGCCGGCCTTGCGGCCGGGCCGCTTCGCCTCATCGACGATCCAGTCCATGACGGCCTCGGACGGATGCTCCGTCCACACGCCCCCGTCGGCCTCGACGGCGGTGCGCGTCTCGATCCGGATCTTCTGCGACAGCGAGATGGTCAGCTCGTCCAGCAGCTGGAGCGCTCCTGCCGGGTAGCCGGCCTGGAGGGCCGCCTGCTCGACGGATGCCGGTTCCACGCCCTCGCCGACCGCGGCGACCGCCTCGGCGATGAACGTGCCGATCACGCGCGAGGTGAAGAACCCCCGGGAGTCGTTGACGACGATCGGGGTCTTGCGGATCTGCTGCACGTAGTCGAACGTCTTCGCCAGCACTTCGTCGCCGGTGTTCTCGCCGCGCACGATCTCCACGAGCGGCATCTTGTCGACGGGGGAGAAGAAGTGGATGCCGATGAAGTCGTCCCGACGCTTCACCCCCTCCGACAGCTGGGTGATCGGCAGTGTCGACGTGTTCGAGCCGAGAACGGCATCCGGGCGCACGATGTCCTCGATCTCCTGGAAGACGCCCTGCTTGACCGGCACCGATTCGAAGACGGCCTCGATGACGAAGTCCACACCGTCGAAGTCGGCGGCGTCGGCGGTCGGGTGGATGCGGGCGAGCAGCGCCTCGGACTTCTCCGGGGTCGTCTTCCCCCGAGCGAGAGCCTTCTGCTCCAGCATTCGGGAGTAGTCCTTGCCCTTCTCCGCCGCCTCGACGGAGACGTCCTTCAGTACCACGTCGATGCCGGCCCTCGCCGAGACGTAGGCGATGCCGGCGCCCATCATGCCGGCCCCGATCACGCCGACCTTCGTGGCGGTGAACTTCGGGAACGGGGAGCCGTCGGATGCCAGCGGCCGGCTGCCGCCGGCGTTGATCTCCTGCAGGTCGAAGAAGAACGCCTTGATCATGTTCTTCGCGACCTGGTCGTGCGTGAGGCTGACGAGGTAGCGGGTCTCGATGCGCGACGCCGTGTCGAAGTCGACGTACGCGCCCTCGACGGCGGCGGCGAGCGCCGCGCGCGGCGCCGGCATGGGCGCGCCCTTGAGCTGTTTGCGCAGCAGGGCGGGCAGCGCCGGCAGCATGCCGGCGACCGACGGCGACGAGACCGCGCCGCCCGGCAGCCGGAAGCCCTTCTCATCCCACGGCACCACCGGGGCCGGATTCGCGGTGATCCAGGCGCGCGCCCGATCGTGGAGCTCGGCGAGCGGCGCCGTCTCGTCGACGATGCCGACGGCGACCGCATCCTCGGTGCGGAACTTCGTCGCCGGCAGGATGACCTCCTGCAGCGCCTTCTGCAGTCCCAGCATCCGCACCGTGCGAGTGATCCCGCCGCCGCCGGGGAGCAGGCCGAGTGAGACCTCGGGCAGGCCGAACTGCGCGCCGCGGGCGTCGGATGCCGCGATCCGGTGGTGGCAGGCGAGGGCGACCTCGAGCCCGCCGCCGAGCGCGGTGCCGTTGAGGGCGGCCACGACAGGACGGCCGAGCTGTTCGAGACCGCGCAGCAGCGCCTTGACGTGGTCGATGTGCGCGGTCTCCTCGGCGGCCTTCGCCGGGTCCGCCGCGCGCAGCAGGTTCAGGTCGCCGCCGGCGAACCAGCTCTTCTTCGCCGAGGCGAGGATGACACCGGCGATGCTCTCGCGCTCGGCCTCGAGCCGGTCGACGGTCGCCTCGAGGGCGGCGGTGAAGTGCGGGTTCATGGTGTTGACGGACGCATCAGGGTCGTCCATGGTCACGGTGACGATGCCGTCGGCATCCCGCTCCCAGGCGTATCCGGTGTACGTCTCGACGTTCTCTGCGATGCTCATGGTTCCTCCTCGAACCCTCGGGCTCAGACCCGCTCGATGATGGTGGCGATGCCCATCCCGGCGCCGACGCACAGCGTCGCCAGGCCCCGCTTCAGGCCCTGGCGCTCGAGCTCGTCGAGCAGCGTGCCCAGGATCATGGCGCCGGTGGCGCCCAGCGGATGCCCCATGGCGATGGCTCCGCCGTTGACGTTGACCCGCTCGTCCGGGATGCCGAGATCCTTCTGCCACTTCATGACCACGGCCGCGAAGGCCTCGTTCAGCTCGAACAGGTCGATGTCGTCGACGGTGAGGCCGGCCCGGTCGAGGGCCTTCTGCGTCGCCGGCGTGGGACCGGTGAGCATGATCGTCGGCTCGGAGCCGGTGACGGCGGTGGCGATGATGCGGGCGCGGGGCGTCAGGCCCGCGGTCTCGCCGGCCGCGCGGGATCCGATGAGCATGAGGGCGGCGCCGTCGACGATGCCCGACGAGTTGCCCGGACCATGCACATGCTCGATGCGTTCGACCGCGTGATACTTCTGCAGGGCCACGGCGTCGAACCCAGCCTGCGCGCCGACCGTCGCGAAGCTCGCCGGCAGCTGTCCGAGCGACTCGACGGTCGACTCCGGGCGGCGGTGCTCGTCGGTCTCGAGCAGGGTGACGCCGTTCATGTCGCGCACTGGGACGATCGACTTCGCGAATCGTCCTTCCTGCCAAGCCGTCTCCGCGCGCTCCTGCGAGCGCGCCGCGAACGCGTCGACGTCCTCGCGGGTGAAGCCCTCGATCGTGGCGATGAGGTCGGCGCCGATGCCCTGCGGCACGAAGTAGTTGTCGTAGGCGGTCGTCGGGTCCTGTGCGTAGGCGCCGCCGTCCGAGCCGATCGGCACGCGCGACATCGACTCGACGCCGCCGGCGAGCACGAGGTCCTCGAAGCCGGATGCCACCTTCTGCGCGGCGAGGTTCACGGCCTCCAGGCCCGAGGCGCAGAACCGGTTGATCTGCACGCCGGCGACGGACTCGGGCAGCTCCGCCACGAGGGCGGCGGTGCGGGCGATGTCGCCGCCCTGCTCGCCGACGGGCGAGACGACGCCCAGCACGATGTCGTCGATCTCGTTCGCGTCGAGCCCCGGGTTGCGGTCTCGGATCGCGTCGATCAGGGCCACGACGAGGTCGACCGGCTTGGTGGCGTGCAGCGCCCCGCCCTTGTTCTTGCCGCGCGGGGTGCGCACGGCGTCGTAGATGTACGCGTCAGTCATCTCTTTCACATCCTTGTCTCAGAGCCCGAGGTCCCGGCCGACGATCTCTTTCATGATCTCGGTCGTTCCCCCGTAGATGGTGGTGATCCGCGCATCCAGGTAGTCCTGGGCGATGCGGTACTCCTGCATGTAGCCGTATCCGCCGTGCAGGTGCAGGCAGCGGTTCACGATGTCGACGTAGTGCTCGGTGGTGTGGAACTTCGCCGCCGAGGCATCCGCCGCCGACAGCTCGCCCGCGCAGTGCTGGCGGATCGCCCGGTCGACGAACGCCCTGCTCGCCTGCGTCGCGGTCACCATGTCTGCGAGCTCGAAGCGGGTGTTCTGGAACGACCCGATGGGCTTGCCGAAGGCGGTGCGGTCCTTGACGTAGCCGAGGGTGCGCGCGAGCACTCCCTCACTGGATGCCACGGCGCCCGCCGCGATCGAGAGCCGCTCCTGCGGGAGGTTGCGCATGAGGCCGGCGAAGCCCGCGCCCTCCTCACCGAGCAGGTTGGATGCCGGTACCCGCACATCCTCGAAGATGAGCTCGCTGGTGTCCTGCGCGTGCAGGCCGACCTTGTCGAGGTTCTTGCCGCGGCTGAAGCCGGGCATGCCGCGCTCGATGACGAGCAGGCTGAGTCCGCGGTGCGGGTCGTGGGAAGTGCGCACGGCGGTGGCGACGAGGTCGGCGTTCTGGCCGTTGGAGATGAAGATCTTCGACCCGTTGACGATGTAGTCGTCGCCGTCGCGCACTGCGGAGGTGCGTATGCCGGACAGATCGCTGCCGGTGCCGGGCTCGGTCATCGCGATCGCGGTGATGAGCTCGCCGGATGCGATGCCGGGCAGCCAGCGCCGCTTCTGCTCGTCGTCCGTGAGATCGGTGAAGTAGGGGATGGTGATGTCGTTCGACAGGGCGATGCCGGCCATGCCGCTGGAGACGGGGTTGCCCGCGAGCTCCTCGGCCATGATCGCGTTGAAGCGGAAGTCGTCGGATCCGCCGCCGCCGTACTCCTCGGCGATCGAGTATCCGAGGATGCCGGCCTCGGCCGCCGCGGTGAACAGCTCGCGGTCGACGACGCCGGAGGCATCCCACCTCTCGGCGTGCGGCTTGGCGTGACGCTCGACGAACTCCCGCACGATCTTGCGGAACTCCTCGTGATCGTCGTCGTACAGGTCTCGGGTCAGCGCCATCGCGGGCCTCTCTTCCTCCGCCTCATCGCGGGTCACAGTTTTTATTATGCATTCAAAATTTTAAGAGTCAACACCTTATTCCGGTTGGTCGGATGCCTTGCGCGAGCGCAGAAGTTTAATGAAGATTAGAGAAATCACGGGATCGAAGGAGATCATCATGACGCACCCCGACGGGCCGCTCTCCGGCCGCGCGGCGCTGGTGACCGGTGCGAGCCGCGGCATCGGCCTGGCCATCGCCCGCCGATTCATCGCCGAGGGGGCATCCGTCTGCGTGACCGCCCGGGGTGCGGAGGCGCTCGCCGACGCGGTCGCGGATCTGGGGGCGCGAGCGATCGGCGTGGCGGGTGCCGCTGACGACCCTGCGCACCGAGAGGAGGTGTTCGCGCGCATCGCCTCGGAGTTCGGGCGCCTCGACATCCTCGTCAACAACGCGGGCATCAACCCCGTCTACGGCCCGCTCGCTGACCTCGACCTCGACGCCGCGCGCAAGGTGCTCGAGGTGAACGTCATCGGCACCCTCGCCTGGACGCAGCAGGCGGTGCGCGCGGGCCTCGGCGAGCAGGCATCCGGCGGCGCGATCGTCAATCTCTCCTCCGTCGCCGGCGACGTCCCCTCGCCCGGCATCGGCTGGTACGGCGTGAGCAAGGCGGCCGTCAGCCACCTCACCCGCGCGCTGTCGGTCGAGCTCGCGCCCCGCATCCGGGTCAACGCGGTCGCGCCGGCGGTCGTGAAGACGCGGTTCGCCGAGGCCCTCTACGAGGGGCGGGAGGTCGAGGTCGCCGCCGCGTACCCGGTGGGTCGGCTCGGAACCCCGGACGACGTGGCCGATGCCGTCGCCTACCTGTGCGACGACGGATCGGGGTGGGTCACCGGCCAGGTGCTCACCCTCGACGGCGGGCTGCTGAACGCGGGAGGCACAGCATGAGCGATCTCGTCGCGCGCACGCGCGCCTTCATCCGCGAGGTCGCGATCCCGGCGGAGCCCGGGTGGGGCGAGACGCTGACGGATGCCGCGCTGCAGGGCCTGCGCGCTCAGGCGAAGGATGCCCGCGTCCACGCCCCGCACGCCCCGCGCGAGTACGGCGGTCAGGGGCTCGCGCTGCCGGAGTGGTCGGCGGTGTTCCAGGAGGCCGGCTACTCGTTGATCGGTCCTGCGGCGCTCAACTGCATGGCCCCGGACGAGGGCAACATGCGCCTGCTCGAGCTCGTCGCCACCGACGATCAGAAGGAGCGGTATCTGCGGCCGCTGGTGGCAGGCGGCATCCGCTCGTCGTTCGCGATGACCGAGCCGCATCCGGGGTGGGCTCCGACCCGGACGCCCTCGCGACCCGCGCCGAGCGGGTCGACGGCGGGTGGTTGATCCACGGCGAGAAGAGGTTCATATCGGGCGCCGAGGGTGCGGCGTTCGCGATCGTCATGGCGCGCACGGATGCCGACGGTGATCACCCCTCCGGAGCCACGATGCTGCTCACCCCGCTCGACGCCGACGGGGTGCGGATCGGTCCCGGCATCCGCACGATCGAATCGGCGATCGCCGGCGGGCATCCGCACGTCGTCTTCGACGGCGTCTTCGTGCCGGATGCCGACGTGCTTGGTGCCCCGGGAGAGGGGTTCCGCTACGCGCAGGTGCGGCTCGGGCCCGCCCGTCTCACGCACTGCATGCGCTGGCTGGGGCTCGCGCGCCGCGCGTTCGACACGTGCCTGGACCGGGCGAACGGGCGCGAGCTTTTCGGCTCGCGCCTCGCCGACCTCGGCGTCGCGCAGGCGATGATCGCCGACAGTGCGATCGACATCGAGACCTCCGCGGCGGTCATCGACCGGGCCGCGCGCGTGCTCGAGGACGACCCGCGCGCCGGCGCCGCCCTGTCGTCGATCGCGAAGGTGCACTGCTCGGAGGCGGTGTTCCGGGTCATCGACCGGGCCGTGCAGCTGTGCGGAGGAGACGGGGTGAGCTCGGGGTTGCCGCTGATCCAGTACCTCAACGAGGCGCGGCCGTTCCGCATCTACGACGGTTCGAGCGAGACGCACCGGTGGGCGATCGCGGGGCGGGCGGCGCGCGCCAGGCTGCGGGAGACGGATGCCGGAGCAGCCCGTCTCGATCTGGTGGGAGGCGCGTCGTGAGCACCGACCCCGAGGTCGTCCGTACCGCGGCGGAGGCCGCGCGGCAGGAGCGTCCGCCGCTGCTCGTGCTCGACGCCCTGGTGGAGCGACTGACCGCGGCGGGCCTGGGCGATGCGACCGGCGGCGGTGTTGGAAGCCGGGCGACGCGCATCGGCGAGGGCCTTTCGAATGTGACCTTTCTGCTGGAGTGGGGCGGTCGGAGGCTCGTGCTGCGCCGCGGGCCGCGGCCGCCGCATCCGCCGTCCACGCACGACATGCGCCGCGAGGCGCGCGTGCAGAGGCTGCTCGCCGCCGAGGGCGTCGCGGTGCCGGAGATCCTGCACGTCTGCGACGACGAGAGCGTGCTCGGCGTGCCGTTCTACGTGATGGAGCACCTCGACGGCGACGTCATCACCGACCGGATGCCCGCGCACCTCGACGACGAGGAGGGGCGCCAGGCGATGCCGTATGCGGCGGTCGACGCGCTCGCCGCACTGCCCGAGGTCGATGCGCTGGCGGTGTGGCTGGGGGAGAACCTGCCGCGCTCGCCGCGGGCATCCGTCGTGCACGGCGACTTCCGCATCGGCAACCTGATGTTCGCCCGTTCGGGTCCGGCGCGGGTGCAGGCGATCCTCGACTGGGAGATGGCTACCCTCGGCGACCCGCTCGCCGACCTCGGCTATCTTGTGGCGACGTATGCTGATCGGGATGCCGCGCCCACCCCGCTGGATCTGACGACGGTGACGCGCGGCGTCGGGTATGCGAGCCGGGCGGATCTCGTCGACCGGTACGTGGCGCGCACCGGGGCCGACGTCTCGGCGCTCGCCTGGTACGAGACGCTCGCGCTGTGGAAGGCTGCCGTGTTCTGCGAGGCGATTCACACCCGGTGGCTGGACGGCGAGCGCCCCGGTGACGAGTTCGGGCCCGCGCTGGAGCAGGGGGTGCCCGACCTGCTGGCCGCTGCGCGGGCAGCGTCCGCAGCCGGATGAGAAGACGGGAAACCCCGGCCACAGGGCGCCACCCGATGCGACAAGTACTAGGAAGCCCTAGTAATTACCGGGTTGTCCGATTACCGTGGGCATTGCGCCAATGACGACGCGAAGGGAAGTCGCACAATGACCCGTACCATTGCCCACTTCATCAGCGGATCGCTCCACACCCCGGAGTCCGGCCGTTTCAGTGACGTCTACGATCCGAGCAGCGGACGCATCCAGGCGCGCGTTCCCCTCGCCACGCCGGCAGAAGTTCGACGCGCGATCGACGCAGCTGAGCAGGCCCAGCCCGCCTGGGCGGCGACGAACCCGCAGAAGCGCGCCCGCGTGCTCATGCGCTTCCTCGAACTCGTCACCCGAGAGAAGGACGACCTGGCGCGACTGCTGTCGAGCGAGCACGGCAAGACCCTCGACGACGCGCGCGGCGACATCCAGCGCGGGCTCGAAGTGATCGAGTTCGCCCTCGGTGCACCGCACCTGCTCAAGGGCGAGTACTCGACCGGAGCCGGAGAGGGCATCGACGTGTACTCGATGCGCCAGCCGCTGGGCGTCGTCGCGGGGATCACCCCGTTCAACTTCCCCGCCATGATCCCGCTGTGGAAAGCCGGGCCCGCGCTCGCCGCCGGGAACGCCTTCATCCTCAAACCCAGCGAACGCGACCCCTCGGTCCCCGTCCGCCTGGCCGAGCTCTTCGCCGAGGCAGGCCTCCCCGCCGGCGTCTTCTCCGTCGTGCACGGCGACAGCGAGGCGGTCGACGCGATCCTGACGGATGCGCGCATCCGCGCCATCGGCTTCGTCGGATCCACACCGATCGCCGAGCACATCTACGCGACCGCGGCGGCCCACGGCAAACGCGCCCAGTGCTTCGGCGGCGCCAAGAACCACCTGATCGTCATGCCCGACGCCGACCTCGACCAGGTCGCCGACGCGCTCATCGGAGCCGGGTACGGATCGGCGGGGGAGCGCTGCATGGCGATCTCCGTCGCCGTCCCCGTCGGAGAGCGCACCGCAGAAGCGCTCGCCGCGAAGCTCGCCGAGCGCGTCCGGGCGCTCACCGTCGGCCCCTCATCCGTCCCGGGCTACGACTACGGCCCCCTCATCACAGCGCAGGCGGTCGAGCGCGTCGAACAGGCGATCCAGCAGGGCGTCGACGACGGCGCGACGCTGCTCGTCGACGGCCGCGGACTGCGCATCCCCGGGTACGAGGAGGGCTTCTACCTCGGGCCCACCCTGTTCGACCACGTCTCCACCGACATGGCCCTCTACCGCGAAGAGATCTTCGGACCCGTGCTCGTCATCGCACGAGCATCCGACTACGAAGAGGCCCTGGCGATGGCATCCGATCACGAACTCGGCAACGGCGTGGCGATCTTCACCCGCGACGGAGGAACGGCCCGAGACTTCACCGCACGTGTGAACGTCGGCATGGTCGGTGTGAACGTGCCGATCCCGGTGCCCATCGCCTATTTCACCTTCGGCGGCTGGAAGAGATCGGGCTTCGGCGACCTCAACCAGCACGGCGCCGACGCCTTCCGCTTCTACACGAAGACCAAGACCGTGACGAGCCGGTGGCCCGCCGGCGCCACCGGCGCCAGTTTCGTCATCCCCACCATGGATTGAGCGGAGGACCCCATGACCATCATCAGTCTGACCAGCGCCGAGGAGCGCGACGCGATTCTCGCGGCCGTCCGGGACTATGCGATGACCGAGCTCGCCCCGTTCGCGATCGAGCGCGACGAGGCGCATCTCTTCCCCCGCGATGCCCTGGGCCGGGCGGGCGATCTCGGCCTCGGCGGCATCTCCGTGCGCGAAGAGCACGGCGGCACCGGGCTCAGCCGCACCGATACCGTGGCGATCTTCGAGGAGCTCGCCACCGGAGATCCGACGATCGCGGCCTACATCTCGATCCACAACATGGTCGCCTGGATGATCGACACCTACGGTGACGACGCCCAGCACGACGAGTGGCTGCCGCGGCTGACCGCCATGACCGAATTCGGCAGCTACTGCCTGACCGAACCCGGCGCGGGATCCGACGCGGCATCCCTCACGACCCGGGCCGTCCGCGACGGCGACGACTTCGTCCTCACCGGCGTGAAGCAGTTCATCTCCGGTGCCGGAGAAGCGGGCGTCTACGTCGTCATGGCGCGCACCGGCGACGACGGCTCCGGCGTGGGAGGCGGAGCGCACGGCATCAGCGCGTTCCTGGTCCCTGCAGGCGCCGACGGGCTCAGCTTCGGGGCCGTCGAGAAGAAGATGGGCTGGCGGGCGCAGCCGACCCGGCAGGTGGTGCTCGACGGCGTGCGGGTGCCGGCATCCGCCATGCTCGGCGATGAGGGGCGCGGGTTCGCCATCGCGATGTCCGCCCTCAACGGCGGGCGGCTCAACATCGCCGCCTGCTCGCTCGGCGGCGCGCGCTGGGCCCTGGACCGCGCCGTCGACTACGTGCAGGACCGTGTCGCGTTCGACGAGCCGCTCGCCGAGAAGCAGTCGATCCTCTTCACGATCGCCGATATGCGAACCGAGCTGCAGGCGGCGCGACTCATGGTGCGAGACGGCGCTCAGGCGGTCGACGAGCACGCCCCGGATGCGACGATGCGCTGCGCCATGGCCAAGAGATTCGCCACGGATGCCGGCTTCGACATCGCCAACCGGGCTCTGCAGCTGCACGGCGGGTACGGATACCTGCAGGACTACGGCATCGAGAAGGTGGTGCGAGACCTGCGCGTGCACCAGATCCTCGAGGGGACGAACGAGATCATGCGCCTCATCGTCGGCCGCGAGATGCTGAGACCCGCCGGTTCCGAGACCATGAGGCGGGCCTCATGACCCGCATCGCGTTCCTGGGGCTCGGACACATGGGGCTGCCGATGGCCGTGAACCTCATGCGCGCCGGCCATGACGTGCGCGGCTTCGATCTCGTCCCCGCCGCGCTCGAAGCGGCACGGCAGGAGGGCATCACGATCGCCGACAGCGGGACGGATGCCGCATCCACAGCCGACGTCGTCATCACGATGTTCCCCGCCGGACGCCACGTCATCGACGCCTATGAGGGCGGACTGCTCGCCGCTGCACCCCCGGGAACCCTGTTCATCGAGTCGTCGACGATCGCCGTCGACGAGGCTCAGGCCGCGCATGAGCTCGCGGTCCGGGCCGGGCATCGCAGTGTGGATGCTCCGGTCTCGGGCGGCGTCGTCGGAGCCGAGAACGGCACGCTCGCGTTCATGGTCGGCGGGTCCGCGGAGGACTTCGCCGCAGCACTGCCGGCGCTGGAGATCATGGGTGCGAGGATCGTGCACTGCGGCGGACCGGGGCTCGGACAGGCCGCGAAGGTCTGCAACAACATGATCCTCGCGGTGTCGCAGATCGCGGTCGCCGAGGCGTTCGTGCTGGGCGAGCGGCTGGGCCTCGAGCACCAGGCGCTCTTCGACGTGGTGTCCGAGGCATCCGGCCAGTGCTGGTCGGTGACGACGAACTGCCCCGTGCCGGGACCCGTGCCGACGAGCCCCGCGAATCGCGATTATCAGCCCGGTTTCGCCGGATCCCTCATGGCCAAGGATCTCGGCCTCGCGCTGCAGGCCATCGAGCAGACGGCGACGGATGCCCGGATGGGACGCCTCGCGCAGGAGATCTACGCCCTGTTCGCCGCCGGCGACGGCGCGCGCCGTGACTTCTCGGGGATCATCACCGAGATCCGTGACGCCTCGTCCGGTCGACGAGCAAGTCGAAGCCAGGCAGACTGGAACCAAAACGTGAGGAGTCGACGATGACCGAGTACGAGACGATCCTGGTCAGCCAGCGCGGACGCGTGGGATGGATCACCCTAAACCGTCCGCAGGCCCTGAACGCGCTGAACGCGCAGCTGTCGCGCGAGGTCGCCGCCGCAGCCCAGGCGTTCGACGGCGACGACGGGGTGGGGGCGATCGTCGTCACCGGTTCGGAGAAGGCCTTCGCCGCGGGCGCCGACATCAAGGAGATGGAGTCGCTGACGGCATCCGAGATGCTCGCCACCGACCACTTCGGAGCCTGGGATGCCTTCGCCGCCGTTCGCACCCCGGTCATCGCCGCGGTCAGCGGCTTCGCCCTCGGCGGCGGCTGCGAACTCGCGATGATGTGCGACATCATCCTCGCCGCCGACACCGCGAAGTTCGGCCAACCCGAGATCAACCTCGGCGTGATCCCCGGCATGGGCGGCACGCAGCGGCTCATCCGCGCCGTCGGACCCTACAAGGCCGCCGAACTCGTGCTCTCCGGGCGCATGATGGGCGCCGAAGAAGCAGAGCGTGCGGGCCTGGTCTCCCGGGTCGTGTCGGCATCCGATCTGCTCACCGAGGCCGAGAAGCTCGCCGACACGATCGCGGCCAAGGGGCTCCCCTCGCTGCACGCGGCGAAAGCGGCGCTCGCCGCGGCCTTGGAAGGCGGACTCTCCGCCGGTCTCGCCCACGAGAAGCAGGCCTTCGCGGCGCTGTTCGACACGGCGGACCAGAAAGAGGGGATGTCGGCGTTCCGCGAGAAGCGCGCGCCCGACTTCACCCACCGCTGAGCCGGACGCCTACAGGGGCTCCGGCTGCGGCCGCGGGTCGGCGAAATCGCCCGCACCCTTGCGCAGGCGCGCGACGATCGCGACGAGGTCCGCAGCATCCTGCGGACTCAGGCCCGGATCGCGGAACACCTCCGCGTTCAGGGCCGCCGTCGTCGTCTCGACGAGAGCACGACCGCTCTCGGTCAGCACCAGCATCGCCGCGCGTCCATCGTGCGGATGCGGCTCGCGCAGGATCAGGCCATCGCGCACCAGGCGATCCGCCGTGCTCGTGACGGTCGTCGCATGCACCTGCAGACGTGACACGACGCTCGACAGGGGAAGACGCCCCTCACGGCTGAACCCCAGCAGACGCAGCACCTCGTAGCGCGCGAAGCTCAGCGAGAACGGCTTGAGCGTCGCATCCACGCGCGCGAGCAGCAACTGCTGCGCCCGCATGACCGAGATCACCGTCGTCATCCCCTCGGCAGCATCCGCCCACCCATGCGCGACCCACTGACGCTTCGCCTCGGCGAGCGGATCGATCGGCAGGGGACGGGGAGCGGCCACGCTCCTACGGTAGCGCCCGGCGCATACGACTGCCGACGCTCCATATTCCGCGGGGTGAGAGAGCGGGGTTCCCCGGGGGAAAAGCACCCGCACTATTGCTTCTACGGTTATAGGTACCCGGACCAGACGGATTCGCCGTGGGGGTTCGCAGTTCAACGAAGAACACAGGAGGAAACCGGTCAATGTCTGATCTGAACTTCGAAAACAAGACGGTGCTCGTCACGGGCGGAGCCGGTGGATTCGGCTCGCAGACCTGCCGCGAGTTCGCCGCCCGCGGCGCGAACGTCGTCGTCGCCGACCTCAACCTCGAGAAGGCGCAGGCCGTCGCCGACGAGCTCGCCTCAGCGGTCGCGATCAAGATGGATGTGACGGACGAGGAGTCCATCAAGGCCGGCATCCAGTCGACGGTCGACACGTTCGACGGACTCGACGTGCTGGTCAACAACGCCGGGGCTCCGAACCTCGCCGGTCCATATGAGAACACCACGAGCAAGGACATGGACTGGCTCTACCAGATCAACTACCGCTCCACGGCTCTGGCATCGCAGTACGCGCTCGAGCACCTGCGCAAGTCGCCGATCGGCAACATCGTCAACGTGGCCTCCGTCTCCGCGAAGCGCCCGCGTCCCGGCTCCGCGATCTACTGCTCGCTCAAGGCCGGCGTCGAAGCCTTCACCCGTGCGCTTGCCGTCGAACTCGCCCCCGACATCCGCGTCAACGCCGTCAGCCCGGTGATCGCCGAGACCGGCTTCGTGAAGAACGCCATGGGCACCGACACGATCCCGGATGAGACGAAGGCCTCCATGGTCTCCGGCATCCCGATGGGGCGCCCCGCCGACATCACCGACGTCGCCAACTCCATCGTGTTCCTCGCGAGCGATATGGCATCCTTCCTGACCGGCTCGATCATCGACGTCGATGGCGGACGGAGCATCTCGTGACGACGATCGTCGCAGCCGGCGCGGGAGCACGCACGATCCCGCACTGGATCGACGGCGCTGCGGTCGCCGAGGGAAGTGCCGAGACCCCGGAGATCATCAACCCCCGTACGAACGGGGCGATCGGACGCGCTCTCTCCGGCACGGCGCAGCACGTCGACGCCGCTGTCATCGCCGCTCACACGGCGCAGAAGAAGTGGGCACGGCTCTCGGCGCTTCAGCGCTCGGAGAAGCTCCTCGCGCTCGCCGGAACCATCCTCGAACGCGCCGAAGAGCTCGCCGACTGGGAGGCCGAGGAGACCGGCCACCCCCGCACCGCCGCGCTCGGCGAGATCCGGGCGGCAGCGCAGTACTTCTCCTACTACGGCGGAATGATCCCGGCGATGGCGGGCGAGACCATCGACATGGGGGAGCACTACCAGGCGTACACCCGTCGCGAGGCCTATGGCGTCGTCGGCATCATCACGCCGTGGAACGCTCCCCTGAACCAGGCGGCTCGAGCGGCAGCCCCCGCGATCGCGGCCGGCAACACCGTCGTCATCAAGCCCTCGGAGTTCACACCGACGACGACGTTCCTCCTCGGCGAGATCGCGGCTGCGGCCGGTCTGCCGGCCGGTGTCATCAACGTCGTGAACGGCACGGGGCCCGATGTCGGCTCCGCGATCGTGGAGCACCGGCGCGTATCGAAGGTCGCGTTCACTGGATCGGTGCGCACGGGGCAGGCGATCAGTGCGCTTGCGGCGACCCGAATCCTGCCGCTCAGCCTGGAACTGGGCGGAAAGTCGGCGAACATCGTCTTCGAGGACGCCGATCTCGACCGCGCCGCGCAGGTCGCCGCGCGGGGGTTCCTCGGCAACTCCGGCATGGCCTGCAGCGCGGGCACGCGAATCCTCGTCCAGTGCTCCATCCACGACGAGTTCGTGCCTCGCCTGATGGCCGCGGTGAAGGCCTTCGCCGACAGCGTCGACATGGGGCCCGTCACGACCCGCGCCCAGTTCGCCAAGGTGGGCGAGATGCTCACCGCCGCCGAGGCGGAGGGCGCGGCGAAGAACGAGGTTCCGCTGACCGGCAAGGATGCTGCGGGCCTGTTCATCTCGCCGACGGTCTTCACCGGAGTCGACAACTCGATGATGATCGCCCAGGAAGAGGTCTTCGGCCCGGTCGGCGTCGTCATCCCGTTCGAGACGGAGGAGGAGGCGATCGAGATCGCCAACGACTCGGACTACGGTCTCGCCGGCGCCCTCTGGACCCAGGATCTCGACCGTGCGCACCGTGTGGCCCGAGAGATCGAATCCGGGCAGGTCTACATCAACACCTACCTCGGTCCGACCATCGAACTGCCCTTCGGCGGGCACAAGCTGAGCGGATACGGACGAGAGAAGGGCTTCGAGGCCCTCCTCAACTACACGCACACCAAGGCGGTCGCCATCGAACTGGCGCCGTCGCCTGAGCGGAACTGAAAGAAGCCACCATGTCGACGATGACGTACACGGCCCCTGATCTCGAAGCCGCCATCTCGGTTCGCCACGTGGCGAAGTCCTATGGCGATAAAGAGGTCTTGAAGGACATCAACCTGACGATCTCCGAGGGAGAAGTGCTGTCGTTGATCGGCCCCTCGGGGTCCGGAAAGTCCACGCTGCTGCGATGCATGAACCAGCTGGAGGAGATCAACGGCGGAGCGATCCACCTCTTCGGCAAGAGGCTCGGCTTCGAGGAGCGGGGCGGCAAGCTCCATCAGCTGCGCGAGAAGGAGGTCGCGAAGCAGCGGCTTCCCACCGGCATGGTCTTCCAGCAGTTCAACCTGTTCCCGCATCTGTCGGTCTACGAGAACATCACGCTGTCCCCGCGAATCGCGAAGAGCCAGACTAAGGACGAGATCAAGGATCGCGCCCTCCACCTGCTCGACCGCGTCGGGATGAGCGTGTTCAAGGATGCTTATCCGCAGAGCCTGTCCGGGGGACAGCAGCAGCGTGTCGCGATCGCGCGAGCTCTCGCGATGAATCCGAAGATCATGCTCTTCGATGAGCCGACCTCGGCTCTCGATCCTGAGCTGGTCGGGGAGGTTCTCGGTGTCATGCAGGACCTCGCCGAGTTCGGCATGACCATGGTCGTCGTGACCCACGAGATGGAATTCGCGCGCAGCGTCTGCGATCGCATCGCATTCATGGAGGGCGGTCACATCGTCGAGGCGGGTGCGCCGAACGAGGTGCTCGACAACCCGCAGAGCGACCGCCTCCGCAACTTCCTGCAGCACGTTGAGCGTTGAGCAACCGGAGCACGAGGAGAAGAAGATGAGTAACACGTCTGTGAAGAAATCCGTTGCTTCGGATACCGCCGCGCTGCCCGACTACAACGTCGCCGCGGCCATCAAGCCCACCAACTGGGTCAACGTCGGGGCCTGGGTCGTCCTCGTCCTGATCGCGCTTTCGATCGCCATCAACGTCGTCACCAATGAGCGATGGAAATGGAACATCGTCTTCACGTACCTGTTCGACCCCCTGGTCCTGCAGGGCCTGGGGCGGACGATCCTGCTGACGGTCGTGGCCGGTGTAGTCGGACTCGTCGGCGGACTGATCATCGGTCTGATGAACATGTCGCAGTCGAACTCGCTGCGGGTGCTGGCGTTGTCGTACATCGGGTTCATCCGCGCGATCCCCGCGCTGGTGCTGATCCTCGTCCTCTACTTCATCTCGGCGCTCTTCCCGACCATCGACTTCGGGATCCCGTTCCTGCCGCCGATCGTGCAGATCCCGACGAACAGCATCCTGAGCCAGTTCGGCGCAGCCATGCTGGGCCTGGCGATGATCGTCGCCGGTCACACCGCGGAGATCATCCGCGGCGGCATCATGTCGGTCTCGAAGGGGCAGACCGAAGCGGCGCGGGCCCTGTCGATCCCCCGATCCCAGGCATTCGCACGAATCGTGCTCCCGCAGGCGGTGCGTGTGACGATCCCGCCGTTCGCAACAGAGCTGATCACCCTGTTCAAGAACACCTCCCTCGTCTCGGTGATCGGATATGCGGAGCTGTTGACCGTCGTTCAGAACATCTACGGACGCACCTACGAGACGCTGCCTCTGCTGACCGTCGCGTGCATCTGGTACCTGTTGCTGACCATCCTCGCGATGATCGGGCAGTCCCGACTGGAGAAGCGCTTCGGGCGCGGCTTCCAGTCCCGCTGATCCACTCCTCACCAACCACCGGCGCGGGTGGACGGACCTCCTGCGCCCTCACACCTGACAAGGAAGTCATCGTGCACACGAAAACCTTCACGCGAATCCTCGGAGTCGGCGCGGCCGTCGCGCTCATGACCGGAACCCTGGCGGCCTGTTCCAGCAACGAACCCGTCGCCGAGTCGATGGACTTCTACGGCCACACCGTGGAGTTCAACCAGGAGCTGGCCGACCGGGTGCCGGCGGAATGGAAGAACGGGATCACCGTTCCTCTTCAGGTTCTCCGGCCGAACATGTTCGTCGACGAGGCGGGTAAGAACGTCGGTATGCAGCCGGACCTCGTCAACGCGATCGCCACGAAGCTCGGGGTCTCCGTCGACATGGAGGTCGCGCCCTTCGATGCGCAGGTTCCGGGTGTTCAATCCGGTCAGTACGCCTTCACGACCGCGACGGGCGACTTCCCTGCGCGGCAGGAAGTGCTCACGATGGTCGACTACACGATCGCCGGGCTCGGCTGGCTCGCGAAGGCCGATTCGGACATCTCCAGCGTCGATGACATCTGCGGGCTCACGATCGGCGTCGCCAAGGGAACGAACCAGGAGGTGCGTGCGGAGGAGATCGTCGAGGAGTGCGACAGCAAGGGCATCCCGGGCACCGAGATCATCGGCTTCTCGAACACGCTCATGACGGTCCCGCTCGAGGCGGACCGCATCGACGTCACCTATGACTCGATCTCGTCTGTCGTCTACTTCGCGGCAAACGAGTCCGACAAGTTCATGATGGTCGGCGATCCGATCCACGATGCGCCGATCGCTTTCGGTGTGGTCGCGGGCGAGGACGAGAAGGCGGAGCTGCTGCGCGACACGATCAAGGAGCTCATGGACGAGGGCGTCTACACGGCGATCTTCGACCAGTGGCAGCTGCAGGACCTGACGCTCGACGACGTCGCCATCAACGGCGGCCCCGACATCTTGAATTGATCATGCGCATCCGGACGGAATCGATCGACTGAATTCCGCTGGATGCGACGGGTGGCTCCCCGGGGAGCCGCCCCCGAATTAACTGGGCTCAGACAGACACAGAGAGGTGACGACATGGCACACAAGATCGCTTCGTCCGCGTACGGATTGACCGAGGAGCAGCTGTCGATCCGCGACGCGATCGACCAGCTCTGCAAGCCTTTCGACGACGAATACTGGCGCAAGGGCGACCGCGAGCGCTCCTACCCGACCGAGATGGTCGACGCGCTGTACGAAGAGGGCTGGATGAGCATGCTCATCCCGAGCGAATACGGGGGAGGCGGCGCCAGCATCTCGGATGCGGCGGTCGTGCTCGAGCAGCTTGAGCGCAACGGATGCCACGCAGGTGCCGTTCGCGCCGGCATGTACACGATGGGCAGCATTCTGCGTCACGGCAGCGAAGAGCAGAAGAATCGCTTCCTGCCGCAGATCGCCGATGGAAGCCTGCGTCTGCAGTCCTTCGGCGTGACCGAGCCGGATGCCGGTTCGGACACCACGCGCATCCGCACATTCGCCGTGCGCGAGGGCGACAAGTACATCGTCAACGGCAGCAAGATCTTCACCTCCCGCGTGCAGCACTCCGACATGATCCTGCTGCTGACGCGAACCACGAACCGCGAGGACGCCGCGAAGCCGTCGGCGGGCATGACCACGTTCCTGGTGGATCTCAACGAGGCTCAGGAGAAGGGCTGGATCGTGGCGAACCCGATCCGCACGATGGTCAACCACGAGACCAACGAACTGACGATCGCCAACCTCGAGGTGCCGGTCGAGAACCGCATCGGCGAAGAGGGCGAGGGGTTCAAGGTCATCCTCTCCGGCATGAACGCGGAGCGGATCCTCGCTACCTCGGAGTACATCGGCCAGGGAATGCACCTTCTCGGGCGCGCTGCGCAGTACGCGAATGAGCGTGAGGTCTTCGGCCGTCCGATCGGCATGAACCAGGGGATCCAGTTCCCGATCGCGCAGGCCTATGCCGAGTTGGAGGCGGCATCGCTGATGCGTTGGCGCGCAGCCGACATGTACGCGGCGGGGGACAACCCGCGTTTCGAGGTCAACGGCGCGAAGCTGCTGGCCAGCCAGGCCCTGTGGAAGGCGGCGAACGCGGCGTTCGACACCTTCGGCGGCTACGCCGTGGCTGAGGAGTACGGCATCGAGCGGCACTTCCGTGAGGCGAAGCTCCCCTCGATCGCGCCGGTCAGCAACAACGTGGTGCTCGCGGGCATCGCGCATGGCACGCTCGGTCTGCCCAAGTCCTTCTGACCATGGCCGTCGATCTGCGCGAGAGCGCGCTCACCGAACGGCTGGCGGTTGCCGTGCTGACCACCGAGGTCCCGGCGTCGCTGCAGGAGCGGGAAGTCCGTCATGCCCTCATCGACACGCTCTCGGTGTCGGTTGCGGCATCGGGTGAGGACGGAATCCGTCGACTGCGATCGGTGACGGCGTTGGACGCGGACGCCTCGGCTGCGGCGTGGGTGCCCGGAGAGGGCGCGACCGCCGGTTTCATCAACGGCACGGCGGCGCACTTCTTCGATTTCGATGATGTGTCGCCGACCATGCCGTTGCATCCGAGTGCGGTGCTCGTTCCCACGCTGCTCGCCGCGGATGACGGCCCTCTTTCGTTCGAGCGGTTCGCCGAGGCGTTCATCGTCGGGCAGGCGGCTTTCCGCACGATCACTCAGGCGCTGCCGAGTGCGCTCCATTACGGTCGCGGCTGGCATTCGACGTCGACGGTGGGGCGCCTGGCGGCCGTCGCGGCGCTCGCTCGGCTGAAGAACCTCGATGTTCCGACGACGCAGCGGGCGCTCGCTCTGGCCTCGACGATGGCTGCGGGATCGCGGGCGAATTTCGGGACGATGGCGAAGCCGATGCATGTGGGCATGTCGGTGCAGGATGCTCTGCGCGCCGTGGACTGGGCGGAGGCCGGCATCACCGCCTCGCTGCAGGAGCTGGAAGCGCCGTCCGGATATTTCGCCCGCTTCGGAGAGGCGGGACATCAAGCGCTCGTCGACCTCACGGTCGACGTGGAGGACCGGTTCGCGCAGTGGGTCAACGATTGGGCGTTCGACTGGGGGCTGAAGAGATTCCCCTCCTGCTACGGGACGCATCTCGCCATCGACGCCGTTCTCGACATGCGACTCGACTTGGGTGACGATACGACGCTGGATGTCGAGGCGATCGATGTCGTGGTGCATGAGAACGGCACCGCACCCTTGCAATCGGGCGAGCCCCGAACGGCCAATGAGGCGAAGTTCAGCCTCGAGTACTGCGTGGCCCTGGCCCTGCTGAATGGTGCCGTAACCTTGGCGGACTTCACGCCGCAGAGCTTCGAGAGCAGACAGGACGTGCGGGACATGGCCCGCAGGGTGTCGCTGCGCGAGGGAGAAGCCGGGCGCGAGTTCGCCACGGTGTCCATGCTGACGGCCGGCGGCCGGCGTCCGGATGCGACGGTGTATGCGGCTCGGGGCGACAGCAGCAATCCTCTGAGCGATGACGAACTGCGCACGAAGATCGCGTCCTGCTTCTCCTATGCGGGTATCGACGGCCCCGGTGCCGGACGCCTGCTCGACGCCGTCGGCTCTCTTGCTGCTGATGCGGATGTCCGGTCGCTTCCGATGGGTATCGAATGGAGGGATTCCTGATGGGTGGTTCGACGTCATTCTCCTTGCCGACGGTGACTCTCGTCGAGGAGGCGCTGCGCGAGGGGATGCAGATCGAGAGCGCGGATATCCCTGTTGATCAGAAGATCGAGCTTCTCGACCTGCTCTCCCGATCGGGGCTGCAGAACATCGTGGTCGGCTCGTTCGTCAGCCCCAAGTGGGTGCCGCAGATGGCGCAGATCGATGAGCTCGCCGAGCGATTCGAGCCCGCTCCCGGTGTCACCTACACGGCCCTCGCGCTCAACGCGAAGGGGCGCGAGCGCATCGCGCAGTATGCGCACAAGTTCAGCGATGGTGATCCGACGATCGGCGTCTCGCGGGTGCACCTGTGCGATGTCTTCGTGCAGCGCAACACGAACCGTACGGTGCAGGACGAGTGGGATGCTCTGCCCCAGGTGATCGCGGATGCTGCGGCTCGCGGCGTCGTCGAAGCCGAGGTGTGCGTGAATGCCGCCTGGGGCTCCAACTGGGTCGGTGCCTTCACGCAAGAGCAGCGGATGGACGCCCTGAGCCGCCAGATCGACGCGTGGGAGTCCGCGGGGATCCCGGTCACGCGTGTGCAGCTGGGCGATCCGATGAGCTGGAACACGCCGAAGGCCGTGCGCGAGCAGATTGCTCTGATCACCCGCACCTGGCCGCAGATCCGCCGGTTCCAGTTGCACCTGCACGACGCTCGAGGCACGGCAATGGTGTCCGCCTATGAGGCGATGCTGCAGCTCGACGGTGATGACGAGCTCGTCATCGATACGGGACTGGGCGGAATGGGCGGATGCCCCTACTGCGGCAACGGCCGTTTGACGGGGATGATCCCGACCGAGGATTTCGTGCACCTTCTCGAATCCGAAGGCATCGAGACGGGGATCGATCTGTCGATCCTGATCGAGGCGGCGGTGCTCGCCACCCGGATGACCGGGCACGATCTGTGGGGACGCGTTTCGAAGGCCGGGCCGCGACCGCAGGGGAGCGAGGTCTACGCGATGGACATGCCGTTCATCGAGACGTTCGAGCAGGCGCAGCACTTCCGGTTGGGGCCCGCGGCCTATGCGGGCGCTCCGTCGCCATGGGCGCGGCCGATCGCGTCGGCACAGCGAGACGATTACGACAACTCCATCTGAGGTGGAAAGGGAATCATGCAGACGAATGACCAGCGAGCGGGTTCGCTGAACGGGATCACCGTCATCGAGATCGGCACGAGCGTGGCGGCACCGTTCGGGACGCAGATCCTGGCCGATCTCGGTGCGACCGTGATCAAGGTCGAGCGCTTCGGCACGGGGGATGACAGTCGTTCCTGGGCGCCGCCGAGCTGGGACGGCCTGTCGGTGACGTTCCTCGCGCTCAACCGCGGCAAGCACTCGATGGTGCTCGACTACAAGAAGCCCGAGGGTGCTCAGCTGCTCTGGGAGCTGATCCGCAATGCCGATGTGCTGGTGCAGAACCTGCGCCCCGGGGCGCTCGCGAAGGCCGGGTTCTCCGCGGAGAAGATCAAGCAGGAGAATGCGGCGCTCATCTATGTCGAGATGACCGGGTTCGGATCCACGGGCCCGATGGCCGATCGTCCGGCATACGACCCTCTCGTTCAGGCCTACGGCGGGATCGTCTCCGTGACCGGTGCCGACGGCGGCGATCCGGCACGCGTTCCGGTCTCGGTGCTCGACATGGGCACGGGAATGTGGGTGGCGCTGTCGGTCTTCGAAGCGCTGCGACGCCGAGACATGACGGGTGAGGGCAGTCACATCGAGATGTCCTTGCTGCAGACGGCGCTGATGTGGATGTCCCCTCAGCTGCTGGCCGTCCAAGCCGGCAATCCGAAGCCGCGTCGGCTCGGATCGGGCTTCGGCGGGGTCGTTCCCTATGGAGCCTTCCCCGCGGCGCAAGAGGGGTACATCTTCATGTCGGCCGGCAACAACGACACATGGCTGCGTCTGCTCGAGGCTCTTGACGTTCCGGCGGACCACGCCGTGCGCGGGTACGTCGACAACGCGGATCGGGTGAACGCGCGTGACGCGGTGAACGCGCTGGTATCGGAGATCACCCGAGGATTCACGGTTGCGGAGATGGAGCGGCGGTTGCGCGCCGCCGGCGTGCCGCACTCGCCCGTGAACGACATTCCCGCTGTGCTCGCCGACGAGCAGGTGAATGCCCTCGGACAGATCGTGCCGATGCAGCATCCGGAGATCGACGACTATCGCATCGTGAATCTGCCGATGACCTTCGACGGCGAGTATCCGTTGGCGCAGGCGACGCCGCCGCCCGCCCTCGGAGCGGATAGCCGCGCGGTCCTGGGACGAATCGGAATCAGTGATGAGCGCATCGACGCTCTCGTCGACAGCGGAGTGGTCGGCGATGCCGCCGGCCGTGCAGAGAAGGAAGAGGGATAGGCGCATGTCAGTGATCGAGCTGGAAGACGGCCGTGTTCTCTACAGCGTTCAGGACAACGTTGCGCGGATCACGATCAATCGTCCCGAGCGCAGGAATGCGATGGATACCCGCACGACGAGCGCCCTCGTGGAGGCTTTCGTCGAGGCGGGCGCCGATCCGGACGTGTGGTGCATCGTTCTGACCGGCACGGGCGATAAAGCGTTCTGCGCCGGCGGTGATCTGAAGGAGATGGACGAGACCGCGCAGTCGGGCCGTCAGATCCCGGTGCCGATGATGGGGCAGCTGCGCAATCTCTTCGAGGTCATGCTCGAGACGTACAAGCCGGTGGTCGCAGCTCTCAACGGCCATGCGATCGCGGGCGGTTGCGAGCTGGCGCTGTCGAGCGATATCCGCATCGCGAAGGCGGGCTCGCAGTTCGGTCTGACCGAGGCCCGTCGGGGGATGGGGGCGAACCTCGGCAACATCCTGCTGCCGCGGCTCATCCCCCGCGGGCTCGCGTTCGAGCTGCTCTACACGGCCGACACGATTCCGGTCGAGAAAGCCCAGGAGATGGGCCTGATCAACCACGTCTACGACGAGGAAGACTTCGAGGCCGGCGTCGAGGAGATGGTGCAGCGCATCATCCGCAACTCGCCGGTGACGCAGCGCCGGTACAAGGAGATGGCGACGAAGTCGTGGGGCCTGCCGGTGAATACGGCACTGCGTCTGAACGTCGGCCCGAACCCGTACCTGTCGGAGGACAGGGTCGAGGGTGTGCGGGCGTTCCTCGAGAAGCGCGACCCGGTCTGGAGCAACCGCTGAGCCCCGCTGCGACGGTTCGCCCGATCAGTATCCGAGCTCGACGAGGTCGTTGCTGATGGAGCGGGCCGTCGCCTTCGCCCAGGGGGCGACGGTCGTCGGATCCGGGATCCGGGTGTCGGGGAAGGCGACGGCTATGGATGCCACGACCATTCCGTCGAAGCCGAACACCGGGCAGGCGACCGAGTAGCGGCCCTTCAAACCGTCGTCGCTGCTGATCGCGATGCCGCGATCACGGATGCGGGTGCGCTCCTGCTCCAGCCACTCGAGTTCGGCTGCTGCTTCGTCGCTCGTCTGCGCGAGGGCTTTCTGCAGCTCCCAGGCCTCATCGGAGTAGGCGAGGAGGACGCGGCCGGCTCCGGATTGGCTGAGCGGGGCGCGGCGCGCGACCCAGCGTGTGTCGGTTGAGCGGCGGACGCGCGTGATGCGGTCGGAGAACACCGTGTCGCTTCCGTCGCGCACGGCGAGGTAGACGGTTCCGGCTGTGTGGATGTGCAGGTCGACGAGGTAGGGCTGCGCCAGCTCGCGCAGAACCCGCACCTGTGGGGCGCCGACACCGAGACGCCAGATTCTCGAGCCGAGGCGGTAGCGGCCGTGCGAGACGTGCTCGACCCCGCCCCATTCGACGAGCGAGGCCAGGATGCGGTGCACGGTCGCGGGCGGCAGCCCGGTGCGCTGTCCGATGCGTGAGACGCTCATCTCGACGCCGCCCGCGAAGCAGTCCAGGACCAGAAAGGCGCGCCCGAGCACGGACCGACGTGCGTCGGGGCCTTCCGGGGCTTCGGGATCGGACACGGTTCAGTTCCTTCGATGGCGGTGATGGCGGCCATGAACGAACCAGTAGATGCCCATGGCCAGCAGCACCGTGGCTGAGAGAGCGGCGTAGAGGCCAGGATACCCGGCGATCGCGATGACGAATCCGAAGATGACCGGCCCCAGCGCGACGCCGGAGTCGAGCATCAGGTAGTGCGTCGTGAGGGCGATGCTGAGGCGTTCCGAGGATGCCCGTGTGACGGCGACGACCTGCAGGCTCGGAAGGAGCCCGCCGTAGCTCACGCCTCCGAGCACACCCGCCAGGATGAGGATCCAGGGCTGCGTCGCGAAGACGAGCGTGGCGAGGGCGACGGCGAAGAGCAGCATGAGCGGGATGACGACGGCGTTGTCTCCTTTGAGATCCTGGCGTCTGCCGGTGAACAGGCGTACGACGAACATCGCCGCGGCGAATGCGATGAAGTAGGCGGATGCTGCGGCAGGCATTCCCTGGGCGATCGTGTACGGCGCAAGGAACGTGACGATGCAGGAATACCCGAAGGCGCACAGGAGCAGTGAGAAGGAGATGGGCAGCGCCCGGACCTCGAACACGTCCGAGGGGCGAAGTCGGAAGCGTCGGGAGTGTTCGTCTGCGGTCGGCCGCCGCTCGGGCAGTCGTACGACGACGGCTGCCACGAGAGATACGGCGCCCGACAGCGCCGTCATCAGGAAGACGCCATTCGCTCCGACGGCGTCGGAGAGCGAGACTGCCAGCACGGGCCCGATCCCCATGGCGATCGTCGATGCCGACAGGAACAAACCCATCCCTTCGCCACGGCGGGTCGCGGGGATGAGGGTGACGGCGGCGGAGGTGATCCCGGTGGAGATCGCACCGAACGCGGCGCCGTGCAGCAGGCGCGTCGCGATCAGGGACGTGAAGGACCAGCTCAGCGGGTAGAGCGCTGAGCACAGCGTGAAGACGATCAGCGCGATGATGATGAGTCTTCTGCGCCCGATGAAATCCAGATACTTCCCGATGAAGATCCGCGAGATCGCGGAGCCGAGGATGAATGAGCTCGCCGCTAATCCGGCGGCTGAATCCTGCACGTGGAACATCGTTATGGCGTAGACGGCCATGTACGTCATGAGCGTGACGAAGACGATGGATGCTCCGAACTGCACGAGCATCGCCAGCGCGAAGCGCATCGTCCACAGCGGATCGGGTCGTTCGCCGGGCCCAGGTGCTGGGGGATTGCGGGAGAACATCAGGGGGATGCTATCGCCCGAGGCCTCAGCGGAGAGGCCGGAGCAGCGGCAAATTCTGCTGGGCGAGAGAGTGCGAGGAGTGGGAGCATCCGACTATCCATGATGGGAGCATCCTCAACGCCGAGAATGATTGGACCCGATAGGTATGCGCGCTTCATCCCGATTCAGCAAGGGCGCGGTGCTCGCCGCGCTCATGGCGACAGCCGTTGCACTGCCCGCCTGTTCATCGACGCAGAGCGCCGACGGCGCGGGGAATGAAAACCTCGAGATGTATGGACACACGATCGTCGCGGACCAGGAGCTCGCCGATCGAGTGCCCGCCGAGTGGAAGGGCGGGATCACGGTTCCCGTCAAGGTGCTGCAGCCGAACGCCTATGTGGATGAGACGGGCGAGGTCGTGGGCCTCCAGCCCGATCTTGTCGAGGCGATGGCCGCCAAGTGGGGCGTCGACGCGACCATGGAGGCCGTGGCATTCGACGGCCATGTGCCCGGTGTCCTGGCCGGCAAGTACGCGTTCACCGCTTCGACGGGCGACCACCCGCAGCGACGTGAGGTGCTCACGCTGGTCGACTATCTGGCGGCGGGCGTCGCCTATCTCACGGCAGCCGATTCGGATATCGAGACCAAGGAAGACATCTGCGGTCGCCACATCGGAGTGATCAAGGGCACGGATCAGGAATTGCGTGCTGAGGAGAAGGTCGAGGAGTGCGACGCCGCGGGGATCCCCGGCACGACGGTGACAGGGTTCTCGAACACCTTGATCACCGTGCCGCTCGAGGCAGGACGCATCGACGTGGCGTACGACAGCGTCTCGTACATGCTCTATATGGCCGACACCCAGCCCGATCAGTTCCGACTCGTCGGAGATCTCGAGATGGTCGCGCCGATCGCCTTCGGTGTGGAGAAGGGGCAGGACGACAAGGTCGCGCTCCTGCAGGACACTGTTCAGGCGCTCATGGATGACGGCGTGTACGACGCCATCTTCGCCGAGTGGGGCCAGCAGGAGCTCGAGCTCGACGCGGCGTATGTGAACCAGAAGGGGATGCCGGCTCTCTGAGGAGCGGGCATCGATAGGAGTGGACCTGATGAAGATCGATGAACTGATCGGACGCGCGGTTGCGCGTCTCGGCGGCGCGCACATGTTCGGCGTCGTGGGCAGCGGAAACTTCCGCGCGACGAATGCGGCGTTGGACGCCGGGGTCCCGTTCACCGGCTCGCGTCATGAGATGGGAGCCGCGTGCATGGCGGATGCCTTCGCGCAGACGACCGGGCGCCTCTCCGTCGTCACGGTGCACCAGGGCTGCGGGCTCTCCAACGCGTTGACGGGCATCGGTGAAGCCGCCAAGTCGCGCACCCCCGTGCTCGTCCTCGCCGGCGATACGCCGGGCGGGGAGTATGAGAGCAACTTCTGGATCGACCAGGACAATGTGGTCGCCGGGATGGGGGCCGTCCCCGAGCGCATCCACTCGCCGGCTTCTGCGCTGCGCGACATCGTCCGTGCTGTGACGACCGCGGTCGCCGGGCGTCGGACGGTCGTGTTCTCGATGCCGCTGGACTTCCAGAGGGCGGATGCCACACCCGAGCAGATCGCTGAGCTCGAGCGTCTTGCTCCTCCTGCTGCTCCTCCGGCTCCTGTCGCGGCGCCGGTATCCGTCGCTCAGATCGCGGAGCGTCTGCGCACCGCGAAGCGTCCGGTGTTCGTGGGCGGTCGCGGTGCGGCGGATGCCGCCCCCCAGATCCGTCGTCTCGCGGATCTGGCGGGCGCTCTGCTCACGACGACCGCGGTGGGGCGTGGCCTCTTCGCCGAGGACCCGTGGCATCTGGACGTCATGGGCGGCTTCTCCACAGACGGCGCCGCCGAGCTGATCGGGGACGCCGATGTCATCGTCGCGTTCGGCGCGGCGCTGAACCGCTGGACGACGCGGGATGGATCCTTCATCCGCAACCCGTACGTGATCCAGGTGGATGACACGGCAGCGGCCTTCGGCTTCCACTTCCCCGTCGACCTCGAAGTGCTCGGCGACAGCGCCCTCACCGCTGCGGCGGTAGCGGATCTGCTCGAATCCGAGGGGCCGCGCGCCGGCTACCGCAGCGAGGAGACCGCGGTCCGGGTGTCGGAATCCCGGCACTGGAGCGACCAACCGTTCGAGGATCGCAGCGAACCGGTCGACGCGAACGACCCGGACAGTGGCAGGATCGATCCCCGCGCTCTGACGAACGCGATCGACGCCATGGTGCCGATGGAGCGGGTCGTGGTCCCGGATGGCGGCAACTTCAACGCCTACCCGGCCATGCTGCTGCGCGTCCCCGACAATGACGGATACGTCATCCCGCTGGCCTTCCAATCGATCGGACTCGCGTTGGCGAGCGCGATCGGAACGAGCATCGCGCAGCCCGATCGCGTCACGATCGCAGGCGTCGGCGACGGCGGGTTCATGATGTCGCTGGCCGAGGTCGATACGGCCGTGCGCATGAAGCTGCCCCTGATCGTCCTGGTCTACAACGACCACGCCTATGGTGCCGAGGTGCACCACTTCGAAGAGGAGACGGAGCGACTGGAGACGGTCGTGTTCCCGGAGACGGATATCGCGGCGATCGGCCGCGGGTTCGGATGCGAGGCCATCACGGTTCGCCGGCTCGAGGACCTGGCGCCGCTGCAGGCCTGGCTCGATGGTCCGCGGGATCGTCCCTTCCTCATCGACGCGAAGATCGCCGACTTCCCCTCCTGGGTTCTCGCGCACAGCTTCGCCACGCACGAATAGGTCGCGTGCATGCGGCATCCATCGTTCCGTCCGACCCTGTTCCGGCGCTCTGTATACATTATGGGCGCCGGAGCGGGTGCGGGTCGGAGCAGAGCGGCCGGATTGCCTACATTCGGGCCCGGCGCAGTAGACTCGGCGACAGTCGTGAGGAGTAGTCGATGAAGATCTTCGTCCTGGTCAAGGAAGTGCCGGACACGTATGGCGATCGCAAGTTGAATCTCGAGACCGGGCTGGCCGATCGTGCCGCCGGTGACGTGGTTCTCGATGAGATCACGGAGCGTGCGCTCGAGGTCGCCCTGTCGTATGCCGACAAGAACGCCGGCACCGAGGTCGTGGCGCTGTCCATGGCCCCCGAGACGTCGACGGCGTCGATCCGCCGTTCGCTCGCGATCGGTGCGGGCTCGGCGGTGCATGTCGCCGATGAGAAGCTCGTCGGCGCAGACCTCGGTCTCACCGCCGAGGTGCTCGCTGCGGCGATCCGTCGGGCGGAACCGGATCTGGTGATCACGGGCAACCTGTCGACGGACGGCTCGGGAGGCATGTTGCCGGCGATGCTCGCCGAGCACCTCGGCTTCGCGAGTGCGACTGCGCTGAGCGCGGTCGAGATCGCAGCGGATGCCGTCTCGGGCACGCGCGCGGCGGATGACGGCGCCCAGCAGGTCTCGACGTCGCTGCCCGCGGTGATCTCGATCACCGAAGCCCTGCCGGATGCGCGTTTCCCGAACTTCAAGGGCATCATGGCGGCGAAGAAGAAGCCGCTCGAGGTGCTGTCGCTCGCGGATCTCGGTGTCTCGGCAGACCCGGGCGCCGCCCCGCAGACGATCATGACGACGGTGTCGGAGAAGCCTCCGCGCGCGGCGGGCGTGAAGGTCACCGATGACGGAAACGCCGGCGCGCAGCTGGTGGACTTCCTCGTGCAGAACAGGCTGGTGTGATGATGAGCTACCCCGAAGACGCGATCCTCGTTCTCGTCGATGTGACGCCCGCCGGTGACGCGGCGACGTCGACCGCGGCGCTGATCGGCGCGGCGTCGTTGATCGGCACGCCGGTCGTCCTGGTGCCCGGTGGCGCGCAGAGCGCGGTGGATGCTGCGGCTGCTGCCGGAGCTTCCGTCGTCCTGACCGCCGAGGCGGATGCCGCCGCCCTGACGGTTTCGATCGTCGACGCCCTGCAGGCGGCGTTCCAGCGGGTTCGCCCGAATGCGGTTCTCATGTCGAACTCGATCACGGGCCGCGATGTCGCCGGTCGTTTCGCGGTGCGCGAGAAGCTGGCGGTCTCGGTCGACGCGATCGGCGTCTCCCGCGATGATGAGGGCATCGTCGCGCACCACTCCGTTTACGGTGGGGCGTACCTGGTGGATTCGGCGCCGACGTTCGGTGCTCCGGTGATCACGGTGCGTCAGGGGGCAGTGGATGCCCGTGCCGAGGCTGTGGCCTCGCCGGCGGTCGAGGCGATCGAGGTGACGCCGTCGGGTGCTCGGGCGGCGACGGCCGGTACCGTCGAGGTCGTCGAGGTCGAATCCTCGCGTCCCGACCTGCGCGGTGCGGCGAAGGTCGTCGCGGGCGGTCGTGGTCTCGGGTCGAAGGAGCAGTTCGTGCTCGTCGAGCAGCTCGCCGATTCACTCGGCGCGGCGATCGGCGCCTCGCGTGCGGCGGTCGACGCCGGATACATCCCCTATGCGCACCAGGTCGGTCAGACCGGTGTCTCGGTCTCGCCGCAGCTCTATGTCGCGGTCGGCATCTCCGGCGCCATTCAGCACCGGGCCGGCATGCAGACGGCGAAGACGATCGTCGCGATCAACAAGGACCCCGACGCTCCGATCTTCGACATCGCCGACTTCGGCATCGTCGGAGACCTGTTCACGGTGCTGCCGCAGATCGTGAACGCTCTCGACGCACGGAAGAAGTAGACGGATGCTGAGACGCGGACTCCCTCGCGTCCCGGGCGGCGATCCTTGGCCTCCCGCGGATGTTGTGGCGGCAGAGGGTTTCGACTCCTTCGACGATCAGCCCGTGCAGGCCCCGGCTCCTGAGGTCGCGGCTGAGGCTCCGGCGGTCCAGGCCGCCGCGGCTGTCGCCGCTCCGGTCGTGTCGCGAGCCGAGCGAGCCGAAACCGTCGCTTCACCGACCGTCGCGCTCCGTCGGGGACTGCCGCGCACGCCCGGCGGCGAGCCGTGGCCTCCGGCCGATGCGGGTGCTCGGGCCGTCGTCGATCCCGTCGCAGTCCAGCCGATCTCGGCGGCTTCGTCGGTCAACGACCCGGAGGCCGCGCCCGCCGCAGAGCCGCTGGTGGCTGAGCGGGTGGAACGCGTCGAGGTCGCTGTGCCGTCCGGCATCGCTCTGCGCCGCGGCCTTCCGCGCACGCCGGGCGGAGAGCCGTGGCCTCCGGCCGATGCGGTTGCGACTGTTGCGGTCGTGCCCGTCGCCGCGACCGAACCTGCCTCTGCTTCCTCGGAGGCAGTGGTCGCGGCATCCGAGGCGCCGTCGACTCCGGGCACCGATATCAGTGTTCCGCTGCCCTTCCAGCGCACGGTCTGGCAGGGGGATGCGCCGCGTCATGGTGCTCCGGCTCCCGAGCCGGTGCGGCACGGCCCCTTCACGAAGGGGCAGTGGGCGGGCGTCGTCGTCATCGGCGGCATCGCGCTGCTGGGAGCGGCCGCGATGGCGGTGTTCTTCGTCCGCTGGCTGCTGAGCACCACGCCGCTGCAGGACTTCCTGACGACCTACCCGGGCGAGTACCACCTGCCCGAGGGTGCGCCGGTCGGCTTCCCCGGCTGGCTCGGATGGCAGCACTTCTTCAACGTGTTCCTCATGGTCCTGATCATCCGGTCGGGACTGAGGATTCGTACTGAGAAGCGTCCGACGGCGTTCTGGACTCCGCGCGGAAAATCCTCGGGCAAGGTCAGCCTGACGATCTGGTTCCACCAGTCGCTCGACATCCTCTGGCTCGTCAACGGCGTCGTGTTCATCGTGCTGCTGTTCGCCACCGGGCAGTGGATGCGGGTGATCCCCACCAGCTGGGAGGTCTTCCCGAACGCGCTCTCGGCGATCCTGCAGTACATCTCGTTGGACTGGCCGACCGAGAACGGGTGGGCGAACTACAACTCCGTGCAGCAGATCGCCTACTTCACGACGATCTTCATCGCGGCGCCGCTGGCGGCTGTGACCGGATTCCGGATGAGCGGGATGTGGCCGAAGAAGGCCGAGAAGCTCAGCAAGGCGTACCCGATCGAGTGGGCGCGTGCCGTGCACTTCCCGGTCATGCTGTACTTCGTCGTGTTCATCGCGATCCACGTGTTCCTCGTATTCGCGACGGGTGCGCTGCGCAACCTCAACCACATGTTCGCCGCCCAGGGGTCGGTCGACCCGACGGCCTACGCCGATAACTGGACCGGATTCTGGTTCTTCGTCGCATCCCTCGTCGTGATCGCCGCGGCGTGGGTCGCCGCCCGGCCGATGGTCCTCGCGCCGATCGCGAAGCTGTTCGGAACGGTCAGCAGCCGCTGAGACATAGAAATTGCGCTGGTGCGCCGCCCGAGGGCGGCGCACCAGCGCATTCGTGTTGGTCAGGGGCGGACGAACCGCACCTCGGTGAGCGTCTCTCCGAGGAAGGGCTCGGTGTGCTTCGCGCCATCGAGGTGGAAGCCGTTGCGATCGTAGAAGCGGTGGGCGCGCGGGTTGTCTTCTGCAACCCACAGGTAGAGGGGCTCGTCCTGCTCGACGGCGGCATCGAAGAGCCGCTTGCCGAGGCCGGTGCCCTGGTAGGCCTCGAGCAGGTAGATGAAGTACAGCTCGCGGAACGCCGGGGCGTCCTTGTCGCGGGCGGGACCGGAACCGACGAACCCGACGATCTCGCCATCGGCGAGGGCGGCGTGCATCTTGAAGTCGGGGCCCTGCGCGGCCCAGTTCGTCCACAGCTCGGCCATGCGCCGGGGCGACACCTTCTCGAGGGCCGCGGTGCTGATCAGATGATCGTAGGTCTCGTGCCAGCACGCGGCGTGCACGCGGCCGAGGGCTTCGGCATCGACATCACGGACCGGACGGACAATGATTTCAGGCTGGGCATCATCGCTCATGCGGCGACTCTACGCGCGGCCCCCGCGAAGACGAAATCGGGGGAGGGTGCTGTGCGAATCCCACAACGGAGTTCGGAGGACTGTGGCCGATGACTACGATCGTCCTTCGTGAACGTGATCTGGCGAACCCTGCTCGTGATGTGGAAGGCGCAGCGACGACTGCGCCGTGAGGGGCGCATCGAACCGACGGCGATCGGGCGGGTGAGCGCACGCACATTGCTCACCGACATCGACCTGCTGCGCCACATGAACAACGGCCGCTACCTGTCGCTGTTCGACCTGGGCCGATGGGACCTGTTGATCCGCACGGGCATGGCCGATGTCATGAAGCGCGAGGGCTGGTACGCCGTGGTGTCGTCCGAGACGATCACGTTCCGCAAATCTCTGCAGCTCTGGCAGCGCTTCGACATCGAATCGCGCCTGCTCGGCCACGACGACACCGCGATCTATCTCGAGCATCGGGCCGTCGTGGACGGAGAGATCTACACACGAGTCCTCGTGCGCGCCCGCATGCTCAAGCGCACGGGCGGCACGGTCACGCACGATGAGCTCTTCGCCGCGGTGGGCCGCCCCGAGGGGCTGCCGGACGTCGAGGCCTGGGTGCACGAGTGGGCGGCGGCATCCGCTCTGCCCTCGACCCGCGCCCAGGCTCCCAGCATCTGGAGCTGACCCGCGGGATTCCGCCTGAAGAAGGTGGAGTGTGTCACCCCGGCGAGCGGCGGCCGCGCTCGTAGGCTGAGCACATGTCAGAGTCCGTCTCCCTCATCGATTCCTCGATCGATCTCGCCCGGCGCTGGATCGCCGAGGCGGCCGATGCGGAGACCGACCCGGCGGCTGCGCGTCTGGCCGATGTTCTGCAGGATCCGAACGGCCTGTCCTTCACCCTCGGATTCGTCGATGGCGTGATGCGCCCCGAGTCTCTGGGGGCTGCCGCGGCGCAACTGCAGCGGATCGCGCCGATCGTGCCGGAGTTCCTGCCCTGGTACCTGCGCGGAGCCGTGCGCGTCGGCGGCGGCATCGCGCCCGTGCTGCCCGCGCCGACTGTTCCGATCGCCCGTCGGGTGCTGCGCGAGATGGTGGGCCACCTCGTCGTCGATGCCCGCCCGGCCAAGCTCGGCGCGGCGATCGAGAGGCTGCGTGCGGACGGGGCCCGGCTCAACCTGAACCTCCTCGGCGAAGCCGTGCTCGGGGAGAGCGAGGCGCAGCGCCGCCTCGACGGCATCCATGATCTGATCCGCCGCGATGACGTCGACTACGTCTCCGTCAAGGTCTCGGCGATCATCAGCCGCATCTCGATGTGGGCGTTCGACGACGTCGTGGACGCCGTGGTCGACAGGCTCACACCCCTTTACGTCACAGCCGCGAAGACCGGCACGTTCATCAATCTCGACATGGAGGAGTACCGCGATCTCGATCTGACGATCGCCGTTTTCACCCGAATCCTCGAGGATCCGCGCCTTCTGACGCTCGAGGCTGGCATCGTTCTGCAGGCGTATCTCACGGATTCGCTCAGTGCGCTCCGCGAGCTCACCGCCTGGGCGCGCGATCGCATCCAGCGCGGAGGCGCACCGATCAAGGTGCGCCTCGTCAAGGGAGCGAACCTCGCCATGGAGCGGGTGGATGCCGTGATGCACGGGTGGCCGCAGGCCACCTACGAGACCAAACTCGACACGGATGCGAACTACCTGCGGATGCTGGATGCCGCGCTGACGCCGGAGAACATCGCCGCGGTGCGCATCGGTGTCGCCGGTCACAACCTGTTCGGCATCGCGCACGCCTGGCTGCTCGCGGGGGAGCGGGGTGTGCGCGACGGCGTCGATTTCGAGATGCTGCTCGGCATGGCTCAGGGGCAGGTTCAGGCGGTTTCCCGCGAGGTCGGACCGGTTCTGCTGTATGTCCCGGTCGTGAAGCCCGAGGAGTTCGACGTCGCGATCAGCTACCTCGTGCGCCGGCTCGAGGAGAACGCCCAGTCCGAGAACTTCCTGTCTGCGGCCTTCCACCTGCATGAGGACGGGCGCCTTTTCGACCGGGAGCGCGACCGGTATCGACGAGCGGTCGAACGCTCGACGGATGCGACGCTGAGGACGGCTCCTCAGCGCATCCAGGACCGCTCCGCCCCCGTGCACGAGTCCCTCCGGCCGGCACCGGTCACCACGGCGGACGACGGAGACCTCACCCGCACCGTGCTGGGGATCGCGCGCGGTTCGCAGGCCTCCGGCATGTATGTCGAGACGGCCGTCTACGCGCGCCGCGAGGGCGATACGACCGTGGGCGGCGCCCCGGGCTTCATGAACGCGGCCGACAGCGATCCCGCACTCCCCGCGAACCGCGAATGGGCGCGCGGCATCCACGCGCGCATCGCCGATTCGCGGATCGGCGCGTCCACGCTGCGCGCGGCGCGCATCGAGGACGCCGATGCTCTGGACGCGGCCGTCGCACGCGCTCGCACGGCATCCGCCGTCTGGGGGTCGCATCCCGCGGCGGAGCGCGCCGAGGCCCTCCTGCGCGCCGCCGCCGCCCTCGAATCGCGGCGCGGGGAACTCATCGAGGTCGCAGCATCCGAGACCGGCAAGGTGCTCCGCGAGGCCGACATCGAGGTCAGCGAAGCCGTCGACTTCGCCCGCTATTACGCCGCGAAGGCCCGTGAGCTCGACAGCATCCCCGGGGCCGCCTTCGAGCCGGCCCGTGTCACGCTCGTGGCGCCGCCGTGGAACTTCCCCCTCGCGATCCCCGCCGGAGGCGTGCTCGCGGCGCTCGCCGCGGGGTCGACCGTGCTGCTCAAACCCGCGCCGCAGGCACGGCGCTGTGCGGCCGTCGTCGCGGAGGCGCTGTGGGAGGCGGGCGTTCCTCGCGATGTGCTCCAGCTCCTCGACGTCGACGAGGATGAGCACGGACGCGCTCTCGTCGAGCATGACAGCATCGATCGCGTCATCCTCACCGGGTCGTGGGAGACGGCCGAGCTTTTCCGCTCCTGGCGCCCCGACCTGCCGCTCCTCGCCGAGACGAGCGGCAAGAACGCCATGATCATCACGCCGTCGGCCGATCTCGACCTGGCGGTCGCCGATCTCGTGCAGAGCGCCTTCGGGCACGCCGGGCAGAAGTGCTCGGCGGCATCGCTCGCGATCCTCGTCGGTCCGGTGGGGAGGTCATCGCGCTTCGCCCGTCAGCTGGTGGATGCCGTGCGCTCGCTGCGCGTCGGATGGCCCGAAGACCCTCGCGCGGACGTCGGCCCCGTCATCGAACGCCCGCGGGGCAAGCTCGCCTGGGCCCTGCGCGAACTGGAGGGCGATGAGCGGTGGCTGATCGCGCCGGAACCCGTCGCCGGCGATGAGACCGGCCGGCTCTGGCACCCGGGTGTGCGGGTGGGCGTGCAGCCCGGAACGCGCTTCCACCGGGAGGAGTTCTTCGGCCCGGTGCTCGGCGTCATGCACGCACCCTCCCTCAGCCACGCGATCGAGATGCAGAACGCCGTCGAGTACGGCCTCACCGCCGGACTGCACACGCAGGACCCGGATGATCTCGCGCAGTGGCTCAGCGCCGTGCAGGCGGGGAACCTCTACGTCAACCGTGGGATCACGGGAGCGATCGTGCAGCGCCAGCCCTTCGGCGGCTGGAAGAAGTCGTCGGTCGGCGCCGGTGCCAAGGCCGGTGGCCCGAACTATCTCATCGGACTCGGCACGTGGCGCTCGCGCAGCGGCGGGCACGCCTCGAGCACGCTGCACCTGCGCGGTCTCGACACCCGCATCACGGATCTCATCGAGGCGGCCCAGCCATCGCTCGACTTCGAGAGCTTCGAATGGCTGCGACGGTCGGCCCTGGCGGATGCCGTGGCCTGGGACCGCGAGTTCGGACAGGTGCGCGACGTTTCGCAGCTGGGCATCGAGCGCAACCTCTTCCGCTACCGTCCGGTGCCGGTGATGATCCGTGCGAGCGGCGACGCCGGCTGGCACGAGCTGCTGCGCGTCGTGATCGCCGCTATCCGCGCCGGATCCGGGTACTTCCTCTCCACACCGGTCGGTCTTCCCGCCGAGGTGCGGCATGTGCTCTCCGAGCTCGGCACCCTCGTCGCCGTCGAGAGCGACGACGAGTGGATCGCCCGCATGGTCACCGCGCGGGATGTGTCGGACGGCTCCCGTCCCGGACGGGTGCGCCTCGTCGGCTCACGGGCGGCCGTGGCATCCGCCCGACGCGCCGTCGCGACCGCACTGGACGGTGACCCGGGACTCGCCGTGTACGACGGCGAGGTCACCTCGGCCGGCCGGATCGAGCTGCTGCCGTTCGTTCAGGAGCAGGCGATCTCGATCACCGCGCACCGTTTCGGCACCCCGGACGACTGGAGCGCCGGAGTCATCTGACCCGCGCCGTGCTGGCCCTCGAGGGTCTGCGGATGTCAGAATATGGGTGGCGTGTCCGTGTCGCATCTTCCCCGCTCGCCTCGTGAGCGACGGGTCGAACTTCCGCCGGGCCCCTGGACAGCGTCCGCCGCAACTCTTCTGAGGAGCACGATGTCGACGCCCGAGATGACCACTGACCGGCCCGCAGCACAGCGCACGGCGCACCGCCGCCGCTACCTGATGTGCCGGCCTGAGCACTTCACGGTCAGCTACACGATCAACCCGTGGATGGAACCCGCGAGGCCGACCGACACAGCCCGGGCACTCGCCCAGTGGCAGACGCTCTACGACCTGTACCGCGAGCTCGGCCACGAGGTCGAGCTCATCGAACCGCTCGCCGGATATCCCGACATGGTGTACACCGCCAACGGCGGATTCGTCATCGACGGCCGCGCCTACGTGCCGAAGTTCCGTTTCGTCGAGCGCGCCGGTGAGGCTCCCGCGTTCGCCGAGTGGTTCCGCGCCGCCGGATTCGACACCGTCGAACCACACGAGGTCAACGAGGGGGAGGGGGACTTCCTCCTCGCCGGCGATACGATCCTCGCCGGCAGCGGCTTCCGATCCACGGATCACAGCCACCGCGAGGTCGGTGAGGTCTTCGGCCGCGAGGTGGTCTCGCTGAAGCTCGTCGACCCGCGCTTCTACCACCTCGACACCGCGCTCACCGTGCTCGATCCCGTCGTCGCACCCGGGAAGACCCCCGGCATCGCCTACCTGCCCGGAGCCTTCGATGCGGCCGGGCGCGCGATCCTCGAGGAGCGCTTCCCGGACGCCATCCGCGTCGCCGACGCCGACGGTGCGGTGTTCGGGCTGAACTCCGCCAGCGACGGATACAACGTCATCATCTCGCCGCGCGCCACCGGCTTCGAGGCGCAGCTGCGCGAACGCGGATACAACCCGATCATGATCGATCTGTCCGAGCTGCTGCTCGGCGGCGGCGGCATCAAGTGCTGCACGCTGGAACTGCGCGGGACGGAGCAGGCATGAGCCACGTCGCCGAGAACTACCACCCGTTGCCCGTGACGATCGCCTCCGGCGAGGGCGCCTGGGTCACCGATACCGCCGGCAAGCGCTACCTCGACCTGCTCGCCGCTTACTCCGCAGTGAACTTCGGGCACCGGCATCCCGATCTCATCGCCACCACGACCGAGCAGCTCGGGCGCATCACGCTCACCAGCCGAGCCTTCGACAACGACCGCCTCGAGTCGTTCGCCGAGGCCCTCGCGCGCCTGTGCGGCAAGGAACTCGTGCTGCCCATGAACACCGGTGCGGAAGCCGTCGAGACCGGCATCAAGGTCGCCCGCGCCTGGGGGTACCGCCTCAAGGGGATCGCGCCGGACGCCGCGCGCATCGTCGTCGCCGCCGGAAACTTCCACGGGCGCACGACGACCATCGTCAGCTTCAGCGACGACGACGCGGCGCGGGTGGGCTTCGGGCCCTTCGCCCCGGGGTTCGATCGGGTTCCCTTCGGAGATGCGGATGCCCTCGCCGCCGCCATCACGGACGACACTGCGGCCGTGCTCGTCGAACCCATTCAGGGCGAGGCGGGCGTCATCATCCCGCCCGAAGGGTATCTGCGCCGCATCCGCGATATCTGCGATGAGCGCAACGTCCTGTTCATCGCCGACGAGATCCAGGCCGGCCTCGGACGCGTCGGGGAGACCTTCGCCTGCGACCGCGAGGGCGTCGTGCCCGATCTGTATCTGCTGGGCAAGGCCCTCGGCGGCGGCATCCTGCCGGTGTCGGCTGTCGTCGGCGACCGCGATGTGCTCGGCGTCATCCGCCCGGGGGAGCACGGCTCCACTTTCGGCGGCAACCCGCTCGCGGCGGCCGTCGGCCTCAAGGTCGTCGAGATGCTCGAGACGGGGACGTTCCAGGAACGGGCCCGGATGCTGGGCGAGCACCTCGCGGCCGGACTGCAGAAGCTCGTGGGACAGGGCGTCACCGCCGTGCGGGTCGCGGGCCTGTGGGCCGGAGTCGACATCGATCCGGCGATCGGCACGGGCCGCGAGGTGAGCGAACGGCTGATGAAGCGCGGCGTGCTCGTCAAGGACACCCACGGGCAGACGATTCGCATCGCCCCGCCGCTGGTGATCCGCGCGACCGAGATCGACTGGGCGCTCGAGCAGCTGCGCGTCGTGCTCGCCGACTGACCGGTTCCGCAGACGCGGGCGCGACTGCGCCGCTCAACGCACGGCGGGGGTGTCGTCCTCACCGTGCTCGGGGATGTCCGGATCATCGTGCGCGGAGAGCTCATCCGACGACACGAGCTCGTCGACGTCGAGCATCGCGGGCCCGGCGTCCGCCCGGCTCTCGGCCGTGAGCAGTTCGGTGGGGATGCGGATCGGCGTGGTCGGAGCCACCGGGAGGCCGAGGCGCTTCTGCAGGTTGCGCATCCAGCGCGGCTGCGCGCCGAGCACGCCCGCAGCGTCGCGGGACTCGACCTCGAGACCGTAGTAGTCGCCGATCTTGTCGATGAGCTGCGCCCGTTCTGCTCGGGCGTAGGCGCGGCGTTCGCGGGTGAACGCGACAATCGTCGACCAGCAGATCAGCAGCATGACGACGCTGAACGGCAGGGCTATCGTGATCGCCGCGGTCTGCAGGGCGGTGAGGCCGCCGGCCAGGAGCAGGGCGATCGCGAGCGCCGCGGTCACCGCGACGAAGAAGGTGCGGATCCAGCGCTTCGGGTTCTGCTGACCGCCCGTGGCGATCATACCCATCACGAGGGCGCCTGAGTCGGCCGAGGTGATGAAGAAGATCGCGATCAGCAGCACGGCGCCGAGGCTGATCACGGCCGTTCCCGGCACGTGCTGCAGTAGCTGGAACAGCGCGCCCTGCAGATCGACGCCGCCCTCCGGCGTCGTCAAGGTGCCCGGGTTGGCGAGTTCCAGGGCGAGGGCCGATCCGCCGAGCACCGAGAACCACAGGATGCCGATGAGGGTCGGAACGAGGATGACTCCGGCGACGAACTCGCGCACCGTGCGACCCTTCGAGATGCGGGCGATGAAGATGCCGACGAAGGGCGCCCAGGAGATCCACCAGCCCCAGTAGAACGATGTCCACCCGGCCTGCCACTCCTCGCCGGCGACGCCCTGGAAAGCGCTGACGTTGAACGAGAGGCCCACGAAGTTCTGGATGTAGTAGCCGATCGACTGGACGAAATCGCGCAGCAGGAACTGGCTCGGGCCCATGACGAGGAGGTAGACCACCAGCATCCCGGCCATGACGAGGTTGATGTTCGACAGCCACTTCATGCCCTTGGTGACGCCGGAGAGGACGGAGGCGAGCACGAACACGGAGATGATGAGGATGATCACGACCTGCGTGCCCTCTGTCGGCTGGGCGAGGCCCGCGACGTCGAGGCCCGCGCTGATCTGCAGCACGCCGATGCCGAGCGAGGTCGCGACGCCGAACAGCGTGCCGACGAGCGCGATCACATCGATCGTGTGTCCCCAGCCGCCCTCGACGCGCTTGCCGAGCAGAGGCTCGAGCGTCCAGCGGATCGAGATCGGCCGGCGCCGGCGGTGGATCGCGTAGGCGAGGGCCAGCCCGATCACGACGTAGATCGACCAGGCGTGCACGCCCCAGTGCAGGTAGGTCTGTCCGAGCGCGGCCTGGGCGAGCTGCTCGGGGGTGCCGGTGACACCGGGGCGCGGGTTGACGAAGTGGCTGAGCGGTTCGCTGACGCCGTAGAAGACGAGCCCGATGCCCATGCCCGCGGCGAACAGCAGCGAGAACCAGCTGAGCATCGAGAACTCGGGCTCGTCGTCATCCTTGCCGAGCTTGATGTCGCCGAAGCGGCTGAAGCCGAGATACAGGCTGATTGCGACGAACACCACGGCGATGAGCACGTAGTACCAGCTGAAGGCGTTGACGATCGTCGTCTGGATCGTGAGGAACAGGCTCTCGGCGATGCCCGGTGCGATGAGCGTGAACGCGACGAACGCGATGATGATCGCGGCTGCCGGCCAGAACACCCAGCGCTGCACCGGTGGCAGAGACCGCCGTCCGGTCGAAGTGGCGGATGCCGCGGCATCCCGATTCGTGACTTCCCCCGCGTCGGTCATGCCACAACCGTAGCGATAAGCAGCCCCCGGTGTCAGCACCGATCTCGGTGCGCGGCGCGACGACCGCTCAGCGGTCCTTCGGAAGACGGATCGGCGACGTCGATGCGGCGACCTCGTCGCTGAACTCCACCGGGTCGGGGCGCACCACCGAGAGGGGCATCGTCTCATCCAGCGTGAGTCGGAAGCGGGAGTCCTCTCGCCGCCGGAGGCGCCCGGAGAACATGATCCAGCTGAGGCCCACGGCCATCGCCGCGATGCCGGCGATGCCGCCCACGAGGATCGCGACGCGCGGGCTCGCGGCGTCGGTGATCCAGCCGGCGATCGGCGCTCCGATCGGGGTGGACCCCATCACGACGGCCATGTAGAGCGCGAGGACGCGTCCGCGCAGCGCCGGATCGGTCGTCGTCTGCACATAGCCGTTCGCCGTCGTGAGCGTGGTGACGGTCGTGAATCCCACGAAGACGAGCAGAGTCGCGTAGGTGGCGTAGCTCGGCATCCACGAGGAGACGATGGATGCGACGCCGAAGCCGCCCGCGGCGATGATGAGCACGCGCACCCGGGCGCGATCGCGCCGCGCGGCGAGCAGCGCGCCCGCGAGGGAGCCGATCGCGAGCACCGAGCTGAGGAGGCCATACCCGTCGGCGTCCCGGCCGAACTCCAGCGCCATGGTCGAGGCGAAGATGGGGAAGTTCATGCCGAAGGCGCCGATCAGGAACACCATGACGAACACGACCTTCAGGTCGCTGCGCCCCCACACGTAGCGGAAGCCTTCGGCGAGGCCGCTGCGCCCCGCACTCTTCACCCGGGGGTTGAGCTCTGCGGTGCGCATCATCAGGAGGGCGATGAGCATTGCGAGGAAGGTCGCCGCGTTGAGGACGAACACCCAGCCGGTTCCGACCGCGATGATGAGTACGCCGCCGACCGCAGGTCCGATGAGTCGGGCCATGTTGAACGATGCCGATCCCAGGGCGACCGCGTTCGAAGCATCCGCCAGCGACACGGTGTCGGAGACGAAAGCCTGACGTGCGGGGGCATCGAACGCGTTTGTCATCCCGAAGGCGAGTGCGAAGCAGTACATCAACGGCAGCGTCATCACATCGGTGAGCAGAAGAGCCGCGATGCCGAGGGCGAGCAGCATCAGCACGGACTGCGTCACGAGCAGGATCTTGCGCCGGTCGAAGCGGTCGGCGACCCAGCCGGTCAGGCTGACGAGCACGAGGGGAGGGCCGAACTGCAGCGCCATGGTGAAGCCCATGGCGGTCGCGTCGTTGTCGGTGAGCTGGGTGAGCACGACCCAGTCCTGGGCGGTCGCCTGCATCCATCCGCCGACGTTCGAGATCAGACCGCCGATGAACCAGGTGCGGTAGTTGAAGCTGCGGAAAGATCGGAACATGCCGCTCATCGCTCGGCCACCTTCCTCATCAGGGCGGATGCGGTCTGCAGGGTGCGCAATTCGTCGTCGGTGAAATCGCACTCCTGCAGGGCGTCGGCGAGAGCCGAATCGCGTTTGTCGACGGTGGCGGCGACGATGTCGAGGCCGGATGCCGTGATCTCGATGTTGACGCGGCGCCGGTCGTTCTCATCGGGGACGCGAAGGAGGAGACCGGCTTCGGCGAGCGCATCGACGGAGTTCGACATGGTGGGGGCGCTCACCCGCTCGCGCTGAGCGAGCTCGCCGATGGACAGGCGGCCGTGCAGGCGGAGATTGGCGAGCACGGCGAACTGCGCATCGCTCAGGCCATCGGCGGCGCGTTCGCGGCGCAGGCGGCGGGCGAGGCGGAACGTCGACAGGCGCAGATCGGTCGCGGTCGAGTGGAGCAGATCATCCGATTCAGTCATTACTTAGGTAGTCTAACTAAGTTTTCCGATGGAGGGGGCAGAATGGATGCCGTGAACATCGCCCTCGAACTCGCCGTCCAGGACCCCGCCGGAGTGCGCATCGCCCGGGAGGTCGGCGCCGCCCGCGTCGAACTCACCCAGGCCCTCGCCCTCGGAGGACTCACTCCCTCCGCCGCCGCCCTCGAGCTCGCGCTCGCCGCAGCGGGGGAGAGCGGCCCCGAGATCCACGTGCTCATCCGACCCCGTGCCGGAGGATTCCACTACGACGCCGACGAGATCGCCCTCTCCGTGCGCGACGTCGAACTCGCCGTGCAGGCCGGTGCCCACGGCGTCGTCGTCGGAGCCCTCGACGCCGCCGGCAACCTCGACCTCGACGCCGTCGCCCGCCTCCGCGATGCCGCAGGCGAAGCATCCGTCACCCTGCACCGCGCCATCGACGTCACCGCCGATCCCGTAGCCACCCTCGACGCCGTGATCGGACTCGGCCTCGGTCGCGTCCTCACCTCCGGAGGAGCATCCGCCGCCATCGACGGAGTCGAGACCCTCCGCCGCATGGTCGAGGTCGCCGACGGACGCATCGAGATCATGGCCGGATCCGGCGTGAACGCCGCAGGTGCCGCAGCCATCGCCGCAACCGGCGTCGACGCGCTGCACTTCTCCGCCAAGCGCACCGTCACCGCCGGCGACAGCGGCGTGCGCATGGGATCCGCATCCGACGGCGTCGGCGGATACGAGGTCACCGACCGCGACGCCGCCTTCGCGATGCGCACCGCCCTGGGACTGTGACGGTCGGACCAGCACGTTTGTAGACTCGCAAGCATGCCCACCACTTCAGAGTTCACCGACGCGCACGGCGTCACGATCGTCTACGACGTCCACGCCGCAGACGGCGAGCCGCGCGGCATCGTGCAACTCCTCCATGGCGTCGGCGAGCACGCCGGACGCTACGGCGCCGTCATCGACGCCCTCACCCGCGACGGATTCATCGTCTATGCCGACGACCACCGCGGGCATGGCCGCACCGGCATCCGCCAGCACGGCGGCCCCGATAAGCTCGGCCGACTCGGCACCGGCGGACTGCGCGCAGCGAAGGAAGCCGTCTGGCAGCTGACCGGCATCATCCGCACCGAGCACCCTGATCTGCCCCTCGTGCTGCTCGGACACTCCTGGGGATCCTTCCTCGCGCAGATGCTCGTCAACGACCACCCCGACGCCTGGGATGCCGTGGTCCTCACCGGGTCTGCCCGACGCACGCCGCGCGACCTCAACGCCGCGCCGCTGAACGCCCGGTGGGAGGGCTCCGAAGCCACCGGGTACGAATGGCTCAGCCGCGACCCCTCCGTCTGGGCGGCGTTCGACGACGACCCGCTCACGACCAACGTCCCGCTGCTGAAGCTGTTCGGCCCGATCCAGGCGCTCAAGCTCTACGGGAGGCCGAAGAAGGACCTCGCCGCGCAGCGCGACGTGCCCCTGCTGCTCATGGTCGGCCGCGACGACCCTGTCGGCGGAGCCCACAGCGTGCACAAGCTGGCCGACGACTACCGGCAGCGCTCCGGATACACCGATGTCACGACGCTCGTCTACCCCGACGCCCGCCACGAGATCTTCAACGAGATGCAGCAGCAGCAGGTGCGAGCCGACCTCCTCGCCTGGCTCGACAAGCACATCGCCCGGCGCGACTGACCCCGGCCGTCCGCGCCCGGCCGCGTTAAGCTGGAGGCATGCACGGTGAGTACAAGGTCCCCGGTGGAAAGCTCGTGGTCGTCGACGTCGAGGTGACGGACGGACGCCTCAGCGACTTCCGCCTCGCCGGAGACTTCTTCCTCGAGCCCGATTCCGCCCTCGAGGACATCAACGCCGCGGTCAACGGACTGCCCGCCGAAACAGACGCCACGACGATCGCGAAGACCGTGCGGGCCGCGCTCCCCGAGGGGGCGCAACTGCTCGGATTCACACCCGAGTCGGTCGGCACCGCCGTGCGCCGCGCACTCGTCACCGCCCCCGGATGGCGCGACTTCGACTGGGAGATCGTGCATGAGAAGGCCGTCTCGCCGCGCATGAACCTCGCCCTCGACGAGGTGCTCACCGCCCGTGTCGGCGAAGGCCGCCGCCGCCCGACCCTGCGCATCTGGGAATGGGAGGAATCCGCGGTCGTCATCGGATCCTTCCAGTCGTACCGCAACGAGGTCGACCCCGAAGGCGCCGCCAAGCACGGCTTCGACGTCGTCCGCCGCATCTCCGGCGGGGGCGCGATGCTCATGGCCGCCGGGCAGATCATCACGTACTCGCTCTACGTCCCGGCATCCCTCGTGCAGGGGATGACGTTCGCCGACTCCTACGCCTTCCTCGACGACTGGGTGCTCCACGCCCTGCGCGAGGTCGGGATCGACGCGACCTACCAGCCGCTCAACGACATCGCCAGCCCCACCGGCAAGATCGGCGGCGCCGCGCAGAAGCGCCTCGCCAACGGCGGAGTGCTGCACCACGCGACCATCTCGTACGACATCGACGGCGAGATGATGACCGAGGTGCTGCGCATCGGGCGCGAGAAGCTCAGCGACAAGGGGACGACCTCCGCCGCGAAGCGCGTCGACCCGCTGCGCACCCAGACCGGACTCAGCCGCGCCGAGATCATCGAGAGCTTCAAGAAGACGTTCCGGGCTCTCACCGACGCCGAGGACAGCGCGATCACCGCGGACGAGTACGCCGATGCCGAAGCGCTCGTCTCCTCGAAGTTCTCCACCGACGCGTGGTTGCGTCGCGTTCCGTGACCGACATCTCCACTGAGGCGGCCGCAGCCGCTGAGCCCACCCCGGGCGCCGTCACCGTCATCCACGGCGACAACCTCGCCGCTGCGCGTGCGCTACCCGATGCCTCCTTCACGCTCGTCTACCTCGACCCGCCCTTCAACACGGGGCGGACGCGGGAGCGGCAGGTCGTCACGGCCCGCCGCACGCGCCCGGTCGATCCTGCGGCTTCGGCTGATCCTTCTCGCACAACTCAGGAGAAACAGGCGGAAACCGCCGTCTCGGCGGCCGAATCCCGTGGTTCCGGCGAAGATCTCCGGAGTTCTGCAGAGGGTGGCGAGGAACCTGCGCCCGCCCCGAAGGAGATCCGCCACGGTTTTCACGGCCACCAGTACGAGCGGGTGCGCGGAATCCTGCGCACCTACGACGACCGCTTCGACGACTACGGCGACTTCCTCATGCCGCGGCTCGAAGAGGCCTGGCGCCTCCTCGCCGACGACGGCACCCTGTACCTGCACCTCGACTACCGTGAGGCGCACTACGCGAAGGTCATGCTCGACGCCGTCTTCGGTCGGGACTGCTTCCTCAACGAACTGATCTGGGCGTACGACTACGGCGCGAAGTCGCGCAGCCGCTGGCCCACCAAGCACGACACGATCCTCGTCTACGTGAAGACCCCCGGCGGGCACGTGTTCAACGCCGATGACATCGACCGCGAGCCGTATATGGCGCCGGGGCTCGTCACTGCGGAGAAGGCCGCTCGTGGCAAGCTCCCCACCGACGTCTGGTGGCACACGATCGTGCCGACGACGGGACGTGAGAAGACCGGTTATCCGACGCAGAAGCCCGAGGGGATCCTGCGCCGCATCGTGCAGGCGTCCAGCCGACCGGGGGACCGGGTGCTCGACCTGTTCGCCGGCAGCGGCACGACCGGGGCGGTCGCCTCGGCCTTCGGGCGTGATGCGGTGCTCGTCGACGACAACCCCGAGGCGATCCGGGTGATGCAGCAGCGGATCCCGCATGCGCTGGTGACGGTGCTCTGAGGTAGTACGACGAAGAGGAGCACCACCCGTTCCGGGCAGTGCTCCTCTTCGCTGCATCGGAGTCGATGTCACATGAGACCGAGCACAGTGGGCAGCCAGGTCGAGATGGCGGGCACGAACGTGACGATCAGCAGGCCGACGCACAGGGCCCAGAAGAAGGGCCACAGCCGTCGGATGACGCCCTCGATCCGAACGCCGCCGACTCGTGCGGCGACGAAGAGGTTGTTGCCGATCGGTGGGGAGATGTTGCCCAGGCACATGTTGAAGACCATCATCGCGCCGAAGTGGATCGGGTCGACGCCGAGTGAGGTGACCACCGGCAGGAAGATCGGCGTGAAGATGAGGATCGCCGGTGTCGGGTCCATGACGGTTCCGGCGAGGAGCAGGATGACCATGATGATGAGCAGGACGACGAACACGTTGTCGGTGAACCCGAGCAGGCCGCTGGTGATCATCTGGGGCAGGCGGGCGAAGGCGAGCACCCAGCCGAGGATGCCGGAGACGCCGATCAGCAGCATGATGATGTCGGTGACCTTCGAGGCTTCGAGCACGATGCGCGGGAGCGCCGAGACCTTGAGCGAGCGCTGCGCGAAGCCGAGCACCAGCGAATACAGCACGGCGATGACGGCGGACTCCGTCGCGGTGAAGAAGCCCAGCAGGATGCCGCCGATGACGACGACGATCATGAGCAGCGCCGGGACGGCCTTGAGGAAGACGATCGCGGCCTGACCGAGCGTCGGCCGCTCGGCGTTGACGGCCCGCAGCTCGGGGTGCTTCTTGGCGTACAGTGCGACGACCGTGACGCAGACGAGGGCCCAGATGAGTCCGGGGCCGACGCCGGCCATGAACAGGGCTGCGATCGACGTGCTCGAGACGAGCGAGTAGATGATGAAGGTGTTGCTCGGCGGCAGCAGCATTCCGGCGGGTGACGCCGCGGCGTTGACCGCTGCGGAGAAGTAGGGGTCGTACTTCTCGCGTCGCATGCGAGGTGTGAGCACGGTGCCGACGGCTGCGGCCGAGGCGACGGACGCTCCGGAGACGGCACCGAACATGGTGTTCGCGACGACGGTGGTCTGCGCCAGGGAGGCCGGGAGGCGTCCGGCGATGACGAGCGCGAGGTCGATGAGTCGCGCCGCTATGCCCCCGGTGTTCATCAAACCGCCGGCGAGCACGAAGAAGGGTATCGCGAGCAGGGCGAACGAGTTGCTGCCGGCGAAGATGCGCTGCGCCGAAGTCATGGCGGCGCCGTTCCAATCGCCGAGGAGGATGCCCACGGCGAGCATGGAGGGCAGCCCCATCGCGATGGCGACCGGCAATCCGATGGCGATTCCCACGGCGATGCCGCCGATGAGCACGATGCTGGCGATGATCGTCAGAGTGTCCATGTCAGACGGCCTCCGCGTTCTCGTCGATCTCGGCAATCGGGGCGACGGAGCCGGCGAGGATGCCGATGATGTGCGCCACGGAGTAGAAGAGGATGATGACTCCGGCGATGGGGAGCACGAGGTAGACCTGTCCGAGGGAGACGGGCAGCGTGGAGCTCGCCTGGTTCCAGGACCCGGAGGACAGCCGCGACCCACGCACTGATCGATACCACTGGAGGAATCATGATCATCGACAAGGCAGAGGTCATCGTCACCAGCCCTGACCGCAACTTCGTCACGCTCAAACTGACGACCGCCGAGGGCCTCACCGGCCTCGGCGACGCGACGCTGAACGGCCGCGAACTGGCGGTCGTCGCCTACCTGCAGGAGCACGTCGTCCCGCTGCTGATCGGCGCCGATGCCGCGCGCATCGAGGACACCTGGCAGTTCCTGTACCGCTCGTCGTACTGGCGCCGTGGCCCGGTCACGATGGCCGCGATCGCCGCCGTCGACATGGCGCTGTGGGACATCAAGGCGAAGGCCGCCGGCATGCCGCTCTACCAGCTGCTGGGCGGAGCATCCCGCGAGGGGCTGCTCGCCTACGGCCACGCATCCGGCAAGGAGCTGCCCGAGCTGTTCGACTCGATCCGCTCGCACCAGGAGCAGGGCTACCGCGCGATCCGCGTGCAGACCGGCGTCCCCGGGCTCAAGGCCATCTACGGCATCGCATCGCAGTCGGTCGACACCGGCGGCGGCGAGGCCCGCTACGACCACGAGCCCGCCCGCCGCGGCGCCAAGCCCGTGCAGGAGGACTGGGACACCCGCGCCTACCTCAACCACCTCCCCGGCGTCTTCGAGGCCGTGCGCAACGAGTTCGGCCCCGACATCCCGCTGCTGCACGACGGGCACCACCGCATGACGCCGCTGCAGGCCGCCAAGCTCGGCAAGTCGCTCGAGCCGTACGACCTGTTCTGGCTCGAGGACTGCACCCCGGCCGAGAACCAGGAGGCGCTCAAGCTCGTGCGCCAGCACACCACCACACCGCTCGCGATCGGTGAGATCTTCAACACCGTCTGGGACTTCAAGGACCTCGTGCGCGATCAGCTCATCGACTACGTGCGCGGCGCGGTCACCCACATGGGCGGCATCACCCCGCTGAAGAAGACGATGGACTACGCGGCGATCTACCAGATCAAGTCCGGCTTCCACGGCCCGACCGACATCTCGCCGGTCGGCATGGCCGCGCAGATGCACCTGGGCCTGGCGATCCACAACTTCGGCATCCAGGAGTACATGCAGCACGGGGCGAAGAGCGACCAGGTCTTCCAGCAGTCCTTCACCTGGCGGAACGGACTCCTCCACCCGGGCGAGAAGCCGGGCATCGGCGTCGAGCTCGACGTCGATGAGGCGGGCAAGTACCCGTACGAGCAGGCGTACCTGCCCTACAACCGGCTCGCTGACGGAACGGTGCACGACTGGTGAGCGCCCACGTCCCGCAGATCTGCGTCATGGGGGTGTCGGCGGCGGGCAAGTCCACCGTCGGCATCGCCCTCGCCGAGACGCTGGCCGTGCCGTTCGTCGACGCCGACTCGCTGCATCTGGAATCGAACCGCACCAAGATGGCCGCGGGAACACCTCTTACGGATGACGACCGCTGGCCCTGGCTGGATGCCGTCGGCGCCGAGTACGCCCAGGCGGGGGCATCGGGGCTGGTGATGGCGTGCAGCGCGCTGAAACGCGTCTACCGTGACCGTATCCGCGCTGCTGCGCCCGGGGTCGTCTTCGTGCACCTCGGAGGCCCGCGCGAGCTGCTTCTCGAGCGCGCCACTGCCCGCACGGATCACTTCATGCCGTCGTCGTTGCTGGACTCGCAGCTCGACACGCTCGAGCCGCTCGGCGACGACGAGCTCGGCGTCGCCGTGACCGTCGACCGTACTCCCGCGATGCTCGTGTCGGAGATCATCGAGCGCCTACGCGCCTGACTCCGGCTCGCCCCGTCGGCGTTCCCGTCGCACTTTCTGTCGTCGCGCAGCGCGACACTCCGACAGGAAGTGCGACGGGAGCAGGGAGAGCGCCGCCGGGGTCAGGACGCGTTGCGGCGGGCCTCCCAGCCGGTGCGCACCATCTCGTCGACGCTGTAGCGCATCTTCCAGTCGAGGTCGCGGGCGGCGAGTTCACCGGTGGCGACGATGCGGTCGGGGTCGCCGGCGCGGCGCGGGCCGATCTCGGGGGTGAAGTCGATGCCGGTGACGCGCACCATGGCGTCCATGATCTGCTTCACGCTCAGACCATCGCCCGAACCGAGGTTGTAGGCGGCCTCGATCGACTGGCCCGATGCCAGGCGCTTCGCCGCCTCGACGTGCGCTGCGGCGATGTCGCCGACGTGCACGTAGTCGCGCACGTTGGTGCCGTCCTCGGTGTCGTAGTCGTCGCCGAAGATCGCCGGGGTCTCGCCCGCGATCAGCTTCTCGAAGACGATCGGGAACAGATTGTGCGGGCTGACGTCGTAAACCGACGGGTCGGCGGAGCCGACCACGTTGAAGTAGCGCAGCGACGTGTGGCGCAGCGGCGCGTCGGAGTCGGCCGTGGCGATGGCCTGATCGCGCAGCATCCACTCGCCGATGAGCTTCGACTCGCCGTAGGGGCTCGCCGGCTTCTTGGCGGTGTCCTCGACGACCAACGGCACATCGGGGGTGCCGAAGACCGCCGCCGACGAGGAGAACACGATGTTCGAGACGCCGACGGCCTGCATCGCCTCGAGGATCACCCGGGTGCCCTCGACGTTCTGCGCGTAGGTGTGCAGCGGACGGTTCACCGAGACTCCGGCGTACTTGAAGCCCGCGACGTGGATCACGCCCTCGACGTCGTGCTCGCGCAGCGCCTTCTCGACCAGCTCGCGATCGAGGATGCTGCCCGAGACGAAGGGCACGCCCTCCGGAACGAACGAGCCGACGCCGCTCGAGAGGTCATCGAGAACGACGGGGGACAGCCCCGCGTCCGCGAGTGCGCGCACGACATGGGCTCCGATGTAGCCGGCTCCGCCGGTGACGATCCAGGACATGGGTCTCCTCAGTTCGTTTCGATCGATTCTGTCAGCTGTCGCGGCGTGCGCCGTCGGCGGGGGTGACCGTGAAGATGTTCGGGGCGGCGAAGCCCTTCTCCGCGAAGGCGGCGGTGACCGCATCCGTCACATCCTGCACCGCGGACTGCTCGATCAGGGCGATCGCCGCGCCGCCGAATCCGCCGCCGGTCATGCGTGCGCCGATGGCGCCGTTCGCGAGCGCGGTCTCGACCGCGGTGTCGAGCTCGGGGACCGAGATCTCGAAGTCGTCGCGCATCGAGGCATGGGATGCGACGAGCAGATCGCCGATCGACCGGGCGCCGTTCTCGCGCAGAGTCTGCACGGTGTCGAGGACCCGCTGATTCTCGGTGACGACGTGGCGCACACGGCGGAAGGTGACGTCGTCCATGAGGCCTTCGGCGCGGGCGAGGTCGTCGACCGACACATCGCGCAGCGAGGGAACGCCCATGATCGCCGCGCCCCGCTCACAGGCCGCACGGCGCTCGCCGTACCCGCCGGTGGAGTGGGCGTGCTTCACACGCGTGTCCATGACGAGGATCGCCAGGCCCGCCTCGGCGACTCCGACCGAGACCAGGTTCGCGTCGAGCGAGCGGCAGTCGAGGAAGATCGCCGAGTCGGCCTCGCCGAGCATCGACGCCATCTGATCCATGATGCCGGTGGGGGCGCCGACGGCCTCGTTCTCGGAGCGGCGTCCGATGCGGGCGAGTGCGGTGCGATCGAGGCCCGCGTTCCACAGATCGTTCAGGGCGGATGCCGTGGCGCCCTCGATCGCGGCGGAGGAGCTGAGCCCGGCCCCGACGGGAACATCGGAGGCGATCGCGATGTCGACACCGGTGCCCGTCGCGCCGGCGAGCTGCAGCGCCCAGGCGACGCCGAGCGGGTAGGCGGCCCACTCCTCGACGGCCAGCTCGCTGCCGGTCGGGGTCGGGAACAGCGTCTGGAGCTCATCGAGGGAGACCTCGACCGCGTCGTGCGTGAACGTGGAGGCGACGCGGATACGGCCGTCGTCGCGGGTTCCGACGGCGGCGTAGGTGCGGTGCGGG
>NZ_JBSJZH010000002.1:0-76317 GCF_054798215.1 Microbacterium sp. GXF6406 | reverse complement strand
CTCGCCGATGAGGTTCACACGTCCGGGGGCGGACCAGACGCCCGCCGGGGTGCTGCCGGTGAGCTGCTCGAAGAGGGCGACGGCGTCGGATGCGGGGGTGGTCATGCGTTGTTCTCCTCGGAGCTGGTGCTCTCGGCGCGGGCGATGGCCTCACGGATGCGGGCGGCGCCCTGTTCGGGGGTGACCTCGGCGGCCCAGGCCCACATGGCGGCCTCGGAACCGGCGAGGAACTTCATCTTGTCGGCGGCGCGGCGCGGGCTCGTCAGCTGCAGGTGCAGGCGGATGCTGTCGCGGCCGATGTTCACGGGGGCCTGGTGCCAGGCGGCGATGTACGGGGTGGGGGTGTCGTAGAGCGCGTCGACGCCGGCGAGCAGCTTCAGGTAGAGCGGGGCGAGCTCATCGCGCTCGGTGACGCTCGTCTCGGCGAAGTCCGCGACGTGACGGTGGGGCATGAGGTGAACCTCGAGGGGCCAGCGCGCGGCGAAGGGCACGAAGGCGGTCCAGTGCTCGCCGCGGAAGACGACGCGCTCGGAGGCCTGCTCGGATTCGAGGATCTGCTGGAACAGATCGGTTCCCATGCGCTCGACGCTCTCGAGCACGCGGGACGTGCGCGGGGTGACGTAGGGGTAGGAGTAGATCTGGCCGTGCGGGTGCGGCAGGGTGACGCCGATCGCCTCACCGCGGTTCTCGAACGGGAAGACCTGCTGGATTCCGGGCAGCTGAGACAGCGCCGCGGTGCGGTCGGCCCATGCCTCGATGACGGTCCGCGCGCGGGTGACCGACTGCGTGCCGAAGGAGCCGGAGTGGTCGGGGCTGAAGCAGACGACCTCGCAGCGGCCGACAGAGGTGCGGGTACGGCCGAGGCCGAGGGCGGCGAGGTCGTCGAGGCCCTGCGGGGCGTCGTCGGCGGCGGGGGCCGTGCCGAGCGCCTCGGCGAGTGCCGGGCCGAAGGCGGGGGAGCGGTTCTCGAACACCGCGACGTCGTACAGGGAGGGGACCTCGGACGGGTTCGTCGGCGACTGCGGGGCGAGCGGGTCGGCGTCGGCCGAGGGCATCATCACGCGGTTCTGACGGTTGGCGGCGACCGTGATCCAGTCGCCCGTGAGCACGTCGAGGCGCATGTTCGCTGTGGCGGGGCGCGGGTCGAGGTCGCGGGCGTCGACGGCGCGCTCCGCGCCCAGGGACGTGCCGGGGTCGTCGTAGTAGAAGAGTTCGCGGCCATCGGCGAGGCGGGTGGTGCGCTTGATGACGCCGGCGCTGAGCTCGGTGACGGACAACTCCGGAGATTCGTGCGTGTTCACGTAAACATCGTGGCATATTGGCCGTGGTAACGTCAACATTCCGGAGTTGTGAACAGGGGAGAGCGATGACCGGCGATGATCGCAGGCGCAGCGCCGCGCGGGCAACCGCGCAGTCGGCCGCGCGAGAGGTCGAGTCCGTGCTCGGGGGCGACGATGGGACGCCGCGCCGCCGTTCGGCGACCGGACGCGTCTCGATGGCGCAGGTCGCGGCCCGTGCCGGTGTCTCGGGTCAGACGGTCTCCCGTGTCGTCAACGACAGCCCGCGGGTCGATCCGTCGACGCGCCTCCGCGTCGAGCAGGCGATGGAAGAGCTCGGCTACCGCCCGCACCGAGCGGCCCGCGCCCTGCGCACCGGGAGGTCGCAGACCATCGGTCTGGTCGTGACGACCCTCGCGACGGTCGGCAACTCCCGCATGCTTCAGGCGACGGCCGAGGCAGCAGCCGAGCGCGGCTATGCGCTGACGCTGGCGACGGCCGGCGACAGTGTCGCGGATGCGTTCGACCGCCTCGCCGAGCAGGAAGTCGATGGTGCGATCGTGCTGAACGAGGCTTCAGCACTCGTGCCGGAGGCGCAGCGCCCGGCCGGGTTGCGGCTGGTCGTGGTCGACGCTGCGGCTTCCTCGGATCTCGTCGCCGTGCACAGCGATCACGTGGGGGGCGCCGCAGCGGCGACCGAGCACCTGCTCGCGCGCGGCCACACCACGGTGCATCACCTGGCAGGACCCGAGGATTCCTTCGCCGCGGCCGAACGTGAACGCGGGTGGCGCTCGGCTCTCGCCGCGGCAGGGGTCCTCGCGCCCCCGGTCGTGCGCGGCGACTGGAGCGCCGAGGCGGGGTTCGCCGCGGGCGCGGCGCTGGTGGATGCCACCGCCGTCTTCTGCGCGAATGATCAGATGGCGCTCGGGCTCATCCGCGCCTTCGCGGAGTCGGGGCGTCGGGTTCCCGAGGACGTCAGCGTGATCGGTTTCGACGATGTTCCGGAGGCTGCGAACTACCGTCCGCCGCTGACGACGATCCGGCAGGATTTCACGGCTCTCGCGCACCGGGCGGTCGCGCTGCTCGTCGCCGAGATCGAGGGCGGGGAGTGCGCTGCGGACGAGTCGTCGGTGGTGCCGGCAGTGCTGGTCGAGCGTGTGAGCGTCGCGGGTCGCTAGTCGCACGGACGTAGGCTCGGGAGCATGACCAGAGTCGTGCTCGCACCGGATAGCTTCAAGGGTTCGATCGCCGCGGCGGATGCCGCGCGTGCGCTCGCCGAGGGGTGGGCGAGCGTCGAACCGGGGGCGGAGTTCGTGATGCGGCCGATGGCCGATGGCGGCGAGGGGACGGTGGATGCTTTCGCCACCGCCGTCGCGGGCGCACAGCGCATGCCCATCACCGTCGATGGTCCGGCCGCGCGTCCGGTCCAGACGCACTGGGTGCTGCTGCCGCCGTCGCCGGATGCCCCGCGGGGGACCGCGGTGATCGATCTCGCCTCGACGTCGGGGATCGAGCTGGTCGATGAGCTGCGACCGTGGGATGCCGATACGACGGGTTTCGGTCAGGCGGTCGTCGCGGCTCTCGACCACGGGGTTTCTCGGCTGGTGCTCGGCATCGGGTCGAGCGCGTCGACGGACGGCGGCACGGGCCTGCTCACGGCGCTCGGCGCGCGGTTCCTCGGCGCGGATGATCGGCCGGTCGCTTCCGGCGCGCGGGGGCTCGCGGACATCGATGAGGCCGATCTGTCCGGGCTCCGCCCCGCGCCCGACGTCCTCGTGCTCTCGGACGTCACGAACCCGTTGACGGGGCCGCGCGGTGCCGCCGCCGTCTTCGGCCCGCAGAAGGGCTTGGCGGCGGAGGAGATCCCCCGGGTCGATGTGGCGCTGGGGCGGTTGGCGGCGGTCGCGGATTTCGATCGGGAGCTGCCCGGCGCCGGTGCGGCCGGGGGCGCAGGTGCTGCTCTTGCCCGGTGGGGCGCTCGGCTCGTGCCGGGAGCGGTCGAGGTGGCGCAGCTGATCGGCTTGGCGGATGCTGTGGCATCCGCTGATGTCGTGATCACGGGCGAGGGCTCTTATGACGGGCAGTCCGGCGACGGCAAGGTGCCCTCTTGCGTCGCGGGGCTCGCGGCCGAGGCGGGAATCGTCGTCGCGGTCGTCGCGGGCCGGATCACGGATGACGCCGATACGGATCTGTTCACGGCATCCGTCTCGCTGACGAGCATCGCCGGTTCGTCGACTGCCTCGCAGGCGGACCCGGCGCGCTGGCTGCGGGAGGCCGGATCCAGCCTGGCGCGTGCGCTCGCCGGCTGATCGGCCGACGAGCACGCGCAGCGGATCAGCCGTCGAGGGCTGCGGAGACGACCGCTCGGGCCTCGGCCTGCACCTCGGCGAGGTGCTCCGAGCCGAGCAGGCTCTCGGCGTAGAGCTTGTAGACGTCCTCAGTGCCGGAGGGTCGGGCGGCGAACCAGGCGTTCTCGGTCTGCACCTTGAGGCCGCCGATCGCCGCGCCGTTTCCGGGGGCGTGCGAGAGCTTGGCGGTGATCTTCTCGTCTGCGAGCGTCGTCGCCGTCACAGCCTCGGGGGCGAGCTTCGCGAGAGTGGCCTTCTGCGCCGGGGTGGCCGGGGCATCCACGCGCTGGTAGACGGATGCGCCGAAGGCCTCCTCGAGCTCGGCATAGCGCTCGGAGGGGCTCTTGCCGGTGACGGCGATGATCTCGGCGGCGAGCAGGCACAGCAGGATGCCGTCCTTGTCGGTCGACCAGACGGTGCCGTCCTTGCGCAGGAAGGATGCCCCGGCGGACTCCTCGCCGCCGAAGGCGACGGTGCCGTCGAGGAGCCCGGGTACGAACCACTTGAAGCCGACGGGGACTTCGAGCAGGCGCCGGCCGAGGGATTCGGCGACCCGGTCGATGATCATCGACGACACGAGCGTCTTGCCGATCGCGGCATCCCGGGGCCATTCGGCGCGGTGCGAGAACAGGTAGTCGATCGCGACGGCGAGGTAGTGGTTGGGGTTCATGAGCCCCGCGTCGGGGGTGACGATGCCGTGACGGTCGGCATCGGCGTCGTTGCCCGTGAGGACGTCGAAGTCGCCCTTCTGAGCGACGAGGGAGGCCATCGCCGAGGGGGAGGAGGGGTCCATGCGGATCTTCTCGTCCCAGTCGAGCGTCATGAATCGCCAGGTCGGGTCGACCTCGGGGTTGACGACAGTCAGGTCGATGCCGTGCATCTCGGCGATGAGGGCCCAGTAGTCCACGGATGCGCCGCCGAGCGGGTCGGCGCCGATGCGCACGCCCGCGCGCTTGATCGCATCGATGTCGATGATCGAGGGCAGGTCGCGCACGTAGGCGTCGCGGAAGTCGTAGCCGGGCAGTGCGTCCCAGTCGATGTCGGCGAAGCTCTCGCGCTTCACATCGACGAGCCCGCCCTCGATGAGGGCGTTGGCTCGGTCGGCGATCCAGCCGGTGGCATCGGTGTCGGCGGGGCCGCCGTGCGGCGGGTTGTACTTGAACCCGCCGTCGCGGGGCGGGTTGTGCGAGGGGGTGACGACGATGCCGTCGGCGCGTCCGGATGCGCCGGGGGCGAGCTCGCGGTTATGGGTGAGGATCGCGTGGCTGAGCGCCGGCGTCGGTACGTACGAGTCGCGGGAATCGACGCGGATATCGACGCCGTTGGCGACGAGGACTTCGATCGCGGTGCGCTCGGCGGGCAGGGAGAGGGCGTGCGTGTCGCGGCCGAGGAACAGGGGGCCGGTGACGCCCTGCTCGCGTCGGTAGTCGACGATCGCCTGGGTGGTGGCGAGGATGTGGTTCTCGTTGAAGCTGCCGGAAAGCGACGACCCCCGGTGGCCGCTCGTGCCGAACGCGACGCGCTCGGCGACGACGGCCGGATCGGGATGGCGGTCGTAGTACGCCGCGATCAGTTCGTCGACATCGATGAGGTCACTTTCCTCCGCGGGGAGGCCTGCACGGCTGGTCATGTCTTAAGTGTGCCTCTTTTGGCTCGCGGACGTGGCACCGGCGACTAGTCTGAAACGCGTGACAGAACGGCGCACTTACAGCTACCTGGGCCCGGCGGGCACCTTCACCGAAGCAGCCCTCGATCAGGTCGCTGAAGCCCGAGGCCATGATCGGCGTGCCGTGCACAACGTCGGTGAGGCGCTCGCCGATGTGCTCGAGGGGCGCAGCCATGCTGCGATGATCGCGATCGAGAACTCGATCGAGGGGGGCGTCTCGACCACGCAGGATGCTCTGGCGACGCTTCCGGGCCTGCGCATCATCGGTGAGTATCTCGTCCGGGTGAACTTCGTGCTGGTCGCCGCCCCCGGGACGACGCTCGATCAGGTCACCACGATCGCCGCGCACCCGGTCGCCTATGCCCAGTGCCACGCCTGGCTGGGCGAGAATCTTCCCGACCACTCGCATGTTCCCGCTGCCAGCAATGTGGCATCCGCCATCGGGGTGCTCGATGGTTCGTCGCTGGCTCAGGCAGCGATCGCCCCGCCGAACATCGTCGCGCACCACGATGTCGAGGTTCTCGCGAGTGAGATCGGAGACAACACCTCGGCCGTCACCCGCTTCGTGCTCGTGACGCGAACGACCGCGGCGCCGGATCCGACGGGCGCCGATAAGACCTCGCTCATCGTCGAGCTTCCCCATGACCGTCCCGGTGCGCTGCTCGATATGCTCGAGCAGTTCTCGACCCGCGGCATCAACCTCTCACTCATCGAGTCGCGTCCGATCGGCGACGAGCTCGGACGCTACCGGTTCGTGATCGATGCGGACGGGCATCTGAGCGACGAGCGCATGGCCGATGCCCTGCTGGGAATCCGGCGCTTCAGTCCGCGCGTGGTGTTCCTCGGGTCCTACCCGCGGGCCGACCGCCAGATCGTGCAGTACCCCGAGCGCTACGCCGACGATGTCTTCGTCGAGGCGCGCGATTGGCTGCGCGGGTTGCTCTCGGGCGAGCCCGAGGACTGACCCGATTCAGTTCGCCGCGGCGGCCTGCGCGGCGGCGATGAGCTCGAGCGTCTGCGTGCGTCCGGGCGCTGTGTCGCGCGGCTCGCTCTCGTAGACGCCGGCGACCGGTGAGATCATCGACCTCGTCGACGCCGTACTTCGCCGCGAACGCCTGCAGCTCGGCGGCGACCGATTCTCCGGTTCCCACGAACCAGCGTGAGCGTGCCGCTTCGACGGTCTGCGTCGTGGCGTCGTCGGGTGAGGCGGCGAGCGCCTCCTCGATGGTTTCGAGCGCGATGAGCGGCTTGTTCAGGCGCAGCCGGGCCATCATGCGCAGCTGGGGGAGAGCGCGCTCCTCCGCCTCGGCGGCGGTGGGTGCGGCGACCGCGTTGATCGTCAGGAACGTGCGCGGCTCGGGGTGCTCCTCGCTGGGCTGGTAGCCGGTGCGGTACAGGTCGAGGGCGCGTTCGAGGCCGTGGCCCGAGAAGTGGTTCGCGAAGACGTAGGGCAGGCCGTGGGATGCCGCGAGTTGAGCCGAGTAGTCGCTCGAGCCCAGCAGCCACACCTCGGGGACACCGGTCGCAGCGGGCGTCGCGCGCACCGTGTATTCGCCGCCGGAGGTGAACCGCACGGTCGCGCCCTCGGCACCCAGAAGCGCCGAGATGTCCTGCACGTGCCGGGGGAACTGCTCGACATCGCTCGTCGGACCGGAACCGCGCAGCAGCTGCGTGATCACGGGATCGCTGCCGGGGGCTCGGCCCAGGCCCAGATCGATGCGTCCGGGGGCGATCGCCTCGAGGGCCGCGAACTGCTCGGCGACGATGAGCGGGGAGTGGTTCGGGAGCATGACGCCACCGGATCCGAGACGGATGCGGGTGGTGCGGGCGGCGGCGGCCGCGATCAGCACGGGAGGGGTCGTGGATGCCACGGCCGGCATGTTGTGGTGCTCGGCGAACCAGTAGCGGCGGTATCCCAGCCGGTCGGCGGCCGCGGCGAGGGAGAGGGACGCGGAAATCGCCTCGGCACTGGTCTGGCCCGTCGACACGGGGACGAGATCGAGCACGGAGAGGGCGGGGGCGGCAGCAGTCATCATCCGATGCAACCCACGTGACCGCGGGCTCATTCCCCGGGGAGACGGATTGGCGCGGGGGATATTCTTCTCGCATGGAAACCCTGCTGTTCTTCGTGCTGGTCGGCTCCGTCATCGTGGCGGCGATCGCACGCTGGCGGGGGTGGCCGGCACCGCTCCTGGTCACGGTCGTTGCGCTCGCGGCATCCTTTCTGCCCTTCATCCCCGAGCTGGACGTCGACGGGCACGTGCTGCTGAACCTGGTGCTGCCGCCGCTGCTGTACTCGGCGGCGCTGGATGTCTCGTTCGTCGGCTTCAAGCGCAGCCTGCCGCAGATCCGGCGCCTGGGCATCTGGCTCGTGCTGCTGACGACGGTGGTCGTGGGACTCGTCGCCTGGTGGATCATGCCGTCGCTGACTCTGCCGGGAGCGCTGCTGCTCGGCGCGATCGTCGCCCCGCCGGATGCCGTCTCCGCCGCGGCCATCGGACGCAAGCTCGGACTTCCCCGCCGCATCATGACGGTGCTGTCGGGGGAGAGCCTCATCAACGACGCCACCTCGCTGACGCTGTACCGGGTGTTCGCGGCGATGGTGGCCGGAGCCACGATCAGCGTCTGGGACGGCATCTGGCAGTTCGCCGTCGCGGTCGTTGTCGGCATCGTGATCGGACTCGTCTTCGGCATCGCGCTGCACCAGCTGCGCATGCGGGTCGCCGACCCCGTCGTGATCGGAACCTTCGGTCTTCTCGTGCCGTTCGGCGCGTATGCGATCGCCGAGCACCTGGGCGGCTCCGGCGTGCTCGCCGTCGTCGCCATGGGGCTGTACGTCGGGTTCAACGCGCCGCGCACCAATTACACGACCCGCCAGCAGGAGGCTCCGCTGTGGCTGTCGATGGACTTCCTGCTCGAGAGCTTCGTGTTCGCATACATCGGTCTGCAGTTCCGTCGCGTGCTCGCCGACCTCGGCGCCGAGTCCGTGCAGCACATCCTCATCCTGTCCGGGGCCGTGCTGCTCGCCGTTCTCCTCGTGCGTCCCGCCTTCATCTACCCGGCCCACGCGCTCGCGCGCTGGCAGCAGCGCGGGCGGCTGCGCCGCTGGGAGAAGGCGATGGCCGCGGGACGCTACGAGCAGAAGGCTCAGAAGCGTTCGGGCCGCGAACCCCTCACACCCGAGCAGATGCGCCGCCGCATGACCGAGCCGGCGCTCAGCGCCAAGGACAACGCGATCATCTCGTGGGCGGGAATGCGCGGTGTGGTGACGCTGGCGACCGCGCTCGCAGCATCCGACATCGCCGCCCTCGAGCTCAGCGCCGCGCACGCGATCGTCGTCGTCGCCTTCATCGTGACCGTCGCCACCCTGCTCCTGCAGGGGCTGACCCTGCCGTTCCTCATCCGTGGGCTGGGCGTTGCGAGCGATGTCGACCACGCGCAGGATGCCCGGGAGATCGCCGCGGTCCGCCGGCGCAGCAACCAGGCCGGCCTCGCCTACCTTGAGACCAAGCGCACCGAATGGGCCGAGAAGTACGGCACGGGCGACATGAAGGTCTTCGACATGTTCGCCAAGCGACTCACGAAGATCGAGACCGACACCCAGCAGATCCAGGTCGTCGAGGACTCGGTGCCTCGGCCCTCGTACGAGGACCTCGTCGCCCTGTCGAAGGGCTGGCTGCACGTGCGGCGCGAGGTGCTGCTCGCCGAGCGCGACGCCGACAACCTCGACGAGGAGGTCATGCGCGAGCTGCTCACCGCGATCGACGCCGAGGAGCTCGCCCTCGATACGCGCGGAGCCACCCGGCCCCAGTCGCGGGCCTGAAATGACGAAGGAGCGGATGCCAAGGCATCCGCTCCTTCGTCATTCGCCGCGCCGACCGGCACGGCGACGGCTCACTGAGCCGTGCAGGTGACCGTCGCCTCCTGCATGGTCGTCGTGACCAGGGCCTTCACCGACTCCGAGGACTGCTCGTCACGACCGGCGGCGAGGCTCGCGAGGTCCTGATCGGGCAGCTGCGCGACGAGGAACTTCTCCGCGAAGCAGTCGATCTGCTCCTCGGTGTAGACGCCGTCCTGGCCGACGTTCGTCAGGATCGTGGAGATGCCGGAGCTGAGCTCTTCAGCACTCGGACGCTGGATGCCGCCGCCGGTGCAGGCGACGAGAGTGAGGGCTGCTGCGGCCGCGGGGACGCCCAGCAGGATTCGGGTAAAGATGTTTCGGGGCATAAGGGTCAATTTTACCCGGCTGGGCAGGCGTGTTTGTCCGTGCGGGAGCTCAGCCGGCTCGGCGGCGGCCGTCTGACGCCGTGACCGGGAACATCTCCAGGGTGAGGCCCGTCAGGAAATAGTCCAGCGGCGTGTGCATCGCCGTTGCGATGCGCAGCAGCGTGTGGATGCTCGGCATCGCCCTGCCCGATTCGTATGCGCGCACGTTCGACGAATCGATGTCCGCGCGCACCGCGAGCTGATCTTGAGTCATCGTCGACGACTCGCGGGTAGAGCGGATGCGGTCCCCGATGTGCGCGGCGGCAGGAGAGGGAACGCGGGGCATCTCTCAAGCGTCTGGAATGTCCGTGACTTGTGCCAGGGTTAACAAACCCGGGTACAAGTACCTACCCGGGGTGTGCAGAACCCGGGGAGGACGTCGATGGCCGACGACGCTGTGTACGAGACCGCGCTGGACGAGCTGCTGGCGGAGTTCCGCGCGCTCGCAGACAGCAAGCGGATGCTCGGCAATTACCTCGAGGAACTGGCCCGTCATTACCTGACAGTGGAGCCGCTGCGAGCCGACCAGCTCGGCGCGGTCTGGCTGTGGAAGGACTGGCCCGGGCGGGAGGGATTGCCCGACACCGGGATTGACATCGTCGCCGAAGTCCAGGGCGGTGGGCTGTTGGCGGTGCAGGTGAAGTTCTTCCAGGAAGAGCACCGGATGCAGAAGAGCGATCTCGATTCGTTCTTCGAAGCGCTGGGTCGCGAACCCTTCACGGAGGGGCTCGTCATCGACACCACGTCAGCGCCGTGGTCGAAGAACGCCGAGGAGGCGCTGAAGAACCGGTCGAAGCCGGTCAAGCGCGTCACTCTCGATGAGCTGCGGCACAGCACCGTCGACTGGTCGACCTATGAGTTGCTGAAGCCGGAGGTCGCGCCGCAGCGGCATGAGCGCAAGAACTTGCGCGCCCACCAGCATGAAGCGTTGCGCTCGGTCATGGATGGGCTTGCCCCTGGCAACGGTGCCGACCGAGGCAAGCTCATCATGGCCTGCGGTACGGGGAAGACCTTCACCGCGCTCAAGCTCGCCGAGCGCTGGACGAACGAGCGCGCCGGGGGAACGGCTTCCGTGCTGTTCATGGTGCCGTCGCTGGCACTGCTGCAGCAGTCGCTGGAGGAGTGGTCGCGCGAGCGCGATCCGGAGCTCGGCTTCCGTGCGTTCGCGGTCGGGTCGGACGCGAACATCGGTCGGCGCAAGAACGCCGACCTGACGAGCGTCATGCTTGAGGACCTCGGCGCGCCGGCGACGACTGACGGCACGAAGCTCGCGGCCCTTCTCGGCGATGTCGAGGAGGAGCACGAGGGGCTGACCGTCGTGTTCTCGACCTACCAGTCGATCGAAGCTGTCTCCGAGGCGCAGCGACTGCGCGGCGACACGTTCGACCTCGTCATCTGCGATGAGGCGCATCGCACGACCGGTGTCACCCTCGCGGATGAGAGCGAGTCGCACTTCGTCAAGATCCACGACAACGCCGTGATCCCCGCATCCGCCCGCGTTTACATGACGGCGACTCCGCGCATCTTCGCGCCCGAGGTGAAGAACGCCGCCTCCCAGAAGTCCGCCGAGCTCGTCTCGATGGACGACGAGACGCTGTTCGGGCCCGTGCTGTACCGCATCGGCTTCGATGAGGCGGTCCGTCAGGAGCTGCTCACCGACTACAAGGTGGTCGTACTGGGCATCAGCGAGGACGAGATCGTCGATACGCTGCAGCAAGAACTCGCGCAGGAGGGGCGTGAGCTCGCCGTCACCGATGTGGCGAAGCTCATCGGATGCTGGAACGCGCTCGCCAAACGCAATGCGGGCACCATCGCGGAGGGCTTCGGCGCGGATGCTGCACCGATGCGTCGTGCGGTCGCGTTCGCGAAGGACATCGCGACATCGCAGGGCGTCGCCGGCGACTTCACCGCCCTCGTCGAGGGGCATCTGTCGAACATCGAGAACGATGACCCGACGGATGACCTGACCGTTCAGACGCAGCACGTCGACGGCACGATGAACGCCACCCAGCGCGGTGAGCTGCTCGATTGGCTGAAGGGCGCACCCGAACAGGACCAGTACGGCCGGCCGGTCGCCCGAGTGCTGACGAACGCCCGCTGCCTCAGCGAGGGCGTGGATGTGCCGAGCCTCGATGCGGTGCTGTTCCTCAGCCCGCGCAAGAGCCAGGTCGACGTCGTACAGGCCGTCGGGCGCGTGATGCGGCGCGCAGCCGGCAAGCGGCTCGGATACATCGTGCTGCCGATCGCGATCCCCGCCGGAGTCTCGCCGGAAGAGGCGCTCAACGACAACGAGCGCTACAAGGTCGTGTGGCAGGTGCTGCAGGCGCTGCGCGCCCATGACGAGCGTCTCGATACGGCGATCAACCAGGCTGTGTACACCGGACGCCTGCCCGAGCAGGTGCTGATCGAGCGCATCAGCCTCACATCGAAGAAGCCGAGGAAGGGCTCGGCGTTCGAGACGCCGAGCGACCCGACGGATGGCGACGGCACGGAGGTCGGCCCGGATCATGTGCCCCAGACACTCCCTGGGCTGAGCTCGAGCGCGGATACCTGGAAGGACTCGGTCTACGCGAAGCTCGTCGCCAAGGTCGGCGACCGCATGTACTGGGACGACTGGGCCGGCGACATCGAACTGATCGCCAAGCGGTTCATCGCGCTCATCCAGGCGCATCTGGCCGCACCCGAGAACGACCGTGCGCCGTTCGTGAACTTCCTCACAGCGCTGCGCGCCACCGTGAATCCGGACGTCACGGAGCCCGAGGCGATCGAGCTGCTCGCCCAGCACCTCATCACCAAGCCGGTGTTCGAAGCGATGTTCCCCGAGGGGTCGTTCACGCAAGACAACCCGGTCTCCGTCGCGATGGAGCAGGTGCTCTCGAGGTTTGACGAGAATGCCGCGTTCGCCCGCGAGCGCGAACCGCTTGATGCGTTCTACGGCAAAGTCACCGAGAAGATCCGCGGGCTCGAGACGGTCGGCGCGAAGCAGCAGATGCTCGTCACGCTCTACGACAAGTTCTTCACGAAGGCGTTCCCGCTGCTGGCCGACCGCATGGGCATCGTGTTCACGCCTGTCGAGGTCGTCGACTACATCCTGCGATCGGCGGATGCCGCACTGCACCAGCACTTCGGCAAGAGGTTGAGCGATGAGGGTGTGAACATCCTCGAACCGTTCGTCGGGACGGGGACTTTCCTAACCCGCCTCATGCAGACCGGGCTGATCAAGCCGGAAGATCTCACACGCAAGTACACGCAGGAGCTCTTCGCCAACGAGATCGTGCTGCTGAGCTATTACATCGCCGCCGTCAACATCGAGAGCGTGTACCGCGAGCTGTGCGCCGAGCACGGCGTGGAGCCGGCCGCGGGCGGGTTCGCAGGGATCTCGCTCACTGATACGTTCGCGATGGACGAGCGAGACAACGAGCTCGCCGGTGGAGTGTTCCCGGAGAACACCGAGCGGCTGGAGAAGCAGCGCGCGACGCCGGTCGATGTCATCGTGATGAATCCTCCGTACCGGGCGGGGCAGTCGAGTGCGAACGACGGGGCGCAAAATGCGAAGTACCCGAAGACGGATGCTCGGATCGCTGAGACGTACGCGAAACGGTCTATGGCGACGCTCAAGAACGGGCTGTACGACTCGTATTATCGGGCACTGCGGTGGGCTACAGACCGTCTGGGCAACGGAGGAGTTATAGCCTTCGTGTCGAATTCCGGCTTTGTGGATGGTGGCACAGGGGACGGCGTTCGTCTGAGCTGGGTGGAAGAGTTTAGCGACGTCATCGTCTACAACCTGCGAGGGAACGCGCGGCACATGGGCGAAGTTCGCCGACGCGAAGCGGGCAACGTGTTCGGCGAGGGGTCTCAGACAGGAGTCGCGATCACGATCCTGGTGAAGAACAGGGGGCATGAGGGTCCTGCGCGTGTGCTCTATGCCGATATCGGCGATTACCTCAGTCGCGAGGAGAAGCTCGACAAAATTGCTGGTGAGGCGTCGACTGAGGGGAGCCACTTCAGTCTCGTTCAGGCGAATGAAGCGGGTGACTGGATCAACCAACGTGACGAGCGCTTCTCTCGGTGGCAGCCGATTGGCGATAAGAGGACAAAGGGGCGTGGGGAGACAGCAGGAGTTTTCGTCGACTTCTCGAATGGCATCAACACAGCTCGCGACCCATGGGTGTACAACTTTGACCGCGAAGAGGTTGCATCTGGCGCTGGTCGAACCGTCGCCGAGTTCAACAGGTTGCTCGATACCCCCGATGAAAAGCCTGATCCTCGGTCGATTAGTTGGTCCAGCGGCTTCGATGCACTCCGTCGGCGTAATAGACCACTGAGTGCCCGTTCAAGCGCTGCTGTGGTATCTCGTTACCGACCTTTCACCAAGATGTGGCTGTGGTTCGATCGACCATTCATCGATCGCCCGGGGCTTGCGGCCGCCATGTGGCCGACGGGATCGCAGGAGAACATTGCCATGATCGTTCCCCAGGGGGCGTCGGCAGCGAACTTCGCGCCGTGGCTCACTGGCTTTATGCACTCCGGAACTCCGAATGGTGGTAATCAGGTTTTCGCACGTTTCTTGTGGGAGCCCGTCACCACGACGGACGAGGGTTTCAACTTCGATGCACTCACGGCATCCGAGGACGACGTCGTTGTCGACGGGTACCGTCGCGTCGACAACATCACCGATGCGACGCTCGATGCGTACCGGGCGCAGCACGGCGAGGTAGTCACGAAGGACGACATCTTCTACGGGATCTACGCGCTGCTGCATCACCCGACCTATCGGGAGACGTATGCCGCCGATCTGCAGAAGATGCTTCCGCGCATCCCGCAGGTGCAGGGCTTCGTCGACTACGCCCGGATCGGCCGCGAGCTGGCGGAACTGCACGTCGACTACGAGGCGGTGGAACAGGCCGACCTCGGCGAGCAGATCACCTCGCTCGATCCGCCGACCGATCCGTTCGAGCTCTACCACATCGACAAGCTGTCCTGGCTCAGCCGCAAGGATCACAGCGGCATCCGCTACAACGCGCATCTGACGATCACCGGTATCCCCGAGGAGGAGGCGCTCTACAAAGTGGGCGGACGCAGCCCGCTGGAGTGGGTGATCGACCGCTACAAGGTGACTACCGACGCGAAGTCGGGCATCGTGAACGACCCGAACGCGTGGCTGCGCGAGCACGACGACCCGCGATACGTCGTGAATCTCATCCGCTCGCTCGTCACCGTCAGCATCGAGACGCAGCGGCTGATCGCTGAGCTGCCTGAGTTCAAGGTCATCGACGACGAGTCCGGCGCGACGTCATGACTACCGAAGGCACTGCAGCCATCGGGTTGCAGTTCTCGGGCCTGGGGGACCTGGCCGCCTGGGCAACCTTGGCGTTCACCGTCGTGACCGCATTGCTGGCTGGCATCGGTTTCGGGTTGGTGCGTCTCCGCGATCGACGGCAGGCCCTTGCGGATCTCCACGTCTCGCTCACCTCAGGTGAGACGGCGCAGGCGCGCAACGTCATCGGGGCGCTCCTCTACGGGAGTGCAGAGGCTGCGACGCCGACTCGCTTGGAAGCGATCGAGGCGTACTTCATGCTCATCTGGGCGGTCCAGCGAGCACGCAATGTCTTCCGAATCTTCCGCATCAGATGGCATGCGCTGAACGAGTCGCAGGGCAGGCTGAGCAGCCTTATGCACACGGGCAGAAGCGATGCGAGTCTTGCGCTCACCTGGAATCTCATCGAGATCGCCGACAACATCATGCAGTTCCACGACAAGTACGGCGAGAAATGGGGCGTCGATGATGCGGATGCGTGGGCCGACATCGGCTCGTATCTCGTCGAAGGAGGACTGAAGCCCACGGCGTCCGGGGTGTGAACCCGGTCTCCTCGATGCTGTCACAGGTCTCCTCGAGGACTGACCCGGCCGGTGAAGGCCATGATGTCCGTGCCCTCTGCCAGCATGTGATCAGGACACGACGCTGAGGAGCGGGCATGGGGTATGCGGTCATCGATCTCGAGACGACGGGATTCTCCCCGGGCAGAGGGGACCGCATCGTCGAGATCGGCGTCGTCCTCGTCGACGAGGACGGCGGCATTGAGGGCGAGTGGACGACCCTCGTCAATCCGCAGCGCGATGTCGGGCCGACTCATGTGCACGGCATCCGTGCGTCCGATGTCGTCGATGCGCCCCTGTTCAGTGATATAGCCGGGCACATGGTCGGTATGCTCAGCGGGCGCGTGGTCGCAGCGCATAATCAGGCTTTTGACCTGCGTTTTCTCCGGGCCGAGCTCGATGGCAGTGGGTATGCGCTGCCCGAGGGGTATGCCGCGCTGTGCACGATGCTCTGGTCGCGCCATCTCTTCGGGGCGTCGAAGCTGAGTGAAGTGTGCGCGACGCTCGGTATCGCGAACACCTCTGCGCACGCGGCGCTGGGTGATGCCCGGGCCGCGGCCGAGGTTATGGGAGCATTGCTGCGCTCGGCGGGCAACACACCGAGCTGGGACGCCGCGGCATTGCGCGCGGTCTTCCCTCTGGAATCAGACGCTGGTGCGGTGCGCCGCATCGAACGGCCGGCTCCTGCGGCCTTGCAAGTCTTCATCGATACCGTGACTCTCCCGCTGTGGGAACGCGTCAGCATCCCGCTCGATGCGAATGATGCCGGAGGAGCGGTCTATCTCGACATGCTCGCGCGGGTGCTCGAAGACGGGCTGATCTCCACGGGGGAGTTCTCGCGACTCGACGCGATCGCTGAGGTCGCCCGACTCGATGCGGAGCGCATCCGTGCGCTGCATGAACAGTATCTTTCCGCCGCCTACGAGGAAGCGGCTGCCGACGGCGTGCTCACGGCAGCCGAACGGCGAGATCTGACCCAGATAGCCACCATTCTCGACCTTCCCGACCCGTCGCAGGCGCTGCCGGTCTCCACCGCGGAATCCGCCGCGCATGAGGGACCGGCCGTGATCGCGGCGACGGCCGCAGCGGGTGCGCCGCTCGTGAAGCTGCGTGGAGACGGCACCGGTCAACCGGCACCGACGGGAGCCGAGTTCCGGTTGGTGCCCGGCGCCCGTGTCGTTTTCACCGGCGCGATGAGCCGATCGCGGGAGGAATGGTCACGGGCACTCTCCGATGCGGGATTCATCACGGGCAGTGTGACGAAGAACTGCGTCGTGCTTGTCGTCGCGGATCCGGCGAGCCAATCGGGGAAAGCGAACACGGCTCGACGCCATGGCATCCCCATCGTCACGGAAGCAGAATTCGTGCCGGTGTTCGAGGCGTTCGTTGCGAGCCGGGGTATGCACGTCGCGCAGTGACGTGACCGGCATGCCAGCGCCAGCAGAAATCAGCCTCGCTCATCTCCCACCGGTCAGCTGAGCGCTAATCTCAACGTGCCGGGCTGGCCAAGAGGCCCTGGCTCACCCTTTAGCTGAGGGCATCCCTTGCCGCAGTCTTGAGGCGGCGGTGCGGCTCATAGGCCAAAACGTGTGGATGCGCTCGGTCGTGTTCATGCTCGGGTGCCCCATCTGGCCCGGGCTCAGGGCGCTTCGTCTGCGACGAGTCCGGTGCCGTGGAGGTTGATCTCTTCCGGTGCGTCGGCCACGACCGCGGCCGGTTGTGGTGTTCGGGGTGTGGCGAGAGCGATCGAAGGTCAATGAGTTCGCGGGCGAGAAGATCACGGGCGGCTGGGGAGGTGCTCACTCGGCAACTGCCGGATTCGTTACTCGCACCGCTCGCGGTCTTCATCGGCAGTGAAGCGTTCAAGATCGACGGCAAGCTCGGAGCTGAGGGCGCCGCACACCGCATTCTGAGCGGCGTCCTGCGCTGGTCGCGGACAGATCTGTCGAACAGGCTGAGCCCGGTGGTGCCGATCGAATGTCCGATGCCTCCTCTAGGCTCGGGGCTGTGCCGCAGTTGTCAGCAGATCAGAGATTGCTGGCACAGCTGTGCGCTGAGCCGGCTGAGCAGCCATGGTTGGAGTTCAAGGAGAACAACGCTGATCCTCGCGAGATCGGTGAGTACATCTCGGCGCTCGCGAATAGCGCTGTCATCGCCGGACGAACGCACGCCTATCTGGTGTGGGGTGTGCGAGACAGCGACCACGCTGTGGTTGGGACCTCCTTCGAGGCGGCCTCGACAAGGCAGGGCGGCGAGGAACTCATCTCATGGCTCACTCGCAACCTTGATCCGCAGGTGTACTTCGAGTTCCGATCCGTCGTTACAGGTGATGGCGTGGCGGCCGTCTTGCTTGAGATCGATGCGGCCCGTGACCGTCCCGTTGCGTTTCGCTCCGAGCGATATGTGCGAATCGGGACATATAAGAAGCCGCTGCGCAATCATCCCGAGTATGAGGCTCGGTTGTGGGAGGCATTCCGCGGCACGACTTTTGAGTCGGGTACTGCGCGGCGAAACCTCACAGATGAAGCAGCGATCGCGCTGCTTTCCCATGGGGAGTATTTTGACCTTATCGGGGGAGACCTCCCTGCAACGAGATCGGGGATCGCCGACCGGCTTGTTGCCGAGGGCATCCTGACGCGATCGGACAACGGCACTTCGATCACGAATCTCGGCGCCTTGTTGTTCGCGCGAGATCTCCTTGATTTTCCGAGCGTGAGTCGAAAAGCGACGCGCGTCACGGAGTATCGGACAACGAGCCGAGCAGAAGCGATTCGTGACGATACGGGCAAGCGGGGGTACGCTGCGGGTTTCGAGCGGCTGATGCAATACCTGGCGGCGGTGCTTCCACGGAGCGAAAGCGTTGAGGGCGGCCTACGAAGGGACGCGCCTCTCTACCCGGATCTCGTTGTTCGTGAACTTGTTGCAAACATGCTTATTCACCAGGATTTCACGATCGACGGCAGCGGTCCGATGATCGAGGTGTTTGCGAACCGCATCGAGTTCACCAATCCGGGTGAGCCGCTGATCAGCGTTCGGAGATTCCTCGGGCCGCGTCCACCCTCGCGCAATGAAGCGCTCGCTTCGTTTATGACTCGTGCGCACATTTCGGAGGAGCGCGGGTCCGGGTGGGAGAAGATCGCAGCTCAGGTCGAGCTGCATCAGTTGCCCGCACCGAAGATCATGGTGGATGCAGATCACACGAAGGTCACTTTGTTCGCGCCTCGGAGCTTCGCCGAGATGACAGCGAGCGAGCGGGTCGAGGCCGTCTTCTTGCATGCTGCACTCCGACACGTCTCGGGCGAGCCCACGACCAACTCGTCCGTTCGAGAGAGGTTCGGGATCCCGGACGGCAACAGTGCACAAGTCTCGAGGGTCCTGCGCGATGCCCTTGCGAGTGGATTGCTCGTCCTCGAGAACGAGTCGGTCGGGGCTAAGAGCAGGCGTTACATACCGTTCTGGGCCAAGGTCGACGATCTTGCTTGATCAGTTCTTGATCCGTCAGCGCTCAGAGACAGGATGCTGATGCTGAAATTGAGAGCTGACCAGGGTATTCATTCACTCTCGTGGCGTTCTGATTGTTTGACTCATGTTTGACCGCGGGCGGACACGAGACCAGCTGAGCGACTCCCCGTGCCGCGGTTCATCGTCATCGAATGTCCGTGGCATGCATCAAGATGGCCGTGTCCCCCGACGAGGAGAGAGATGACCGCACTGTCGCAGGCGCATGCGCTGACACGACTGCTCGATGAGCACGTCGCGTGGCGGATGCTGCGCGCCGACAGCGCGCCGATCATGGTCGCGGTCCTCGCCGCCCACCTCGGCGGGGAGGAGCGGCGCATCGAGAGCGAAGACCTCTACGAGCGCATCGACGCCGACCTCGACGAGCTACGCGCGCACGGGTTCGAGGTGTCGGGCACGGGGAAGGCCTACTGTGCGCAGTGGCGCACGGCCGGATATCTCGTGCGTCGCCCTGCCGAGACGAGCCGGGGCGAGACCTTCGAGCTCTCGCCCGAGGCTCTGTCCGCCACCCGCTTCCTCGATCAGCTCGCGCAGCCGCGGCAGTCCGCGACCGAGTCGCGACTGGCGAGCATCGCCGCTCAATTGCATCGACTCGCCGTCGACTCCGATCCGGATGCCCGCACGCGCATCGCCCGCCTCGAGGAGCAGCGTGCGCAGATCGACGCCGAGATCGAGGCGATCAACCGTGGAGAGGCGCCCCCGCTCGATCAGGACCGCGCCGTTGAGCGCGTGCGGGATGTCCTCGCCATGGCAGAGGACATCCCCAGCGACTTCGCACGGGTTCGCTCCGAGTTCGAGAACCTGAACCGCGACCTGCGTGCCCGCGTGCTCGAGTCGGATGCCGCGCAGCGTGCAGTGCTCGACGACATCTTCCGCGGCGTGAACATGATCGACGAGTCCGACGCCGGGCGCAGCTTCACCGGGTTCGCGGGGCTTGTGCTCGACCCGGAGCGCGGCCAGGAGTTCGAAGACGACATCCGCCGCGTGCTCGACCGCGACTTCACGAACGCCCTGACCCCCGCCGAGCGGCGCTTCCTGCGCAGGCTGCTCAGAGTGTTGAAGGAGCGCAGCGGCGAGATCCATGATGTCATCACGACTTTCGCCCGTGGTCTGCGACGCTACGTGCAGTCGCAGGAGTACGAGCGCGATCGTGTGCTGCGCCGGGAGCTGCGCGATGCGCTCGCGGCCGGCCATGCGGCGAGCACGCTGATCAAGCCGTACAAGCCCACCGGTGTGAGTCTCTCGCTGTCCGCCGTGCCGATGCGCAGTGCCGGCGCGCTGCGGCTGCACGACCCTGCTGCATACGATGCCCCGGAGACCGTGGTGACGCACGAGGCCGCGGAAGTGAGCATCGAAGAACTGCGTGCATTGGCGCGCGAGACCGAGATCGACTTCGACGAGCTCACCGGGAACATCAACGCGGTGCTGGCGGATGTCGAGGCCGTCACCATCGCCGAGGTGCTGGAGCGCTTCCCTGCGACGCAGGGCGTCGCCAGCATTGTCGGGCTCCTCGCTCTCGGAGCCGCCCAGGGCACCGAGAGCGAGGCGGAGCGCGTCGCATGGGTTGGGGCGGATGCCGTGGCCAGGGCCGCGCGGATCCCGGGCTACCGATTCACCGGGAGGGTGCTGTGACAGAGAAGGATGAGAGACAGGAGAGCGCGGTGCCGGAGGAGCAGTCGGCGGAAGCCGCGATCTGGCCGGGCGACACCGGAGCGCTGAGCATCGATGCGCGCCGCGCCCTGCTCAAGCTCATCCAGGGGCCGTACCTCTCCGCCCAGCGCGCGACGGGGCCCTGGTCGGCGTTGCTCGCCGACGAGTCCCGCATCCGCTCCCGGTTGCATGAGCTGTTCCTCGACCTGGTCCTCGACCGCGACGCCGGGTTCGCCTTCGTGCGTAACGCCGTCACCGGCGAACAGGATGCTCCGGTCGCTGTCCGATCCGAACAGCTGACCTTCATCGACACGGCGATGCTGCTCGTGCTGCGGCAGATGCTGCTCAGCGGCGAGCAGGACGGGCGCGTGATCGTGGGGCGGGACGATGTCTTCGAGCAGCTCGCGCCGCTGCGGACAGCGGACCGTGATGAGACCGACTTCGCCAAGCGGCTCAACGCGTCGTGGCTGAAGATGCGCAACAAGCTCCGGGTGGTGCATGCGCTCTCGGACGAGCGCGTGGAGATCTCACCGGTGCTGAGGATGCTCGTCGACGCCGACCAGGTGCGCACCATCGCCGCCGAGTACGAGCGGATCCGATCCGGGGAAGGCGGCGCATCCTCCGCACCGGACACGGCCGCAGCGGACGAGGAGGTCGAGGATGACGTTGCTTGATCTCGCACTCGAGCAGACGGAGACGGACGACCTGCACCGCGGACAGTGGCGCCTCGCACGCATCGAGGTGGTCAACTGGGGCACCTTCGACGGCGCCCACCGCATCGAGGTGTCGCGCAAGGGGCACCTGATCACGGGTGCATCTGGATCGGGCAAATCCTCGTTGCTCGACGCGATCGCCGCTGTGCTCACCCCCGAGAAGTGGTTGCGCTTCAACGCGGCCGCTCAGGATGCATCATCGCGAGCCGATGACCGAGGGCTCGTCAGCTACGTGCGCGGCGCGTGGAAGAAGGAGGCGGACGAGCTCGAGGATCGTGCCGTCAGCACCTATCTGCGTCCCCGGGCGACGTGGAGTGGCGTCCTGCTCCGCTTCGAGAACGAGAACGATGCGCCGGTGACTCTCGTGCGGCTGTTCCATATGCCGGGCACTTCCACCGCGCGAGCCGACCTCAAGGACGCCTTCGTCCTGCTGCGCACCGAGGTCGCGCTCACCGAGCTCGCCCCGTTCGTCGCCAAGGGCATCGAAGCGCGCCGGCTCAAGGTCGCATTGCCCGACGGCGTCGTGTCGACGGGCAGCCACGGCGGGTTCTTCACCCGGATGCGGCGCATCTTCGGGATCGGCAGCGACAACGCCCTGCACCTGCTGCACAAGACGCAGTCGGCGAAGAACCTCGGCAATCTCGACACGCTGTTCCGGGCGTTCATGCTCGACCGCCCCCGCACGTTCGACCAGGCTCGCAACGCCACGGAGCAGTTCCGCGAGCTCAACGCCGCGCATGAGCACGTGGTCGAGCTGCGCCGCCAGGCAGAGCACCTCGAACGCATCGAGGCCGCGACCGAGGAGTACGAGCGCCAGTCGCAGGCGGTGGCCGAACTGCAGCACCTCATAGACCTCCAGGAGCCGTTCCAGAACCAGTTGCACCTGCGATTGGCGCAGGCTCAGCGTGAGGACCAGACGGCCGAGCTCGCGAGGGCGCAGGAACGCGCGACCGCTGCGGACGCCGCACGCGAGGAGACCGACCGGGTGCTCAGCGAGGCGCGCATGCGCGAAGCGCAGCTCGGCGGTGTCGACGCCGGCCTCGTGCGCCGCGGCATCGACGACGCGCGTCGAGAGGTCGCCCGCATCCGGGAACACATGGATCGCTTCGCCGCCGAACTGCGCGCGGCAGGAATCGAGAACCTCCCGACGGACGCTGCGGAGTTCGCCGCCCTGCAGGAGTCCGCCCGCGCGCACCTCGCCGCGGAACGGGACGCCGCGGACACGCATTCCGTGCACGAGCGGCACGCTGTGGCGCGCCGTCGGCTGGAGGAGCTCGACGAGCGGTTGGAGTCGTTGAAGAGGCGCCGCAGTAACCTCGAACCGCGCCTGCTCGCGGTACGGGAGTGGTTGGCCGGCGAGCTCGGTGTCAGCGAGAAGGATCTTCCCTTCGGTGGCGAGCTGCTCGACGTGATCCCCGAATACGAGAAGTGGACCGGTGCGATCGAGCGGGTGCTGCGTCCGCTCTCATCCGCGCTTCTGGTGCGCGACGTCGACCTCGTCCGTGTGCGCCGCCTCATCGAGAAGCGCTCGCTGGGCACCCGTCTGGTTATCGAATCGGTGCCGACGGACGCCGCCGCGCCGCGGCCGGCGAGGGCGCGCGACTCGTTGCTGCACCGCATCCGCGTCGCCGAGGGGCCGTTCCAGACCTGGATGCAGTCGCGGCTCTCCGAGTCGTTCGACCTCTCCTGCGTCGCCGGTCCGGACGACCTCGACGACGTCGAACGCGGCGTGACCATCGGCGGTCAGATCAAGACATCCGCCCGTCGCTACGAGAAGAACGATCGTTTCGCGATCGATGCCAGGGAGCATTGGGTCCTCGGATCCGACAACCAGGCGAAGATCGACCACCTGCTGGTGCTCCGTGCTGACGCGCAGCGCGTGCTCGACAGGGTAAGCGCAGAACGCGACGAGGTGCTGGCGACGGACCGTGCCGAGTCGGCTAGGCGCGCGCTGCTCGAGCGCGTGCTCGGCCATACCTGGGGCGAGTTCGACGCGACGGCGGCGCAGGCCACGGTCGTGGTTCGCGAGGCGGAGCTCGCGCGTCTCAGCGCGCGCAGCGGCGATCTCGAACAAGCGTCGCTCGCGGTCGAGGAGGCCGAGCAGCGACGGAAGGACGCGGGTCAGGCGGCGGATGTGGCGAACGCCGCCCGGGCTATCGCGAAGGATGCGCTGGAAGCATCCCATGCTCTCATCGCGATGCTGGTCGGACGGCTCGACGGTGTCTCCGTTTCGGAGGCGGACGCCGCCCTGCTCGACGCCCGCTACCGGTCGGTGCAGAGGCGCATCGACACATCGAACATCGGCGAGATCGGTCTGAAGGTCTCCAAGGCGCTCTCTACCGCGGCGCAGCAGGCCGACGAGGCGCGGTCGCGGTCGATGCGGTCGTTCAGCCGGTTGGTGGACGACTTCCAGCGCGAGTGGAAGGCGGCAGCGGCGAACCTCACCTCGGACGTCGAGGACCGCGCGGGATACCGCGCGTTGCTGGAAGGCATCCGGACCAGAGGCCTCCCCACGCACGAGGAGAACTTCCGCCGGTTGCTGCGAGAGAAGTCGCGGGATCTGATCGGTCACCTGCTCAGCGAGATCCGCGATGCGCCGAAGCAGATCGAGGAGCGCATCGAGCCGGTGAACGCATCGCTGGGACGGTCGCTATTCGATGCTGACCGGTTCCTGAGGATCCGGGTGCGGACGAAGCGCTCGCCCGACGCCGCCGACTTCATGACCGAGCTGAAGAGCATCGTCGACGGCTCGCTGGATCAGAACGACCTGCGCGCCGAACAGAGGTTCGCCGCGCTGAAGCGCATCATGGACCGGCTCGAGGCGGCGGAGAACGGCGATCGAGCCGAACAGGCGTGGCGTCAGCGCTGCCTCGATACGCGCGAGCACGTCGCGTTCCAGGCGCAGGAGGTCGACCGGGCGGGGCGAGTGCTCAGCGTGCACGACTCGAGTGCCGGCCTGTCGGGAGGCCAGCGCCAGAAGCTCGTAATTTTCTGCTTGGCGGCCGCGCTGCGCTACCAGCTGACCGACGACGATCAGGACATCCCGGGCTACGGCACGATCGTGCTGGACGAGGCGTTCGACAAGGCCGACAGCCAGTACACGCGCATGGCCATGGACGTCTTCCGCGAGTTCGGGTTCCACATGATCCTCGCTACGCCGCAGAAGCTTCTGCAGACGATCGAGAGCTACGTCGGTGCGGTCACCTCGGTGTCGAACCCGACACGCAGGCAGTCGCTGCTGTCCAACGTGCCGTTCGAGGAGGTGGGCTGATGCCGGTCGGTCTCGCTGAGGCGCGCGCAAAGGCAGCGAAGGTCGTCGCGCGCGACAGCCGGGAATGGGCAGCGCGTGCCGACAGCGATAACGCCGTGCTCAGCATCCCGTTGAAGCCGCCGACGGAGGCTGCGGTGCTCGCCGACCCACGGGCGGCGAGCGACTGGGCGGACGCGTGGCGGAGCGCGGACGGCGACGGCGTGCACGTGGAACGCGTGCTGCGGAACTGGCCCAGCGCCGGCCGTCAGGAGCTTCCCGAGCGTCTGGTGCTGCAGACGGCCGATGTCATCGCACGATTCGCGGGACGCGATGTGCACCGCGACTGGGTGCGGCTTCGCGATCGTGCAGCGACGCTGCGCGGGAGATTCGGCGACGGCGAGGAGTTCGTCGCGATGCTCCAGCGCCGCGGGGGAGCGATCTCCCGACTGGCGGATACCGATTTCGGGCTCCTGCTCGATGTGCTCGGCTGGCTGCTGCTGCATCCTGCCTCGGGGTACCGTCTGCGCCAGGTGCCGATCCCGGGCATGCATACCAAGTGGCTCGGTGCGCACCGGGCGCTGGTCGAATCACTGTTCGCTTCGATCAGCGGCGAGCAGGACCTCGGCCTGGTTCCGTCGCCGGCGACCTTGCGGGTCCGCATCCTCGACCCCGCGCTGCGCCCCGGCGGGCTCACCGATGTCAGTGCGCCGGTCGACGAACTCGCGATGCTGACGTTCCAGCCGCGCGCGGTCATCGTCTGCGAGAACCTCGAATCGGTGCTCGCCCTGCCCGACTGGCCGGGCGTCGTCGCGGTTCATGGCGGTGGGTATGCGGTTCCCCTGAGCCGGTTGCCGTGGGCGTTGGCGGCGCGGGTCGTGTACTGGGGAGACCTCGACGCCGACGGCTTCGCGATCCTGCACCGACTGCGATCGCACGGTGTGGATGCCGTCAGCGTTCTCATGGGGGAGGACGCGCTCCTCGCGTATCGGGATCTCTGGGTGCCGGACCCGAACGGTGTGGCCACGCGGATGCTGCCGACGCTCACCGCGCAGGAGCAGGCTGCGCTCGATCGGATCGCCGCGGAGGGCGGCGTTCGTCTCGAGCAGGAGCGTCTGCCCTGGCCGATGGCGCTGGACGCGCTGCGGGAGGCGGTCGAGCTCGCCGGTTAGTGCACCGTGCTCAGGAGTCGGCGAGAACGAGCAGCTCGCCGACCTCGCACTCCAGGGCGTCGCAGATCGCGCGCAGGGTCGTGTAGCGGATGGCCCGCGCCCGGTCGTTCTTCAGCACCGACAGATTGACGATGCTCACCCCGACCCGGGCGCTCAGCTCGGTCAGCGTCATCCCGCGCTCCGCGAGCAGCTCATCGAGACGACAGTGGATGCCGGTGGGCTCATCGTCGTTCGGGGGAGTCATACGAGTCCCTCCGTGTCGCGCGCGAGCCGTTCATTCTCCGCCTGCAGCACCATGCCCTGGCGGAAGACCGCCGCAAGCGCAGCCAGCGCCAGCGCGATGAGGAACGGCGCCCAGGACACCGTCAGGACGTACGACTGCGGATACCACTCGCTCTCGGGCGGGAAGACCTGGCGCAGTGCCGTCGTCGCCGTGATGCCGCCGACGAGATCGGATGCCACGCCGACGACGGCGACCGCGCCGGCGCCCCAGAAGAGCGTGCGGGGGACGATGTGCGTGAAGGCCGCGCCCCGAAGGGTCTGCCAGCAGATGACCGCGACCATCAGTGCGGGGATCAGCGTATAGACGAGGCCCACGAGGGTGGGCAACGCAGCGGCGAATCGCATCGACAGCGGGGCGTTGTAGACCGTGAAATCACTGAGCCCGGTGCCGCTGCAGCCCAGTGAAGGCGCTGACGCGACTTCGCCGTCCGAGCACGGGAGATCGTCCGGCCAGGGGAGCCAGACGTTGGTCTGTCCGGAGAGCTCTGCGAACCCAGCGGTGAAGACCTTCACGATGAGGACGACGAGTCCGAGTGCGGACAGCGAGATCCACATTCCAGAGATGCTCATCGCCGCGTTCAGCGCGGCTGATTCGCCGGGGCGGCGGCGCCGGCGGGCGAGGATCACGACGGCGATGAGCGCGGCGATCGCCGCGAGCGTCCCCAGAATCCAGCCGAGTGTCGGCCAGAGCGGTCCGGTGTACGAGATCATCAGACGAGTCCCTCCGTGTCGTTCTGCATCCGTTCGGCCCGCGACCAGAGCACGGCGACGAGCGCGAGCACGACGGCGATCCCCAGGTACGGCCAGCCCATATCCTGCAGCAGGTCGAAGCCGGCGGGAACGACCCAGGGGTCGCGCATGGGGTCCGTCACATCGTCACCGCTGGTCGGGAGCCGGAGCGCTGCGGTGGCCTCCGCGACCGCCAGGGTCTCGAAGAGCGGCCGGATGACGGCCGTCACGAGGCTCATCACCGCCACGGACGCCAGTGCGACGCGTCCGGCGGGCCCGAAGGGGCGTGCGGTGCTCATCCGCAGGGCGAGCACGATCACGCCGATCGCTGCGGCGATGTAGACGAGGAAGGGAAGGGCGGTGGCGATGGCGCTGAGAATGCGGGCCGCCGTCAGCGGAGCATCCGACTCGATCGCGACGTCTCCCCAGAACTGCTGCGTGTCTCCCGGCATCGCGATGGCGGGAAAGTCCGGGGCGGCGTAGTCGACGCTGAACGCGAATGGCCGTGTGAACGTCCACTCCACGAACCAGATCGCGAGGCCTGCGGCGATGGCGATCGTGAGGGATGCTGCGACGATCAGCGCGCGCAGCGCACCGCGTCCGAGAGCGGGTCGGGTGGTGGACATCAGACGAGACCTTCCGTTTCGCGCTGCAGGCGCTGGCCTGCGCGCAGAAGTGCGGCGAAGACGAACAGTGCGATGGCGACGCCGATCGGCCAGCCGTCGAAAGGAACGAGGACCGTCGGCTCGGGGAGCACATCGCTGATGGATGTTTCTCGAGGAGCGTCCTCCCAGGAGGCGGTGCTGATACCGAAAGCCTCGTACGACGCCATCGATCCAGCGATGCCGCGAAGCACCGGTCCGGTGAATCCGAGGCCGAGCACCGAGGATGCTGCTGCCGTGGTCGTGCGGATCAGCACCGCGGAGAACGGGGCATCCGTGTTCAGTCGGTGGCAGGCGAAGGCCACAAGAAGTGCGATCACCGCGGGCAGCAAGGCTGTCAAGAACTGCCCGATCGCCCAGAGCAGGCGTGTTCGCATCGCGAGCCCGCTCAAGGCGGCGGTGACATGCGCAACGCTGGTCGAATCGATCGTGGCATCCGTCTGAGCCTCCACCCCGGGGAGGGGGAGAGGCCAGGCGTTCATGAACGGAACGCTCATCGTGACCGACGGGACGGTGAGGTCGACGATCAATCCGATCACTGCCGACAGTGCGAGCACTGCCGTCGCTGCCCACGCCAATCGGCCCGTCACCCGGATGACATGGGTTCGGTCGCGGATCACGCCCCGACCGAGCCGCCAGACGAATGCTGCGATCGCGATGATGATGAGCAGGACGACCGTTGACGCGCCCGCATTGAAGAGGCTCCCCATCAGACGAGACCTTCCGTTTCGCGCTGCAGGGCCGTTCCGCGGCGGAACGGGATGACGACCACGCCGACGGCGATCGCAGCGATGAACAGCGGCACCGCCTCGAGGATCAGCCCCGGAGACCCGTCGAAGTCTCCGCCGAGAGCCGCGAAGACGCCGTTGAGACCCATATTTCGGAAGAACGCCTCGCCGAGACCGGCGACGAGCAAGGCGATCGACAGGGTGAAAAGCAGGCGCGTGTTGACGACGTCGAACACGATGCCCTGAAGCAGTCGGCGGCAGACGATCACCCCGGTGACGGCCGCGAGGATGAGACCCAGCATTCCGGCCACCGTCGCCATCACGAGGAACACGATCGCCACGACACTGACGCCCGGGGCGATGACGGTTCCCGAAGAGACGATGGCCGGCGCCCCGTCTCCGATGCTCGCGGTGATCTGCTGGTCGGGAAGCGGAACCCGCACCGTCACGGCTCCCGGGTTGGAGAACATCTCGGCGATGCCGCCGATGCCGCGGTAGAGGACGTACCCGACGGCCAGAGCGCCGACTCCGATGCCGGTCAGGAGATCTTCGCGGTCGCGGCGAGCCTGTGCGCGCGCGTCTTTCATTCCCATCAGACGAGTCCCTTCGTGTCGTGCTGCATGCGGGTGCCGATCTGGAAGGCTCCGGCGACGAGACCGATGGCGAGCGCCCAGCCGAACGGGGCGGGGTCGACCTGCACGGAGAACAGCGCGAAGGGCATGTCTGCCGCTTGGTCGATGAACATGTTCGCCTCGGCGCGGGCGATTGCGGCGGCCAGCTGGGAGAAGACGCCGCAGACCATGACGGCGCCGGCCACGATAACGAGCGCGACCGGGAATCTCTTCGCGAAGGGGCGTCCCTGCAGCATCCCGATGGCGAGCCAGAGAGCCGCGGCCGAGACGATGACCGTGAGCAGGATCGGCAGCAAGTCGGCGGTGAGCTGCCAGCCGATGACGGATGCCGGGGCATCCGTCATCGTCACGTCGACGTAACGCGAGACGGCCTCGTCGATGCGGGGGAAAGCCTCGAGTGCTTCGTCGGGAGCGGGCTCATTGCGCTCCATGCCGGTGATGGTGGTGGGGCCCGGAGTGAGCGCCGAGATCACCGTTCCGATGCCGGAGGCGAGGGAGAGGATGCCGACGAGAACAGCGCCGCCGGCGACGAAGGCCGTACCGAAGCGGTCGGAACGATGAACGCCCGGCACCTCTTTCGGTGCGCGGCGCAGCAGCACCGCCGTCGTCGTGACTGCGGCGAGCAGCCCGACGGCGAGCGCCGCCACGAATGAGACGAGTTCCAGCATCCGTTCCTCCATCTTTATCGATAATCGTTGTTATCGATGTTCGTTAACATAACGACTCTCGATAAGGTCGTCAACCTCTTCGCCGTTTCGCGGGCCGGATGCCGGTGGGTATGCCCACGGCGAACACGGGCATACCCGCCCCGCGCGGTCGTTACTCTCGATGTATCGCCGCTTGGACCCTCGTGTACGCGGGGACCTGCGAATAAGGAGTCACAGCATGTTCGAGAGATTCACGGACCGAGCCCGTCGAGTGGTCGTCCTCGCCCAAGAAGAGGCGAAGATGCTCAACCACAACTACATCGGAACCGAGCACATCCTGCTCGGTCTCATCCACGAGGGCGAGGGCGTCGCCGCCAAGGCCCTCGAGAGCCTCGGCATCTCGCTCGACGCCGTGCGCGAGCAGGTGCAGGACATCATCGGCCAGGGTCAGCAGCAGCCGACCGGCCACATCCCCTTCACGCCGCGCGCCAAGAAGGTGCTCGAGCTGAGCCTGCGCGAAGCGCTGCAGCTCGGCCACAACTACATCGGAACCGAGCACATCCTGCTCGGTCTCATCCGCGAGGGCGAGGGCGTCGCCGCCCAGGTTCTCGTCAAGCTCGGCGCCGACCTGAACAAGGTGCGCCAGCAGGTCATCCAGCTGCTCTCGGGCGCTCCGGGCCGCGAGCCCGCCGCCGTCGGCGCGCAGACCAACGACTCCCCGGCCGGCACGCAGGGCGGCTCCGCCGTGCTCGACCAGTTCGGCCGCAACCTCACCCAGGCCGCGCGCGACAACAAGCTCGACCCGGTCATCGGCCGTGAGAAGGAGGCCGAGCGGGTCATGCAGATCCTCTCGCGCCGCTCCAAGAACAACCCCGTCCTCATCGGCGAGCCCGGCGTCGGCAAGACCGCCGTCGTCGAGGGCCTCGCCCAGGCGATCGTCAAGGGCGACGTGCCCGAGACCCTCAAGGACAAGCAGCTCTACTCGCTCGACCTCGGATCGCTCATCGCGGGCTCTCGCTACCGCGGAGACTTCGAAGAGCGCCTGAAGAAGGTCACCAAGGAGATCCGCACCCGCGGCGACATCATCGTCTTCATCGACGAGATCCACACCCTCGTGGGTGCGGGCGCCGCCGAAGGCGCGATCGACGCGGCCAGCATCCTCAAGCCCTTGCTCGCCCGCGGTGAGCTGCAGACGATCGGTGCCACGACGCTCGACGAGTACCGCAAGCACTTCGAGAAGGATGCTGCGCTCGAGCGCCGCTTCCAGCCGGTGCAGGTCAACGAGCCCACGCTCCCGCACGCCATCAACATCCTGAAGGGCCTGCGCGACCGCTACGAGGCGCACCACAAGGTGCAGATCACCGACGGCGCCATCGTCGCCGCGGCGAACCTCGCCGACCGCTACGTCTCCGACCGGTTCCTGCCCGACAAGGCCATCGACCTGATCGACGAGGCCGGTGCGCGCCTGCGCCTGAGCATCCTCTCCAGCCCGCCCGAGCTGCGCGAATTCGACGAGAAGATCGCCGCCGTCCGCGAGCAGAAGGAACAAGCATCCGAGGAGCAGGACTTCGAGAAGGCCGCATCGCTGCGCGACGAGGAGAAGAGCCTCCTCGCCGAGCGCCTGCGCCTCGAGAAGCAGTGGCGCGCCGGTGACGTGGCCACGGCCGCCGTCGTCGACGAGGGCCTGATCGCCGAGGTGCTCGCGCAGTCCACCGGCATCCCCGTCTTCAAGCTCACCGAAGAGGAGTCCTCGCGCCTCGTCTTCATGGAGAAGGCGCTGCACCAGCGCGTGATCGGGCAGGAAGAGGCCGTCGCGGCGCTCTCCCGCACGATCCGCCGCCAGCGCGCCGGCCTCAAGGATCCGAAGCGCCCCTCGGGCTCGTTCATCTTCGCCGGCCCCACCGGCGTCGGAAAGACCGAGCTCGCCAAGGCCCTCGCCGAGTTCCTGTTCGACGATGAAGACGCGCTCATCTCGCTCGACATGAGCGAGTTCGGTGAGAAGCACACCGTCTCGCGCCTGTTCGGAGCCCCTCCCGGATTCGTCGGATTCGAAGAGGGCGGCCAGCTCACCGAGAAGGTGCGCCGCAAGCCGTTCTCCGTCGTGCTGTTCGACGAGATCGAGAAGGCCCACCCCGACATCTTCAACTCGCTGCTGCAGATCCTCGAAGAAGGACGCCTGACCGACGGTCAGGGACGCATCGTCGACTTCAAGAACACGGTCATCATCATGACGACCAACCTCGGATCCTCGGCGATCGCCGGTGGCCCCGTGGGCTTCCAGATCGAGGGCAACGCGCAGACCAGCTACGAGCGGATGAAGGGCAAGGTCGACGAAGAGCTCAAGCGCCACTTCAAGCCCGAGTTCCTCAACCGTGTCGACGACGTCATCGTCTTCCCGCAGCTGGCGAAGAAGGAGCTCATCCAGATCGTCGACCTGTTCGTGAAGCGCCTCGGCGACCGTCTGCTCGACCGCGACATGACCGTCGAGCTCACGCAGGACGCCAAGGAGCGTCTCATCGAGGTCGGCTTCGACCCGGCCCTCGGCGCCCGCCCGCTGCGCCGCGCCATGCAGCGCGAGATCGAGGACCACCTGTCCGAGAAGATCCTGCACGGCGAGCTCAACAGCGGCGACCACATCACGGTCGACGTCGCCGAGGGCAAGTTCACGTTCGCGATGAAGGCCCGCGGTGAGAAGGTCGCGGTCGGCGTCAACACGACGCCGGCGATCTCCGCCACGCCGGACCTCGCGGCCTCGGGCGAGTAACCCGATACGACGAATGGGCGGATGCTTCGGCATCCGCCCATTCGTCGTTCTCGTGGGGTCTCAGTCGTTCCAGGACCAGATGTCGTCGCCGCGCAGCGAGGCGTCCGCGCCGCCATCGTCGTAGATGACCTGGCCGGCGAGGTGCGTGTTCTCGACACTGGTCAGCCAGATCAGCAGGTTCGCGATCGACTCGGGCGGCTGGTGGTAGTTCAGCGGCATCGGCACGTTGTCGTCGACCATTGTGCGGTTCTCCTCGGTGGAGAGGAGCTCCTGGGTCATCGGGGTGAGCACGGTGCCGGGAGCGACGGCGTTCAGCGGGATGCCGGCGCCCGCCCACTCGGGAGTGATCGACTGGCGGCGCACCCAGCGCGACAGGGCGCGCTTGGAGGAGGGGTAGACGATGTAGCCGGCCATGCCGCCGGCGGCGGCGTACTGCTCGGCGATCTGCAGAGCGGTCGCCTCCTCGCCGGCGAGGGCGGCCTCGACCATCTCGGCGGAATTCTGCTGCAGCGACGCCATCGACGACACGACGGCAGCGCGCGGAGCATCCGACTTGGCCAGCGCCGGGCGCAGGTTCTCGAGCAGTTCCGTGACGCCGAAGTAGTTGACGGATATCGTCTTCGCGATCGGCGCCGAGATTCCGGCGCAGGCGATGACGGCGTCGATCGTGCCGCCGGCGATGTCGATCGCCTTCGCTGCGGCGTCGATGCGGCCCTGCGGCATCGACAGATCGGCCTCGACCTCGGCGTTTCGCAGATCGATGCCGATCACGCGCGCGCCGCGGTCGCGCAGCAGCTGCCCGGTGGTGGCGCCGATGCCGGATGCGGATCCGGTCACGACATAGGTGCGTGTCATGGTGTTCCTCCGTTTCACGACCGGGGGTGCGGCCGTATGGGGCCGGAGGCGGGTTCGTCTCCGGCGGCTCGGGTGGGCCCGCTGAGCTCGGCGACCAGCCGGGTGAGCTGATCGGTGAAGCGGGCGGTCTCGGTGTCGTTCCAAGCGGCGGTGGCGGCGTGGAGCATGGCGACGCCCTCGGCGACGAGGCGCTGGTGCGCGGATTCGCCGGCGGGGGAGAGATGGATGACGGATGCTCGTCGGTCGGTCGGATCCGTGCGTCGCTCGATGAGCCGTGCTCGTTCGAGTCGGGCGAGCTGTTTGCTCATGGTCGGCCGCGTCAGGTGCAGGGCGGCCGCCAGTGCGCTCGATCGCGAGGGTCCCTCGAGGCCGAGCATGTAGAGCGCCGGGATATCGGCGCTGTCGATCCGGACATGGGCGGCAGTCGCGACGGACTCCTGCACGGTGGTGGACGACCAGCGCGCCATGAGGTGCGTCAGGGCGGCGAGCAGGGCCGATTCGGATGCTTCGCGGAAGCTTTCCACGGAGGCCAGTCTACCCGCTTGATTGCCTCAAGCAACTAAATGAATGCGCCGTTTCTCAGGCTGTCGGTTCTAGGGTTGAAGGGTGAGCGACTACATCGTCCGCCCGGCGCGCAGCGCCGACGTCCTCGGCATCCACCACCTGCTGGAGCCGCTGGTCGAGCGACGAATCCTGCTCGGCAAGGATCTCGCGGTGCTCTACGGCGCGGTGCAGGAATTCGTGGTCGCCGAGAAAGACGGCGAACTCATCGGATGCGGCGCCCTGCATGTCATGTGGGAGGACCTCGGTGAGATCCGCACGTTGATCGTCCGTGACGACTGGCTGCGGCACGGCGTCGGACGCGCGATCGTCGAGGCCCTCGAAGTCCGTGCACAGGATCTCGGGCTCTCCCGACTGTTCTGCCTCACCTTCGAGACGGACTTCTTCGCGCGTCGCGGGTTCGCGCCCATCGGTGAGCAGATCGTTGCTCCGGACGTCTACTCGCAGCTGCTGCGCAGCCGTGATGAGGGCGTTGCCGAGTTCCTCGACCTCGCGCATGTGAAGCCGAACACCCTCGGCAACACGCGGATGCTGAAGAACCTGTGATGGCCCAGAGGCAGCCGAGTTCGGCGGTCTATCGTCGGCGTCGGATCGTTTTCTTCACCGCGGTGCTCGTCGTGATCGCGATCATCGGCGCGGGGATCTGGGCGCTGGTCGCCCAGCCCTGGAAGGACGCCGGATCGGACGCCGGCCCTGCGCCTTCGCCATCGGCGAGCGAGACCACGACGCAGACGGAGAGTCCATCGGCCGAGCCCAGCCCCACCGAGACGCAGGGGGCAGCGCCCTGCCAGGCGGGGAGCATCACTGTCGAGGCTGTGACCGATGCCGAGAGCTATGAAGCCGGCGCCCTGCCGCAGCTGTCGATCCGACTGACGAACACGGGCGCTGCCGACTGCACGATCGACGTCGGGTCTGCGACGCAGTCGTTCACGGTGACGAGTGGCGAGGATGTCTGGTGGCGTTCGACCGACTGCCAGGAGAACCCGAGCAGCATGGTCGTCACGCTCACCGCAGGACAGTCCGTCTCGAGCGCGACTCCCGTCGAGTGGGATCGCACGCGCTCGGATGTCGGGACCTGCGATCAGGAGAACCGCTCGCGCGCCCCCGCAGGGGGAGCCTCGTACCACGTCGCCGTCTCGATCGGAGGCTTCGACGCCGCCCGTACGCGTCAGATTCTCCTCTACTGATCGCGCGAGATATCAGATCTCGTCATGAGTGGCGCTCTCTTTGGGATACCATAGAACCCACTCTCGGTATATTCCGGTGCAAGCCATCCCCAGTGGCGTCGTACTCAGCGTCCCCAGCGCTTCGACATTCACCGTGCGAGAGTCGCGGGCCCTTTCGAGTCACCCAGTCCCCAATGGATGCTCGAGAGGGCCCCTTTTTCTTCTCTAAGCTGGATGAATGGCAGCGAAGAAGTCGAAATCGACGGGCAAGAAGCCCCGTCCCGAGGAATTCCGCTCGGAGGCCCTCGCCCTCGCGCTCGAGAAGCAGGACATGGCAGCCGTCGCCCTGGCGCTGCGAAACGGCAACACGGTGGTGCCGCTGCTGCGGGCCGGAGTGCGTGACAACCCGCTCGACGGCGGGGAGGTCTGGACCTTCCGTGACCCGAATACTCAGCAGGTGGCGCTGCTGCTCTTCAGCGACGCGCGCAACAAGCCCGAGAATCTGCCCTCCGGGGTGGGCGTCTATTCGCCGGAGTGGCTGGAGCAGTTCCTCACCAAGCACCGTGAGGAGATCACGACGGTCTTCCTCGACATCGCCGGCCCGCACCCCATGCAGGCCGCGCCGGACGACCTGCTCGCGGCGCTCGGCGCCTGACGCCGGCTCCGGGTCAGAACGGCGGGACGTCGTCGATCTCGGGCTTGCGCCGCTTCGGGGCGGGATGCGCGGAGCGGCTGCGTGAGCGCACATCGTCGAGCGCGGCCTTCAACGACGCCGAGCGCTCATCGATGACCTGCTCGTAGCCGAGGCGTGCGGCTTCGGACCGGCGCTGCGCCGCCTGCGTGACGGCGCGCACCTCCCCGGCCAGGCTCAGCTCGCCCACCGCGGCGATCGTGCGCGGGACGGAGAACTGTTGGATCGACCCGGCGACGGCGATCGCGATCGCGAGATCGGCCGCCGGCTCGGTGAAGCGCACGCCGCCCACCGTCGACACATAGACGTCGAGCTTGCTGGTGGGCACGCGGCCGCGCTTCTCGAGGATCGCCAGCACCATCGCCACGCGAGCCGAGTCGAGCCCCGAGACGACGCGCCGCGGATTCGGCGCCGCGGTCTCGACCGTCAGCGCCTGCACCTCGACGGGGAGGGCGCGACGGCCCTCCATCGCGATCGCGACACATGTTCCGGGCTCCGTCGAGCCCTGGCCGAGGAACAGCCCCGACGGGTCGGGGACCTCGGCGATCCCGTCGCCGGTCATCTCGAAGCATCCGACCTCATCCGTCGGACCGAACCGGTTCTTCAATGCACGGATGAAGCGCAGTGCCGTCTGCCGGTCGCCCTCGAAATGGCACACCACGTCGACGAGGTGCTCGAGCACACGGGGGCCGGCGACCTGGCCGTCCTTCGTGACATGCCCCACGATGATCACGGGCAGATGCCGCTCCTTGGCGACGCGGATCAGCGTCGCCGCGACCTCGCGCACCTGGCTCGGCTGGCCGGCCGCGCCGTCTGAGAGAGAGGATGCCACGGTCTGCACCGAATCGACGATCACCAGGCCCGGCTGCACCTCGTCGATGTGCCCCAGGATCGTCGCCAGATCGGTCTCGCTCGCGAGGTACAGCTCATCGTGCAGAGCACCGGTGCGCTCGGCGCGCAGACGCACCTGGGCCTGGGACTCCTCGGCGCTCGCGTAGAGCACGCGCCGCCCGCCGCGTGCGGCCTGGGCGGCCACCTCGAGAAGCAGCGTCGACTTGCCGACGCCGGGCTCACCGCTGAGCAGGATCGCGGCCCCCGGAACGATGCCGCCGCCCAGTACCCGGTCGAACTCGGCGACCCCGCTCGTGCGCCGCGGCGTCTCCGCCGTGGTGATCTGGGTGATGGGGCGGGCCGCACGATCGGCGCCCGGAGTCAGGGGAGAGATCTGACGCAGGATGCCGGTCTTCGCGGCCTGCTCCTGCACGGTTCCCCACTGCTGGCATTCACCGCAGCGGCCGACCCACTTCGACGTCGTCCACCCGCATTCCGTGCACGCGAAAGCAGGGGGAGCGGGTTTGCGGGTTGCCATGCAGCAAGGCTATCCGCAGCATCCGACAAAGCCCTCGAACAGTGCGCGATGCAGGAGCGCTATCGACCGGATCAGACATCCCTATCGCGAAAACCGAATATTCACGGCCCGGAAATCGTGGGCTGATCAGGACGTCGGGATAATTGAGACATGGCCATCGCCAGACCCGCCTGCGGTCCGATCTCGACATACTCCCGGGTGCAGATCCTGCACCTGGTCCAGTCGCGACCCCACCGCACGATCGGCGAGCTGTGCGAGGTCACCGGGCTGCATGCGAACACCGTGCGCGAGCACCTGCAGCGGCTCATCGAGGGCGGATACGTGATCCCGGCCATCGAACGCCGCGCCACACGGGGGCGTCCGCGCACCCTGTACAGCGCGGCGACCGGAGCGCCCGGAGCCTCCAGCCCCGTCGCCCGCGACAAGGTCACCGCGGCCGCCCGTCGCGGCGACCTCATGCGCCGGATGGTTCCGGCCGCGGCATCCGATCTGGGGCGCGAAGCGACCTACCAGCTCGACGCCCTCATCGAACATCTTGAAGAAAGCGGATTCGAGCCCGTCATCGACGACGACCGGCTCACTGTGGACCTCACCCCGTGCCCGCACGCCGCGGCACGACCCGAGGATCGTCCGGTGCTGTGCCGGGTGCATCTGAGTCTCATGCAGGGGGTGCTCACGGAGGCCGGCGGCCCGCTGGCCGCCGATTCCGTGCACGAACCAGCCATGCCTCAGGAGTGCACGGTGCAGCTGCGCCTGACGGACACCGCCGCGTAATCGCATCCCGGGGGCCCATCCCGGACTGGCCGTTATTCACGGCCTGCAGCGCGATCATCGCGGTTCGGCCAGACATAGTCTGGCCGAAGTCCCAGAGAAGGAGTCGTCTGATGGAGTGGTTGGATCCGCTGGTCCTCGCGAGGTGGCAGTTCGGTCTCACGACCGTCTACCACTACCTCTTCGTGCCCCTCACGATCGGCATGGCGCTGTCGGCGGCCATCTTCCAGACCGCCTGGGTGCGCACCGGAAAGATCCAGTACCTGCATCTGACCCGATTCTTCGGCAAGATCTTCCTCATCAACTTCGCCATGGGCGTCGTCACCGGAATCGTGCAGGAATTCCAGTTCGGCATGAACTGGTCGGACTACTCCCGCTTCGTCGGTGACGTGTTCGGCGCCCCGCTCGCCTTCGAGGGTCTGCTCGCCTTCTTCTTCGAGGCGACGTTCATCGGCCTGTGGATCTTCGGCTGGGACAAGCTCAGCCAGAAGCTGCACCTGCTCACGATCTGGTGCGTCTCCATCGGCAGCATCCTGTCGGCCTACTTCATCATCGCCGCCAACGCGTTCATGCAGAACCCGGTCGGCTACGAGTACAACGCCGAGACGAACCGCGCCGAGCTCGTCGACTTCTGGGCGCTGCTGACGAACCCCGTCGCCCTCGCCGCCTTCCCGCACACGATCTTCGGCGCCTTCATGTTCGCCGCCGGAGTCATCATCTCGGTGTCGGCCTGGCACCTCTCCCGCGGACAGCACGTCGACACCATGCGGGTCTCGCTCAAGTTCGGACTCTGGGGGATGCTCGTGGCCGTCACCGGCGTCGTGCTCTCGGGCGACCAGCTGGGTCTTGCCATGTACGCTACACAGCCCATGAAGATGGCAGCGGCCGAGGCGACGTTCAACACCGTGTGCGGCAAGGACGCGGCATTCAGCCTCTTCACACTCGGAACCCCCGACGGCAAGACCGACCTGTTCTCCATCCGCGTGCCCTACCTGCTCTCGCTCCTGTCGAACCACTCGCTCGACGGATGCGTGCACGGGATCAACGACCTCAACGCGGAGTACGCCGTCGAATACGCCGACACCGGCATCACCGACTTCACCCCCGTGCTGTGGATCACCTACTGGGCCTTCCGCTGGATGATCGGCCTGGGCATGGCGCACGCCGCCATCGCCGTCGTCGGCCTGTGGATCACGCGCAAGAACGCCAAGCGCGAGCCCGCCAAGTGGATGTGGAAGATCGCGATCTGGTCCTACCCGCTCGCGCTCCTCGCCAACATCGTCGGATGGGTCTTCACCGAGATGGGCCGCCAGCCCTGGATCGTGTTCGGACTCATGACCACCCGTGACGGCGTCTCGCCCGGGACGAGCGGACTGGAAGTGCTCATCTCGCTGGTCGCCTTCACCGCGATCTACGCGGCGCTCGCCGTCGTCGAGATCCGCCTGATCGTGAAAGCGGCCCAGAGGGGGCCGGACACGGAAGAGAAACCCGCCGATGAGTCAGCGCAGCTGCCGTCGGTCGTGTACTGAGGAAGGACGCGGACATGGATCTCGCAACACTCTGGTTCGGCATCATCGCCTTCCTGTTCGTCGGATACTTCATCCTCGACGGGTTCGACTTCGGGGTCGGGATGTCGCTGCCGTTCCTCGGCAAGGACGACGTCTCCCGTCGGCAGATCATCAACACGATCGGCCCCGTCTGGGACCTCAACGAGACCTGGCTCATCGTCGCCGGCGCCTGCCTGTTCGCCTCGTTCCCCGAGTGGTACGCATCGCTGTTCAGCGGCTTCTACCTCGCGCTGCTGCTCATCCTGCTCACCCTCATCATGCGCGGCGTCTCCTTCGAGTACCGACACCAGGGCAAGAGCGAGAAGTGGAAGCGCGGCTTCGACCGCATGATCGTGATCGGCTCGGCCGCCCCCGCATTCCTGTGGGGCGTCGCGTTCGCGAACATCGTGCAGGGCGTGCCGCTGGATGAGAACCACATCTTCCAGGGAACCCTGTTCACGCTCCTCAACCCCTACGGATTGCTCGGCGGCCTGACGACCCTGCTGCTGTTCTTCACGCACGGCGTCACCTTCATCGCGCTCAAGACGGACGGGAGGCTGCGCGCCGAAGCCCGCGTGCTCGCGCTGCGCGCCGGGCTCATCACCCTCGTGGTCGCAGCGGCCTTCCTCGTCTGGACCGTCATCGCGTTCTTCAGCCCCGTCGTGCTCGTGCTCGCAGCGCTCGCCGCCGTGTCGCTCGTGCTGTCGATCATCACGAACGTGCGCGGACGCGAAGGCTGGTCGTTCACCTTCGGCGCCATCACCACCATGTTCGCCGTCGTCACGCTGTTCGCGGCGCTGTTCCCGAACGTGCTGCCCTCGACGATCGACGCGGCCTTCAGCCTGACGATCGAGAACGCCTCCAGCACGCAGTACACGCTCCAGATCATGACCTGGACCGCCCTGTTCGCCATGCCGCTGGTGCTTCTCTACCAGGGATGGACATACTGGGTGTTCCGCAAGCGCGTCACGCGCTCATCCATCGAGGGGGCTCCGGCGCACGCGTGAAACCCGTCGATCCGAGGCTGTTGAAGTACGCCGCCGCCGCTCGGGGATTCTTCATCCTCGCAGCGGTGATCGGCGTTCTCCAGACCGCGGTCATCATCGCCTTCGCGTGGTTCCTCACCGACGCCGTCACCGGAGCCATCGCCGGGCGGGACGTCGGAGCATCCCTCGTCTGGCTCATCGGGCTCGCCCTCGCGCGCGGCGCACTGATCGCGGCATCCGACGCCGCCGGGATGCAGGCGGCCGCGAAGACCGGCGCCCAGCTGCGCGCGGCTCTCGTGCGAGCCGTGGGACGCCTGGGCCCCGGCTGGCTCGCCGGCCGCAACCAGGCCTCTCTCGCCGTCACCGCCGGTCACGGGCTCGAAGCCCTCGACACCTACTTCGCCCGGTACCTGCCGCAGCTCGTGCTGATGGTCATCGCGACACCCGTCATCGTCATCGTGATGTGGCTCAACGATTGGCCCAGCGGCCTCACCGCCCTCATCACCCTGCCGCTGATCCCGCTGTTCATGATCCTCATCGGCATCGCGACACGGACCGTGCAGCGCAAGCAATGGCAGACCCTGCAGCGTCTCGCCGCACGCTTCGCCGACACTGTTCAGGGTCTGTCGACGCTGCGCCTGTTCGGCCGCGAGCGCCGGGCCTCGGCGCAGATCGAGGCCACCGCGGACGGATATCGGCGCGAGACCATGAAGGTGCTGCGGTTCTCGTTCCTGTCGGGGTTCGCGATGGAACTGCTGTCGTCGTTGGCGGTGGCGCTCATCGCCGTGGCGGTCGGATTCCGGCTGCTCGCGGGCGACATGGCCCTCGAGGTCGGGCTGTTCGTGCTGCTGCTCGCGCCCGAGGCGTTCCTGCCGATCCGGCAGGTCGGGGTGCAGTTCCACGCCGCCGCCGAAGGCGTCGCCGCCACCGAGGACATCTTCGACGTGCTGGACCAGGACGGCGCGGCCTCCCGGCCCGCTGCTTCTGCCCGACCCATCCTGAATAACTCAGGAGATTTTCCGCAGAATCCCGGAATCACGACCATGAACCCGGCCGCAGCCGCAGAATCTCCTGAGTTGTACGTGGAGGGGCTGCGCGTCCGCGACCTCCCGCCCATCTCACTGACAGCATCGGCCGGTTCTGTCACTCTCATCGAGGGGCCGAGCGGGTCGGGGAAGTCGAGCCTGCTCGCTGCGCTGCGCGGGGCTGCCGCTTTCCAGGGCACGGCGAGGTTCGCCGGAGTCGATGTCCGAGACCTCGCCCCCGCGGAATGGATCGCCTGGGCGGGGCAGGCCCCGGGCCTCATCCGCGGCACGATCGCCGAGAACGTCGCGCTGGGTGGAACTCCGGATCAGGCCGGTGTGCGTCGGGCCCTCGATGAGGCGGGCGCGGAGGAGCTCGACCCCGCGCAGGAGCTCGGTGTGCAGGGAAGCGGCCTGTCAGGTGGGCAGGCGCAGCGCGTCGCGGTCGCGCGGGCGCTCTATCGGCACGCGGCCGACCCGTCGCGCGTTCTCATGCTCGATGAGCCGTCGAGTGCCCTGGATGCCGAGACCGAGGCGCGTCTGTGGAAGAACCTGCGTCGCACCGCCGATGCGGGGGCCACGATCCTGCTCGTCTCGCATCGCCGATCTGCCCGTCAGTACGCCGATCGGATCGTCGATCTGGGGGTGCGGGCATGAGCGGTTCAGGGAGCGTGCGCGTCCGCGAGGTCCTGCGTCTGGCGCAGCCGCCGACGGCTCGGTTCCTCCCCAGTCTGATCTGGGGCGTGTTGTCGGCTGCGGCGGCCGTATCGCTGCTGGCGGTGAGCGGGTGGCTGATCGTCAGCGCTTCGATCGTCGATTCGCTCGTGCCGCTGTCGGTGGCTGTCGTGGGGGTGCGGTTCTTCGCCGTGTCGAGAGCGGTTTTCCGCTACCTCGAACGGCTGTCGGGGCATGACGCGGCGCTGCGACAGCTGGCGGCGACGAGAGCCGACATGGTTCGTCGTCTTGTTCCGCTGTCGCCGGCCGGACTCGGCCGCACGGACCGCGGACGCATGCTGTCGGCTCTCGTCGACGACGTCGAGAACCTGCAGAACCTCCCGTTGCGGGTGGTTCAGCCGCTGGCCGTGGCGGGTGTCGTCGGCCTCGGATCCGTCGCCTTCATCGCTTTCATCTCTGTTCCTGCTGCGCTCACGCTGCTGGCCTGCCTGGTGATCGCGGCCCTCGCGGCGATCGGGCTCGGCTGGTTGTTCGGAGCCCGGGCCGAGGAGCGCGTCTCGGAGCAGCGCGGTGAGCTGTCGGCATCCCTCGTCGACTACTTCGGCAGCCTGGATGTGCTTCTCGCGTTCGGCGCTGAGCCGCAGGCACGGGAGCGGATCGAGCGCGCGGATGCGGCGCTGCGGCGCACCGTAACCCGTGCCTCGCTCTCGCAGGCGCTCGCGGCCGGTGCACTCTCGGTTCTGGCGGGGGTCGCGTCGGTGTGCGCGATCGCTGCGGCTGCCCCCGGACTGAGCTCGGGCGTGATCGACGGACCCTGGCTCGCCGTGGTCGTGCTCGTGCCGATGGTGGTCTTCGAAGTGTTCGGGGCGGTTCCGATCGCAGCGTCGTCGTGGCGCAGCGTGCGCGCGAGCGCCGAACGCATCGTCGATGCTCTTCCCACGCAGATGCCGGAGGAGTTGCGCACGGATGCCGGTGACGACGACGATCCGGCTGGAACGGCGCTCGAACTGCGCGACGTGCGCGCAAGCTGGCCGGGCGGCGCGCCCGCGCTGCGCGATGTCACCCTCGATGTGAGACCCGGGGAGAAGGTTCTCGTGACCGGGCCGAGCGGGGCGGGCAAGAGTTCGCTCGCCGCGGTGCTCGTCGGATTCCTCCGCGCCGAGGGCGTGTTCACCATCGGTGGGATGGATGCTGCGAGCATGAGCGGTCCGGCGCTGCGGCGTACGATCGGTCTGTGCGAACAGCATCCTCAGCTCTTCGATGAGGACATTCGCCAGAACCTGCTGTTCGCCCGCGACACGGCAACCGACGACGAACTGCTGGACGTGCTGCAGAGGGTCGGGCTCGGCCACTGGGTGCGCGAACGCGGCGGCCTCGACGCCCGGGTCGGCGACCGGGGCGCGCTCGTCTCGGGCGGTCAGGCGCAGCGCATCGCGCTCGCTCGGGCGCTGCTGCGCGGTTTCCCCGTGCTCGTTCTCGATGAACCGACGGCGGGGGTCGACCCGGAAGCATCCGATGCTCTTCTCGGCGACCTGCTGCGCGCGGCGGGGGAGCAGTCGGTGCTGCTCATCTCCCATGTCGCCCCGCCCGTCGGCACGATCGACCGGATCGTGCGGATCGAGGCCGGGCGGACGGTCTGACCCGGACGGAGAGAGGGGCCGGGTCAGGCGGCTGTTTCGCCCGCGACGAGCTCGACGATGCGGGCGACGACGGCATCCGCGGCGAAGTGGTCGTGCGCGGTGAGTGTGACGACGACGTCGTCGATGAAGATCAGGAGCTTGCCGTGTGCGCCGTGCAGGCGCCAGGCCGGGCCGGGACCGTCCCACCCGGCGAGGGCGTAGCGCTGGTAGCCGGGGTTCTTCCCCGCCGGCACCCAGCCGGTGTGCATGGCGTCGATCCACTGCGGCGAGACGATCTGCGCGCCCTTCCACCGCCCGCTGTCGCGGATCAGCAGGCCGATGCGGGCGAGCTCCTCGGTGCACAGGGCGATGCCCTCGCCGGCGATGATGCGGCCGTTCGGGCATCGGTCCCAGGTGACGTCGTGGATGCCGAGCGGAGCGAAGAGCCGCGGGACGAGATAGTCGTGCACATCGCCCACGCGGGTGGCCAGCACCGTCATCGCCGCGTAGGTGCTGGCGTTGGAGTACTGGAACACGCGCCCGCGCGACGGCCGTGAGAAGAACTCGCGGGCGAGGTCCGGCCAGCGGGTCATCATGTCCTCCGACCAGGGGAGCTCGATTCCACTGGTCATCGACAGCAGATGTCGCATCGTCACGGCGTCCGCCCCGTCTCCGAAGGAGAAACCGGGCACGTATTCGGCGACCGGCGCATCGAGATCGATCAGGCCCTCGTCGGCGGCGATGCCCGCGGCGATGACGCAGATGCCCTTCGCGGCGGAATGCATGTCCTCGCGTTCGTCGGCGACCCAGCGGTGGGTCGCGGTGTCGTCGCCGATGCGCACGTGGAGCCCGTGCGCGACGAATGCGACAGTGTCGATGTGGGCGACGATCTGATCGCGGAGGAGTGCGGCGGAAGGCATCCGTCCAGTCTGCCGGTTCGGCGGATGCTGCGGCATCCGCTCGACGTCAGTAGAGGTCGACCGGGGGCTCCATCACGAGACCCTGCGCTTCGAAGGCGCGGCGGCGCTCCTCGATGCGGCGGTGCATCTCGACCTGCGCGGCGCTGACCATCTCAGCATCCAGCTCGATGCTCCGCGGACGAGGATCAGGGTTGTTGGCCCGGATGTGCACGTCGAGCTCGGGGCCCGACGTGAGCGAGGTGATCAGCGAATACCGCGGTGCGGTGCCGCGGTGCCAGACCGCGTGCCAGAAGCGCTGCGTGTCGACGATCATGCGCGTGCCCGCGGGCAGGGGGAGACGGATCTCGGTCGCCGGATCGAACCGGTCGGAGCGCAGGAGCAGAAGCGAGTCCGGGTCATCGGTGAGGTTGACGAACGAGCGCACGACCCAGCCGGAGCCCTCCTCGTTCAAGCGGTTGTTGTCGTCCTGGTGGAGGTTGTAGACGGCGTCCGCATAGGTGTTCGGCTGCAGCTCGATGACGCGACAGCGGCCGACGTTCGCGCCGGCCTCGCGGGCATAATCGGTCAGGGTCGGCGCGGTGTCGACCTGGCGGGGGATCCAGACGCCGTCCTTGTCGGTGCGCGGGGGAGTGTGATTCCAGAAGCCGTTGCAGTCGACCTCTCCGCCGTAGCTGGCCAGCGGCGCGAAGCGGGTCACCCCGGATGAGCGCCAGCCGACGTATTCAAGGTCGAGCCACTCGCTCGGCTCGGCGACCTTCTGGAGTCGTTCGAGCTCGACGTATCCGGTCTCATCGAGAGCCTCGGACGTGATGAATCCCACCGCAGCACCTCCGCTTGCGCAGTCGCAGGTTTAGGCCATCCTAACTCTCGGGTGCTCTGACGGCCGCTTCCCGCACCGTGCAAAACCTGCAGACACAGTGTTCCGGGGCCAGGTGCGACGCGCGCGGGAATCACGATTCGCGCGAGAGCGCATCGTCACCTAAACTCTTTCTCGGTGACGTGTCCGAGCGGCCGAAGGTGCAACACTCGAAATGTTGTGTAGGTTCACCCCTACCGTGGGTTCAAATCCCACCGTCACCGCCATGGAAACCCCCTCCTTGTGAGGGGGTTTCCTCGTTTGCTTTCCTGCATTCTTATGCCCGAGAACGGCGCCGCCCCCGCACGCTTCGCAGAGCATGCGGGGGCAGCGTCAATCGTCACTTCTCGACGAGACCGTAGTGCTCCATCAGCTGGCCGACCACGTTGTTCTCGATGTGGTGGTGCGCGAACTTCCTCGCGAGCGGACCGCCGGGGATCGTGAACTCCTCGCCGTCGCGCATCTTCGTGACCGCCTTGAACAGCGCGCGCACGTCATAGGTGGAGTTGAAGACTTCCGGCACACCGCGCTCGATGTCGAGCAGCGTGTACACGGCCTCCATCGGGGTGCGCACCGAGTACTCGGTGGTGAAGATGCAGTCGCGCTCCTGGGACTGGGCGAACTGACCGATGAAGGCGAAGTTCACCGAGCCCTCCGGCACGACCGCGGGGCGGTCGCTGTGCTTGCGCGGCATGAAGAACGACGTGACGTACGGCATCATGACCGGAACGGTCTTCGCACCCGTAGCCGCGAGCTCGTCGATCTGGTCGACGGGAACGCCCAGGTGGTAGAGCCACTCCTGGGTGATCTCTTCACCGGTGCAGTCCTGCATGGGCTTCTTGACGTAGTCGCCGACGGCCTCGGGGAAGAGTCCGTAGACCCACACCACGATCTGGTCCTTCGGCTGCTTCTTGAAGTGCGGCTGGCGGTTCACCGTCCACGACATGAGCCAATTGGAGTCCATGACGGTGACGATGCCGCCGGTGACGATCTTGCCGCTGAACGGGTCGCGCTTGGAGATCTTCTGGATGTACTCGGGGATGCGCTCATCCAGCGTGGTGACGGTCGCCGACTCCCACTTCGTCTTGGGGATGTCGGAGCCGAAGACATCGGGCTTGCCGAACGACGGGTCCTTCGCGGCGATGCGGCGCCACAGGTCCCAGGCCGGCGCCGGGCCGGTCTTCAGCTTCGCGGGGGTGTGGTGGTCGCCGTCATCGGAGTTCTCGGTGAGGGAGCCGATCGTCATGAACAGCAGGTCATCCGCGGTGAGGTCGAGCTGCTTCTCGACGCCGTCCTCGGTGAGGTGGATGCGCGACGCCTGCTTCACGCCGGTCTCGGCCGAGATCTCGAAGTCGACGTCGGTGATGACGGTGGAGTACTGGAACTTCACACCGTGGTCGGTGAGCCAGGTCACCAGCGGCATGACGAGCGACTCGTACTGGTTGAACTTCGTGAACTTCAGCGTCGAGAAGTCGGGAAGACCCTGGATCTGGTGGATGAAGCGGTGCAGGTACAGCTTCATCTCCAGCGCCGAGTGCCACTCCTCGAACGCGAACATGGTCCGCCAGTACAGCCAGAAGTTGCTGTCGAGGAAGGCTCGCGAGAAGACCTCGTCGATGCGCTTGTCCTCCATCTCCTCCGGCAGGGCCATGAAGATGTTCGAGATCTCCTGCTGGGCCTTCGCGTTCAGGTCGAACTTGAAGTTCGTCCCGCCGTCCTCGCCCTGGTTCTTCGTGGTGCGGCGCAGCGTCGAGTTGGGGTCGTCACGGTTCAGCCAGAAGAACTCGTCGAGCACGCTGGCGTTCTCCTCCTCGAGCGAGGGGATCGAGCGGAACAGGTCCCACAGGCACTCGAAGTTGCTCTCCATCTCGCGACCGCCGCGGATGACGAACCCCTTTTCGGGAACATCGAGGCCGTCGAGCGCGCCGCCGGGGATGCGCTGCTGCTCGAAGATCGTGATCTGCGAGCCCTTCATCTGTCCGTCGCGGATCAGGAACGCGGCGCCGGCCAGTGCCGCGAGGCCGGACCCCACGAACCATGCGCGCTTGTCATCGACGCCCTGCGGCTTGCGGGGGCGCGCGAACGCCTCGTAGTTCCCACTCGTATAACGCATCTCACTCCAATGTCGAACGGTCTCCGGTCTCCGCCCCGACGGGCCTGAGCGACCTGACGGGAGGCGGATGCCCCCGATACAACAGGAGTCGGTGACATCGCGGGACGAACGGTGCCAGAAATCACCCGGCGGATCACCCGATGGAGAATCGGCGGTGAGCCACAGGCGCGGTCAGATTCGCGGCCACCACCCGGGCAGCTGCGCGATGCTCTCGACCGTCACAGCATCCACATCGTCCTGGTCGCTGCGCGCCCACGCGGTCGACGCGGCGACGACGCCGCCGGAGAGCTGGGCGGCGGCGATGCCGGAACCGCTTCCGGGGACGGCCGTTCCGAGTGCTTCCAGCGCGGCGATGGCGGCCTCGGCGCGGGCGTGCAACGCACGGAACAGCTCCTGCTCGAACGCCGGTGAAGCCATGAGGGCTCGATAAACCGGGCGGTGGGCGATGATCTGGATGAACTGCCCGGCCAGGGCCGCTTCGTACCGGGCGGCGAGTTCGCGCGGTGTGCGCGCGGCGGCCACGATGTCGACATCGACCGCCGCGACCCGGTCGATGAGCGAGGCGAAGGCATCGATGATCGCGGAGCTCGCATCGGGCCAGTGCCCGTAGAACGTCACCCGGTGCACGCCCGCTCGTCGGCAGATCTCTGAGACGGAGAGCGCTTCGAGGGGAACTTCGGAGACAGCATCCCGAATCGCGGCGACGATCGCCTCACGGGTGCGCAGCGCTCGCGGCTCGCGGCGCTGCGCAGCCGTCGTGCTCCGCCGCGCAGAGGGTGCGGAGACGAGGGCGGGGGATGCGGCATCCATCCCGCCCTCGTCTCGCGAGGAATCCGCAGTGATCAGCGGACCGATGTCTGGCCGCCGTCGACGGGCAGCAGCTGGCCGGTGATGAAGCGCGATGCCTCGGACGCGAGGAAGATCATGACGGGGCCGAGGTCGCGGTCCGCGTCGCCGTACTTCTGGCCGAGCGCAATCGAGTGCTCGTTCTGCCAGAAGTGCGCGGCGCGGCCCTCTTCATCGAGACGGCCGATCGCGGTGTCGTACATCGGGGTGGCGATGGCCGGCAGGATCGCGTTGACGCGCACGCCGTCCTTGCCCCAGGCGGCTGCCGCGGTGCGGGTCCACGAGTGCACGGCGCCCTTGGCCGCCGAGTAGGCGGGGGCGACCGGTTCGGGGCGCAGGCCCGAGACGGAGCCGAAGTTGATGATCGAGCCTCGGTGCTGACCGGCCATGTGCCGGTGCGCCGCCTGGTTGACGAGCATGGTGCCGCGCACGTCGACGGCGAACATGAGGTCCCAGTCCTCGACGGTGACGGATGCTGCGTCCCCGGGGCGCTGGATGGCGGCGGGGTGGGCGACGGCATCCAGATCGCCGAGCTTCGTGACGGCCTCATCGAAGGCGGCGTCGACGGATGCCTTGTCGGCGATGTCGACCTTCATGAACGATGCGGTGCCGGGGCCCTGCTCAGCGGCTGCGGCTGCGATGGCCTCGCCGTCGGTGTTCACATCCATGCTGACGACGTGCGCGCCTGCGGCGACGTAGGCGCGCACGGTCGCGGCGCCCATTCCGCTGGCTCCGCCGGTGACGATGATCTTGTAGTCGGTGATGTCCATGCGTCTAATTTACATCTGTATATCAGGCGATGGGCTGGGGTGCTCCGACGGGCTGGAAACGGGCCCCGATCTCGATCGCCTCTTCCCGAGACGTGCAGTCGAGCTTGCGGTACAGGGATTTGAGCTGGGACTTGATGGTGTTCGGCGAGACGTGGAACGCCGCCGCGATATCGCTGACCGTGCCATGAGTGCTCAACGCATGCAGCACACGTCGTTCGCCGTCGGTGAGGGCGGGCCGCACGTGCAGGTCGCGAAAGTCCAGGCCACCGATCGCGATATCGAAATCGACGGCCGCGGCAGCGGGCAGCTGCGATCGCACCGAGTCGATGAGCGCGACGGGCAGAGTCCCGAGCATGCGACGCAAATCACCGGTCTCGGCGATGTCGGCGAACGCCGTCGCGGTCGTCGGGTCCACCGTGCCGCGTCGGGCGAACTGCAACCAGGCCGACAGCAGCCGATGCCGGCCACGCGTCCCCGGGCCGAGCCCGGGCGTTGAGATGACTCGGTTCAGGGCCTTCGCCGCGGTATCCCATCGCCCCTCGCGCAGAGCGAGCCCGGCCTCGGCGATCAATGTTCGCGTGCCGGTGCGCGAGTGGGCATCGACGATGGGTGCGGCCTGGCTCTCCTCGCCGGCGGCGCAGTGCGCCTCGATCGAGGTCGCCGCGATGATGTCGTCGGCGACCGAGCCGTACTGCGGCGGGTGGGAGTCCCGCGTGACGTGGATGGTCTCGAGCGCTTCGAAGGCGCGTCTCTGTCCGAGGTGGGCGCGAGCTCGGGCGAGGAGGGCGAACGGCCAGGTCATGTCGGAGCTGTGCGGGGGCTCGAGCGCGGCGAGGACCTCTTCCAGATCATCGGTCAACCGATCCGCGGCGATGAGTGCGGCGGCCGTCGTCTCCGCGGCGGATGTCGAGGTCCGGTGCGCGGGGGACGGCTCAGGCTCTGCCCGGCACTGGGCGAGCAGGGCCGCGGCCGGCTCGAGCGACCCGCGCACAGCGAGGGCGAGAGCCGTCCGGGCGAGCACGAAGCGTGTGGCATCGGGCTGAGGCGACAGGGATGCCAAGCGCGCCGCTGTCGCGTACACGCGCACAGCCAGAGCGGAGTCTCCCGCGAGCAGATACGTCGATCCGATCTGTGCATGGACGTACCACAGGGGGCCATCGGCGCGGTGCATCGCATCCGAGTCGACGGTGCTCAGTCGTTCCTGCAAGCGTCTCGCGTACGTCGCGGATGCGGCGACATCGCCGCTGAATCGGAAGGCGATCATCTGCGCGGTGAGCGTGAGGATGAGGAGATCGGGCGAGAGGGCGCGGGCCTCTTCGGGATAGAGAAGAGGCTTGAACGGACGATCGGTTTGCGCGAGTACGGGGGTCATCGGATGCGCTGTGCGCAAGAGCGGGTATCGATCCAGCACACGCGGGGGAACCCGGTCGATCGCGCGGATTAGGACGTCGTAGGACGAGTTGAAGAGCGGCCAGAAATGCGTCGTCGCGGTCTGTGCGATGACTTCGGGGATGCCCTCGTCCATCGCTCGGTGCAGCTGCTCACGTGCTGATTCACTGTCGTTGAAGTTCATCCGGCCCCTCCCACCGTCGTCACTGCATCTGGTCGCACCTTCCTGGTAGCGCGACCGCCTGCGCTCGGCGGCTCGGCCGGGACGTTCCCCCTCCCGGCCGTGCTGCCTGTGCGCGGCGCGGTTACTTCTTCTTCGGCCGGAACCAGGGGAAGAGCGAACCGATCACCACACCAGCGAGGAGGATGGTGAGGAACCATGCCCAGGCCGGCATGGTGAACTGCATGAAGAGGAAGCGCAACGTGAGGTGAGTGACGTTCGAGAACACGAACGAGAGCGCCGCGATCGCGATGAGGATCGCAACGATGATGCGGCCGTTACGGGCTGCGGACTTCTCACCCGAATCGGACGACGGCTTGGACGAATCGGCCATTGATCTTCCTCTATCTTGTTTTATCGGCTGCTGAGCGGGACTCTAACAGCAAGCGTGCCGCTCCCGCGGCTTTCGATCAGAAACTCTCACGCGATGAGCGCGCGGCTCAGAGCATCGAATTCTGCGGAGGACAAGCCTCCCGAGCGCAGGTACTCATGTGCGCCGCCGGCAGCGTCCGTCCAGGCGAGGGCCTGCTCGATCGCAGAGGCGGGCGTGCCCGTTGCGAGAGTGCGCAGCTTCGGGGTGACCGGAATCCCGTACGACTCGATCATGCCGATCATCGCGTCGGACCACGGCCCGGCGAGATTCTTCTCGGATTGCGCGTAGTCGACGATCACGGCGTCACGCTCGACGCCCACGGCCTCGAGCATCAGTGCGGTGGCGACACCGGTGCGGTCCTTGCCGGCGGTGCAGTGCAGCAGCACAGCGTTCGGCGCCTCTTCGCCGGCGGATGCTCCGATCAACCGGGCGATGCGGACGAAGGAGTCGGCGCCGCCACGGAGCATGTCGACGTACAGGTCGCCGAGTTCGGGAAGGCGCGACATCGCCGCGGTGATCTGCTCCGGCGTGGGAGCGGATTCCGGCGTGCCGGCGACCCCCGCGATCAGGTCGCTCGTCGCTCCCTGCATGATCGACAGGTCGACGGTAGAGAATGCGCGTCCCGTGGGCAGACGATCGGGAGCCAAGTGGCGCTCCGTCTCGGTGCGCAGGTCGACCACGACCCGGATGGGCGAGCCCTGCAGATCCTGCAGGCCGTCCGCATCGAGCGTGGACAGCGCTTCGGAGCGGAACAGGGCGTGGGGGCGGCTGGTGCCGCCCCCACGCACGGGCATGCCTCCGGTATCGCGGAAGTTGCAGAGTCCGGAGATCGTCGACATGGCCCGATCCCCTCAGGCCGCGTTCTTGCCGAACTGGAACGAACGGATCATGTTCATCACGCCGAGCACGACGAGTGAGATGCCCAGCAGCCACCACAGCACCTCGGCGCCCCACAGCGGCGAGAACAGCAGGAGGATTCCGGCGATGATGCTCAGGACGGCGAACAGCGCCGACCAGCCCTTCGACGAGGCATCACCGAGGGTCGTCAGCGCGACGACGCCTTCGACGACCCACATGATGCCGACCATCACACCGAGGAATACCGCGAGCCACAGCATCGTCTGGCCGAGGCTCATCAATGCGACCACGCCGGCGATGATGAACAGAATGCCCAGCGCGATGTGTCCGACCCGAGCCCAGCCGCCCTTGGACTTGCTGAAGATGCCGAGACCCGCATAGGTCAGACCCGCTGCGATCGCGTAGATCGCGATGATCGCTGTGACGACCATGGCGGTGCGGCCCGGCCACACGAGCACGAGGATGCCGACGATGGCTGCGAGGAGCCCGCCGATCCCGATCGCGGCGCGGATGCCATTGACGGCGGTGGATTCGGGGCTCTTGCTCATTGTGCTTCCTCTCGCGGCGGTCGCCCGCGTGCGCGCGAGCGGTCGGACGTCGCGGTTTCGTCCGCGACATCAGCCCGATCCTTCCGAGAAAGCGTGCCGGTGGGGGTGAGCGGAGGGCAAGATCACCCGTCGGGTCACCTGAGTGATCACCCGGCGCCCGGTGGCTCCGCCCGCGGCGAGATCAGCGTCCGCTCGGAGGAAGACGATCGACGCCGTGACGGTTGGGTTTGTCGGGCTCCGCGGCCGTGTCGGGTCGTGCGTGCTCGGGCCCCGTGGGTGGCTCGGATGTCGGGTACTCCGGCTCGTCGATCTCGACGGCCTTATCGCGCTCATCGAGGGGAGGCAGATGGTCGAGGGGCTGTTTGATGTCGTCTGGATGGCTCATGCCCCTACCCTCGGCCGTTCGATCGGGCTCGCACAGGGGGTTGAGAACAGGGCGATCTTGTGAATGGTGACGGCGAGCGCCATTGTCATCGCGGTTCGTGGGCCGCCAGAGCATCGATCAGCGCAGTGAGGACCGCTGCGAGGGTTTCGTCGTCGCGTGACGACGTCCGGGTCGCGGCGAAGATCTCGCGCACAGGGGAGTCGGGCAGTTCGAGCAGGCGCACGGAGCCGCGGTCGCCGGTCCAGACGAGATCGGGGAGCATGGCGGCTGCGTGGCCGGCGGCGACCAGGCGGGCATGGGCGATCAGGTCGGTGGCCTCGAAGCGCACCTCGGGCTCGAAACCGGCGGCGCGGCACTGCTGCACGGCCCATCGGCGCACCGTCGCGCCCTGGGGCTCCATGGCCCAGGGGTGATCGCGCAGGTCGGCGAGTTCGCGCGCGGGCGAGTGCGGGGGCACGGCGATGCGCACCGGGTCGCTTCCCAGCAGGGTGCGCTCGATGCCGTCGCGCAGTTCGCGGGTGTGGCCGGGGTACTGCTCCGCGACGACGAGGTCGAAGGTCCGGGCCTGCAGCTCGAAGAGTGCTTTCTCGGGTGGGATCTCGACCATGTGCACGCGGATGTTGGGATGCTGGGCCCCGAGCGCCGTCAGGGCGCGCGGGACGACGGCCTCGGCGACCGTCGGCATGACGGCGATGCGCACGACCTCCGCGGCGTGCTGCGCCGTCGACAGCTCGGCGCGGACGGCCTCGTCGAGTTCGAGCGCCCGGGCCGCATGCTCGGCGAGCAGGCGCCCTTGCGCGGTCAGACGTACGCGCCTACCGTCGGGTTCGAGCAACGAAGCACCCGCCTCGCGTTCGAGCAGGGAGAGCTGTTGCGACACCGTCGAGGGGCTGTACGCCAGGGCTGCGGCGACCTCGGCGATGGTGCCGCGCAGCGCCAGCTCGTGCAGGAGGCGCAAACGTCGGAGCTCGAACATCGGGCACCTCGCTATCTTCGGGAACATCGAACGATATCCATCGTAAACGCTCGCTTTTCACGAATGGTCGAGTGCCTGCACACTGAGACGAGGACTCGCGGCGACGCCGCGCTCTGGAGTGAGGAAGACCGATGACTCAGACGACATCGACGCCCATCGAGCACGCCGAAATGGCAGAGCTCGCCGACGACGCCGTGGCGCTCGTGCGCCGCTGGCTCGAGGAGAGCCGTGAGGTGCCCAGCGATGCTGCCGCCCAGCGCCTGGCCGGCGTGCTGCGCGATCCGAAGGGGCTCGACTTCACGGTCGGCTTCGTCGACGGCGTCGTGCGCCCGGAGGACCTGAGGGTCGCGGCCCACAACCTCCACGACCTCGTGCCGTTGACTCCGAAGTTCCTGCCGCTCGCGCTGCGCGGTCTCATCGGTCTCGGCGGGGCCCTCGCCCCGGCATTCCCGGGGATCGTCGTGCCGATCAGCCGCCGTGTGCTGCGCGGCATGGTCCGCCACCTCATCGTCGACGCCACGGATGCCAAGCTCGGCAAGGCCATCCGCAGCATCCGCTCCGATGAGGGCGTACACCTGAACATCAACCTCCTCGGCGAGGCCATCCTCGGAGAAGAGGAGGCCGCACGCCGGCTCGCCGGCACCCGACGACTGCTCGAGCGCGACGATGTCGACTACGTCTCGATCAAGGTCTCCTCCACCGTCGCCCCGCATAGCCCGTGGGCGTTCGACGAGGCAGTCGCGCACGCTTCCGAGGCGCTCGTGCCGCTGTTCCGCATCGCGAAGGCGCGCGGCAAGAAGTTCATCAACCTCGACATGGAGGAGTTCAAGGACCTCGATCTGACGATCGCGGTGTTCACGAGCATCCTCGACCGCCCCGAATTCCGCGACCTGTCGGCCGGTATCGTCCTGCAGGCCTACCTGCCCGATGCCCTCGGCGCGATGATCCGCCTGCAGGAGTGGTCGGCGGTTCGCGTCGCCGATGGCGGCGCAGACATCAAGGTGCGCGTCGTCAAGGGCGCGAACCTGCCGATGGAGCAGGTCGATGCCGAGACGCACGGCTGGCCCCTGGCCACCTGGCACAGCAAGCAGGCGACGGATGCCTCGTACAAGGCCGTCCTCGACTACGCGCTGCGTCCCGAGCACGTGAAGAACGTGCGCATCGGCGTCGCCGGGCACAATCTCTTCGACATCGCGCTGGCCTGGCTGCTCGCCGAGAAGCGTGGCGCGACCTCGGGCATCGAGTTCGAGATGCTGCTGGGAATGGCGACCGCGCAGGCGACCGTCATCCGCCGCACGGTCGGGTCTCTGCTGCTGTACACTCCGGTCGTCCACCCGGCCGAGTTCGACGTCGCGATCGCCTACCTGATCCGCCGTCTCGAAGAGGGCGCGTCCACCGAGAACTTCATGTCGGCGGTGTTCGACCTCGACGACGACCCGGCGCTGTTCGCCCGCGAGCGCGACCGCTTCCTCGCGTCGATCACGACGATGCCCACCGAGGTGCCGTCCTCCAATCGCACCCAGGATCGCTCCGCGGGAATCATCGCGGTGCCCGAGACCGGCTTCGAGAACACCCCCGACACCGACCCGAGCCTGGCCGCGAACCGCGCGTGGGGCGACGCGATCCGCTCGCGCATGCAGGAATCGCAGCTCGGTGACGAGACGGTCGCGGCGCACACCCTGAACTCCGCCGAGCAGCTCGACGCGGTCGTCCGGACCGCGGTGGGCGCCGGTGAATCCTGGCGGGCGCTGGGCGCCGCCGGGCGTGCCGAGATCCTGCACCGCGCCGGCCGCATCCTCGAGCAGCGCCGTGGCGACCTCCTCGAGGTCATGGGCTCCGAGTGCGGCAAGGTCATCGAGCAGGGCGACCCCGAGGTCTCCGAGGCGATCGACTTCGCCCATTACTATGCCGAGAGCGCGCTGGCCGCCGACGCGATCGAGGGCGCTGAGGCGCGTCCGGTGGGTCTCACGGTCGTCACGCCGCCGTGGAACTTCCCCGTCGCGATCCCGGCGGGTTCCACCCTCGCGGCCCTCGCCGCCGGTTCGCCGGTCATAATCAAGCCCGCCCGCCAGGCCCGCCGTTCCGGTGCGGTCATGATCGAGGCGCTGTGGGAGGCGGGCGTGCCCCGCGATGTCCTGCAGTACGTGCAGCTGGACGGCCGCGAACTCGGGCAGAAGCTCGTCAGCGATCCGGCCGTCGGCCGTGTCATCCTCACCGGCGGCTACGAGACGGCCGAGCTGTTCCGCGGCTTCCGCCCCGACCTGCCGCTGCTCGCCGAGACCAGCGGCAAGAACGCCATCATCGTCACCCCGCACGCCGATCTCGACCTGGCCGCGAAGGATGTCGCCTACTCGGCGTTCGGCCACGCGGGCCAGAAGTGCTCCGCGGCATCCCTCGTGATCCTCGTCGGCTCGGTCGCCGACAGCGAGCGCTTCCGCCGTCAGCTCATCGATGCCGTCGGCTCGTACCAGGTCGGTCAGCCCTGGGAGGGGCCGAGCCGCATCGGTCCGCTCATCGGCCCGGCCGACGGCAAGCTGCTCCACGCTCTGACGACGCTCGAGAACGGTGAGTCCTGGGTCGTCGAGCCCGAGAAGCTCGATGACGCCGGCCAGATGTGGAGCCCGGGGATCAAGGAGAACGTCGTCGCCGGTAGCCCGTTCCACCTGACCGAGTACTTCGGGCCGGTGCTGGGCATCATGACGGCGAAGACGCTCGATGAGGCGATCGGCCTCGTCAACGCGATCGACTACGGCCTCACCTCGGGGCTGCACTCCCTCGATGAGGACGAGATCGCCCAGTGGCTCGCCGCCGTTCAGGCCGGAAACCTCTACGTCAACCGCGGCATCACGGGAGCCATCGTGCAGCGTCAGCCGTTCGGCGGCTGGAAGAAGGCCGCGGTCGGTGCGGGGACGAAGGCCGGCGGGCCGAGTTACGTGCTCGGCCTCACGGATTGGGCGGATGCGCCCGTCACCGCGGACGCACCGAGCGATGCGCTCTCGCGCGCCGCGCTGGCAGCGTTGACGTCGGTGGATGCCACGGCGGATACCGCCTGGCTGCAGGGCGCGCTCGCCACTGATGTCGCCGCCTGGCGGGGCGAGTTCGGCGCGGTCAGCGACCCGACCGGCCTGGTCACCGAGCACAACGCTCTCCGTTATGGCACGGTCCCCGTCACGATCCGTCTCGCCGAAGCATCCGTCGCCGAGGTGATCCGTGTGATCGCGGCGGGCCTGCGCACCGGTGCGCGGCTGAACGTCAGCACGGCTGCGGCGCTGCCCGCCGCGGTGCAGACCTGGGCGACGGAGTCCGCCATCGGCGTCGCGGTCGAGGATGACGCCGCATGGGGCGCGCGGGCTGTCCGCATCGCCGAGTCCGGCGGTCGTATCCGTCTCGTCGGCGGCGATGCCGCAGTCCTCGCCGAGCACACGGGCGGATCGCCCGCGGTCGCCGTGTACGCCGGCCCGGTCCTCTCGGCTGGCAGGATCGAGATGCTGCCCTACCTGCGCGAGCAGGCCGTCTCGATCTCGGCGCACCGCTTTGGCACGCCGCACCGGTACGAGATCCCGACTCTGATCTGACGATCGTCACGAAGGAATGATGCGATGAGGCCCAACCCCGATTACGAACTCGACGACGTCGACGCGATCCGCGCCCTGGTGCGTGAGAACCCGTGGGCGAGCATCGTGAGCTTCGTGCCGGGGAAGGGCCTCGTCGCATCCCACTATCCGATCCTTCTCGACGAGGACGCCGACGGCATCGTGCTGCTCAGCCACGTCGGCCGCCCCGACGAGCGGCTGCACGAGCTGGGCGGGCACGAGGCGATGGTGATGATCTACGGCCCGCAGGGCTACGTCTCCCCGGGCTGGTACGGCGTGCCCTCCGGCGTCCCGACCTGGAACTTCGCCGTCGCGCATCTCTACGGCACCCCGGAGATCCTCACCGACGACGAGAATCTGCGCGTGCTCGATCGACTCGTCTCGCACTTCGAGAACGTGCTCCCCGAGCCGTACCTGATGCACCGCACCCTCGAGAACACCGCCTACGCGGAGCGGATCGTGCACGGCACGGTCGGGTTCCGGATGCGCGTGGACCGGTTCGAGGCGAAGGACAAGATGAGTCAGGACAAGCCCGCCGAGGTCGTCGACCGCGTGATCACCGCGCTCGGTGAGCCCGGGCCGTACTTCAACCCGTCGCTGGCGGCGCGCATGTCTGCGATCCACCACGAGGAGCAGAGCCGATGAGCGTCCTGACCTTGACCGGCGTACGCCCCTATGGTGCGGCCGAAGCCGTCGACGTGTTCATCCGCGACGGTGTGATCGATGCCGTCCTGCCGGCCGGAGAACGAGCGCCCGACGGCGAAGCGGTCGACGTCGCCGGACGCTGGATCGGTCCCGGCCTCTGGGATGCGCACGTGCACTTCACCCAGCACGTCATCCGCCGCCGCCGCATCGACCTCTCCGAGACGACGAGCGCCGCGGACGTCATCGCCGCGACGGTCGCGGCCCGCGCCGCGGACTGGCCGCTCGCGGACGGGATGCTGATGGGCTACGGATTCCGCGACGGGTTGTGGGTCGAGCCCGCCACGCTCGCCGCCCTCGATGCGGCCGTGGCCGACGTTCCCGTCGTGCTCGTCAGCGGTGACCTGCACTGCGGCTGGATGAACTCCGCCGCGGCCGCCTACCTCGGCGTCGAGCTCGATGAGACCGGACTGCTGCGCTAAGGGCCTTGGATCGATCTGCTCCACACCTTCGATGCGGCATCCGACCTGCCCTTCGAGGCGTACCGGGATGCGGCGGATGCGGCATCCGCCCGTGGCGTCGTCGGCATCGTCGAGTACGAGAAGACCGACAACGTCACGGAGTGGCGCGACCGGGTCGAGCGCGGCCTGACCGGACTGCGGGTGGACGCCGCGGTCTGGGGCGACCGGCTCGAGGCCGTCATCGCCGACGGCTGGCGCACCGGCCCCTCTATCGATGCGGAGTCCCTCGTGACCTTCGGGCGCCTAAAGGTCATCGTCGACGGATCCCTGAACACCCGCACCGCGTGGTGCTGGGACCCGTACCCCGGCACCGACCCGGCGCACCCGCACTCCTGCGGCATGGAGAGCGTGTCGATCCCGGAACTGCGCCGACAGCTCGAGCGTGCCCGCGCAGCCGGCATCGAGGCCGCCGTCCACGCGATCGGCGACCGGGCGAACACCGAGGTGCTCGATGTGTTCGCCGATCTCGGAATGACGGGCGTCATCGAGCACGCGCAGCTGGTGCGCGAGGAGGACTTCGCCCGCTTCGCCGCGCTGGGGCTCGCCGCGAGCATCCAGCCCGAGCATGCCATGGACGACCGTGATGTCGCCGACCACCACTGGGCCGGCCGCACCGATCGTGCGTTCGCGTTCGGCTCGCTGCACCGATCCGGTGCCGAGCTGCGCCTCGGATCCGATGCGCCCGTGGCCCCGCTCGACCCGTGGATCTCGATCAGCGCCGCCACCGCGCGCAGCCGCGGCGACCGTGACTCGTGGCACCCGGAGCAGCGCCTTCCGCTGGATGTCGCCCTCGCGGCATCCGCCCGGTCGACGCTGGATGCCGGTCAGCCCGCCGACCTCGTGGTCATCGACCGCGACCCCTATGCCTGCGATCGCGACGAGCTGCGCGAGATGCCGGTGGCGGCAACGCTCGTCGGAGGCCGGTTCACTCACCGAGCGCTCTGAGAGCCGCCTCGCACCGTCGCCTGATCAGACGGCGACGGTTCGGAAGCCGGCGTTGCCCATCGACGAGTCGGGAGTGCTCTGCGATCGTGCCGCGTTGCGGTACCGGTTGCAGTACGAGTCGTGGCACAGGTAGCTGCCGCCGCGCAGCACGCGCTGCTCACCGGCATCCGGTCCGGTCGGCGCGGTCGCAGCGCCGGCCGCGTACGTCTCGGCGCTGAACCAGTCGGCGCACCACTCCCACACGTTTCCGACGCTCTGCCAGAGGCCGTAGCCGTTGGGGGCGAAGGAGCGGACCGGTGCGGTCGTGAGGAAGCCATCGTCGCCGGTGTTCTCCTCGGGGAAGCGGCCCTGGAAGATGTTCGCCCGCCAGCCGTCGGCATCCACTTCGTCGTCGCCCCAGGGATACTTCTTGCGCTCCAGGCCGCCGCGGGCCGCGTACTCCCATTCCGCTTCGGTGGGCAGGCGTCGTCCGGCCCATGCGCAGTACGCCTGGGCGTCGTTCCAGCTCACGTGCACGACGGGGTGGTCGCCGAGGCCGTCGAGGTCGGAGCGTCGGCCGCCGGGGCGGGTCCAGTCGGCACCGCGAACACCCACCCACCAGGGGGTTTGCGCGGGGCGTCCCACGATGTCATCGTCATCGGCGGCGACCGCCGCGTGGAAGACCGCCGAGTACCCGAACGCCTCGGCGTCGGTGCGGTAGCCGGTCGCGGCGACGAACGCCGCGAAGGCGTCGTTGGTGACGGTGGTCACATCGATCGAGAACGCCTTCAGCGTCACCCGGTGCAGGGGGATCTCTCCATCGCCCGGATTGCGGTCGCCCGACGCATCGCCCATCACGAACGTTCCCGCCGGGATCCCGGCCTGGGGGATCGGATGCTGGCCGGTGCCATCATTCCGCGGGTCTCGCGACGCGGCATCCGGCGCCTGAAGAGTGAGGAACTGCTCGCGCGCCGGGGCGCCGCAGGCGCAGGCCGGGCCGCACCCGGGGGATTCGTTGGTCGTCATCGGAACCATCCTAGAATCCGCGCGCAACAACCTTCGCCCGGTGCAACAGGATCAGCGGTCGGTGTGCGCGTCGAGGAAATCGAGGGTTTCGGTGAGTGCGGTCTGGGCCTCATCGAGGTCGAGGTGGAACTGGTACTCGTGGGGGAGGGCCGGTTCGTGGGCGGCGGGCCAGAACAGTGTGGTGAGGTCGACGCCGACCTCGTCGAGACGGTGCGCCATCGGGATCGACTGCAACCAGGTGAGACCATCGCCGTTGCCGCCGGAGATGTATGTGGCGGGGAAGTCCTCCGTGACCCAGTCGATCGTCGACATGGTGGATCCGGTGGCGCCCTCGGCCCACGTCTTGTCTCCGGCGTACGCCCACATCGCGGACTTCAGCCCCCATCCCTCGATGCCGGTGAGCGCGGCGAGAGCGGCAAGATCGTAGACGCCGCAGTTGAGGATCGTGGCGGCGAGCTGGGTGGCGTCGAGCGCCGGATCGACCGACATGATGTCGGCGTACTCGGGGTTCGTGATGATGGTCGCCATCTGGCTGGCGAGCTGCGCGCCGGCCGAGTCCCCGGCCAGCACGATCTGCGAGGCATCGACACCGAGATCGTCGGCGTGCTGATCGATGTAGGCGAGGGCCTGGTTGATCTGGTGCACGGCGGTCGGATACGTCGCCTCCGGGCCGAGCGTGTAGTTCAGCGAGATCGCGGTGTAGCCCTCGGCGGCGATCATCCGCATATAGGGGTTCACGTCTTCCTTGGCGCCGGAGATCCAGGCCCCGCCGTGGATCCAGACCACGGTCGGCAACGGTTCCGTGGCGGATGCCGGGGAGAAGGCATCCATCGTGGTGTCGACGCCGTCGTCTCCGTAGGAGATGTCGAGCGTCTCCGCCACCTGGTCGGCATCCGGCAGATGCCGGTTCATCTCGGCGACGGTCGCTTCGGCGCCCCAGGTGAAGACCGTGCGGATGACCATGGCGGAGGGCCAGGGCGTGATGGCGCCGATCAGCGCGACGACCAGGGCGATCGCGATGACAGCGATCACCGCGATGCGGGTCTTGCGCCAGTTGCGCGGATGCACCGCTGCTGCCGATTTCGTCATGATTCCCCCTCGGGGATCAGTTTGGCAGAACGGATGCCACGATCTCGGCGGTCGTGGCCAGCGTGATCTGCGGCGGGTAGAGCCCGAGCACGTGGAGGGCCGCGGCGTGGTTCTCGGCGGAGGACCCGGCACAGGCGTCCGTCGCGATCGTCACCCGGGCGCCGGCATCCGCTGCGGCGAGCGCTGTCGAGAGCACGCAGCAGTCGGTCGTGATGCCGGCGAGCACGATCTCGGCATCCGTCCCGACGAGCGATGCGAGCTCCGGCCCCCACTTGCCGAACGTGGGCGCATCGAGTGTCGGATGCGGCGACAGCGAGCGCGCCTCCGGGGCCAGGTCGAACAGCGGATCGTCCGCGGGTCGATCGGCGAACGGCCACGCCGTGAAGTAGTCGCCCCACGATGTCGACCGGTCGGCGGTCGGCAGCCAGCGCGTGACGACGACGCGACCGTCGAAGGCGGCGGCGAGCTCTCGGATGCGCGGCATCGCATCGGCGAAGAAGGGCGAGCCCCACTCCGAATCGTCCGCGGCGAAGATGTTCTGCGGATCGATGACGACGAGCCAGCGCATGCTCACGCCTCCTGCCTCCGGATCTTCGCGGCGCGCGCGAACCAGGTGACGAGGAGCGACAGCACCAGCGCGAAGAAGACGCCGAGGTTCGCGTACGCCCAGTCGCCCTCGCGGCCGCCGATGAGGAACAGCAGGTAGCCCTGCCAGTTGTTCCATTCGGCCTCGGCGGCGAAGTTGTTGACGACCAGGCCCCAGCCGATGACGGATGCTGCGACCATCGTGATGATGGAGGTCCAGTCCCATGCGCCGTATCGACCGCGCGGGTCGAACAGGGCGTCCTCGTCGTAGACCTTCTTGCGGCGCAGGATGTCGGCGATGAGGATGCCGGCCCAGGATGCCAGCGGAACGCCGAGGGTGATGAGGAATGACTGGAACGGGCCGAGGAAGTCCTCCGCGAAGAAGACCACCCAGATTGTGCCGAGGGTGAGGATCACGCCGTCGATCGCTGCCGCCGAGGGTCGGGGGATGCGGATGCCGAGGCTGATGAGGGTCAGGCCCGACGAGTAGATGCCGAGCACCGCGCCGGAGACGAGGGCGAGCACGGCGGTGAGCAGGAACGGCACGAGCACCCACACCGGCAGCAGTGTCGCGAGCGCTCCGATCGGGTCGGCGGAGACCTGGTCGAACAGTGTGGCGTCGGAGCCGGCGAGCAGCGTGCCGAAGATGACGAGCACGATGGGCGCGAGCGCGCCGCCGATCGTGTTCCAGGCGACGATCGCCCCGTCGGATGCCGTGCGCTTCTGGTAGCGCGACCAGTCGGCGGCGATGTTGATCCAGCCCAGCCCGAACCCGGTCATGACCATCACGAGTGCGCCGATGACCTGTCCGAGCGATCCGTTCGGCAGGGCGAGCACGGCCGCGAAGTCGATGTGCGGGACGGTGAGGATCACGTAGAGGATCGTCACGGCGCCGGTGAGCCAGGTCAGCACCGACTGCATCTTCATGATGGCGTGATAGCCGAGCACGGATGCCGCGACGATGAGCGCCGCGACGATCACGGTCGCGGCGACGCGCAGTGCGACGGAGTCGCCGTCACCGCCGAGCTGGGTGATGACGGTGGCGGTGGCGAGCACCGCCATGATCGCCAGGAACGTCTCCCAGCCGATCGAGGTCAGCCAGGAGACGATACCGGGCGCTTTCTGCCCGTGCACGCCGAACGCGGCGCGGCTGAGCACCATGGTCGGCGCCGAGCCCCGCTTGCCGGCGATCGCGATGAGCCCGCACAGGAAGAACGACGCGACGATGCCGATGATCGACACGAGCGTCGCCTGCCAGAACGAGATGCCGAAGCCCAGCACCCAGGATCCGTAAGACATCCCGAATACCGAGACGTTCGCGGCGAACCACGGCCAGAACAGATCGCGGGGCTTCGCGGTGCGCTCGGACTCGGGGATGATCTCGATTCCGGCACGCTCGATGAGCCCCGGGGCAGTGGCGATCTTCTCTGACATGCGCTCATCCTGGCATTCGGATGGGCGCGCTGTCCAGTTGGGTCAATTTGACTATTACTCGATGGGCGGGATGCCGAACGTGTTCGGATCGACGGGGCGGATCCGCCGCGGCAGGGTGTCGACGACGAGGCGGTACGACTCGGTGACGAGCTCCTCGACGAGATCGTCGGGCAATGAGCCGTCGGGATGCAGCGAGATCCAGTGCTTCTTGTTCATGTGGTAGCCCGGCGTGATTCCGGAGAACTCCTGGCGCAGAGCGTCACCGTCAGCCGGGGCGGTCTTCACGATCGCGATCGGCTCGCCGTGCACCAGCGGCAGCAGCAGGAAGACCTTGCCGCGAACCTTGTAGACGTCCCAGTCGAGGCCGAACGGATGCGTGAGCTCGGCGCCGGGGAGCCCCTCGGCGCGGTCGGCGGCGCGACGCTGCAGCATCGCGCCGCCGGGACCGTCCGAGGTGCTCATCGCATCAGGCCGAGAAGAAGGTCTCGGCGACGCGGGTGAGGTCATGCAGGTCGGTGACGCCGGCCAGCTCCCGGGCGGAGTGCATCGACAAGATCGGGATGCCGACGTCGACCGTGCGGATGCCGAGGCGCGTGGCCGTGATCGGACCGATGGTCGACCCGCAGGGCACATCGTTGTTCGAGACGAACTCCTGCGAGGCGACGCCCGCCGTCTCGCACCAGCCGGCCCAGGCCGCCGCGCCCACCGCGTCGGTCGCGTAGCGCTGGTTGGCGTTGATCTTCAGGATGGGTCCCGAGCCGAGCAGCGGCTGCACGACGGGGTCGTGCTTGTGCGCGTAGTTCGGGTGCACCGAGTGCCCGACGTCGCTGGAGAGGTGCCAGGATGCCGTGAACGCGCGGCGCCGCTCGGAGTCATCCGCGCCGAGTCCGGCGTAGACACGGGCGAGGACGTCCTCGAGGAACGGGCCTGCGGCGCCGGAGCGCGAGGCGGAGCCGAGCTCCTCGTGGTCGAAGGCGGCGAGCACGGCGATCGACTGAACCTCGTCGAGCGCGGCGAGGGCGACGACACCGGCGTGCACGGAGGCGAGGTCGTCGAGACGGCCGGAAGCGAAGAACGCGTCATCCTTGCCGAAGATCGCGCCGCGTGCCGAATCGGCGACGACGGCGTCGAAGCCGCGGATATCGGCGGCGTTCACACCGGCGGATGCCGCGAGCTCGCCGAGCAGGTCTTCGCCGGACGGATCGCCCAGGCCCCAGACGGGCTGGGTCTGCAGCTGCTTGTCGAGCGTGAGGCCGTTGTTCGCGCCGCGGTCGAGGTGGATGGCCAGCTGCGGCAGCCGCAGGAGGGCGCCGGTTGCGGCGAGCACGACCGAGCCATCGGCCATCGCCAGGCGTCCGGCCAGGCGCAGTTCGCGATCGAGCCAACTGTTCAGCAGCGGGCCGCCGTAGACCTCGACGCCGGCCTGCAGCCAGCCGCGGGAGCCGGTGGTGGGCTTGGGCTTGAGCTTGAAGCCGGGGGAGTCGGTGTGCGCGCCGAAGATCTGCGCGGGGGTGTGGGGCGCGGCATCCGAGGGCACGACCCAGGCGATGGCGGCTCCGTCGCGCACGACGACGAAGCGCCCGCCGGGCTGCGCGGGCCAGGCGTCCTCCTCGTTCAGCCGGGTGAACCCGGCGTCCTCGAGTCGGCGCGCGACCTCCTCGGCGGCGTGGTAGCTGGAGGGGGAGGCGGCGACGAAGTCGGCGAGATCCTCGGCGTGGGAACGAGCGGAAGCGGAAACGGCCATGCCTCGATCGTATCCATCGGTTCACCGGGTGCTGTTATGGTGTGCCGCGACAGTGCCTAGGGTTCCGGGGTTCGCACCCGACTGGTCCGAGCGGCACCACGTCCCGCCTCCGCAGGCGGGGCGTCATCTGACAGGACAAAAGCCCGGAGGAGCCCGTTCGTCGCGCCCGCGATGCACAGAAGGCTCCGATGTCCCCTCTCGCCCTGGTCCTCGTATTCTCCGCCGCCGTCGTGCACGCGGCGTGGAACATCATCGCGCACGGCGTCAGCCGCGCCGGCATCCCGTTCCTGTGGTGCGGAGCGGTGGCGGCAACGGTGATCTGGGGCGCCGCGATCCCGCTCACGGGCGGCTTCGGGGAGGGCGAGGCGATCGGCTTCGCGATCGGCACGGGAGTGTCGGGGGTGCTGCACGTGGTCTACATGCTCGTGCTGCAGCACGGCTATCGAGTGGGTGTGCTCTCGACCGTGTACGCGACGGCGCGGGGCAGCGGGCCGTTCCTCGCCGTGCTCGCCGCCATCGTGCTGCTGGGCGAGTCCCTCTCACCCGCAGCCCTGGCGGGCGTCGCGGCGATCATCGCGGGCGTGGTGGCGCTCGGACTCGTGGGGCGCGAGCCCGTGCGCACCGAGCGGCCCGGCCGGATGGACCCGTCGATCGTGTTCGGCCTGCTCACGGGCGTCGCGATCGCGACGTACACGATCTGGGATGCGCACGCCGTGCGCTCCTGGTCGCTGGCGCCCGTGCCGTTCATGGTCGGCACAGCGTTCATGGAGCTGCTGATCTATTCGACGATGCTGCGCGGGCGCTGGACGGCGACCCTGCGGTTCGCCCGGCTCGAGTGGCGGCGCGTCGTGATGTTCGGGTTCCTCTCGCCGCTGTCGTACATCCTCGTGCTCGTGGCCATCACGATGGCGCCCGTCGCCCTGGTCGCGCCGCTGCGCGAGGTGAGCGTGGTGCTTGTGAGCCTGTTCGGCGTTTTCGTGCTCAAGGAGAACCGACCGGGCTGGCGCCTGGCGGCATCCGGGGTCGTCGTCGGCGGCATCGTGATGCTCGCGCTGTAGCGGGTTCAACAACTGTTCATCTGTTCTGACAGGTCGGTGAACGGGCGACGAACACTTCCCGGAACCGCCGGAATCCCGGGGTCCGGGGTGTCACAGTGAGAGCCGAACACCCCACAGGAAAGGTCGCTGTGTCTTATCTCCCCGCACCGGCGGATACCGCCGATCTGGTCGTCGTCGGATCCGGCATCGTCGGGCTGGGTGCGGCCTATGCCGGCGTCCGCCGCGGCCTGCGCGTCATCGTCGTGGATCGCACGGATGCCCCGGTGGGTGCGACGGTCCGGAACTTCGGCCACCTGTGCATCGGGGCGCAGACGGGGCGCGCCCGCGGGTTCGCCGATGCATCGCGCGAGATCTGGATGCGGTTGGCCGCGGATGCCGGTTTCTGGCTGCGTCCCTCGGGAACCCTGATCGCTGCGCAGCACGCCGACGAGCTCGCGGTTCTCGAGCGCGCTTCGGCCGGGACGGATATGCGGATGCTGTCGGTCGAGGCGCTGCGCCAGCGGGCACCGCTGCGGGCCGGGTCGATCGTGGGCGGGGCGCTGCTGGCGAGCGATATGCAGGTGAATCCGCGCACGGCGGCGTCGGCGATCGCCCGGCACCTGAGCGATATGGGTGTCGAGTTCCGCTTCCGCACCGCGGCGACCGCGGTCAGCGGTCGCGGCGTGCGCACGACCCGCGGCACGATCGACGCCGGACGCGTCGTCGTCGCGGCGAATCACGACCTCGATCAACTGCTTCCCGATCTCGCCGAGCAGCGGGGCATCGTGCGGTGCGCGCTCGACATGATGCGCGTCGGCGCCGATCTTCCGCGCGAGTTGGAGGCGCCGCTTCTGACGGGCTGGTCGCTGCTGCGCTACGGCCGCTTCGCGGAGTTCCCCGAGACCGACGCGCTGCGCGAGAGGCTGCACGCCGAGCGGCCGGATCTGGCGGCGCTGGATCTCAACCAGATGTACACGCAGCTGCCGGACGGCTCGCTGATCCTCGGCGACTCGCACGCCCGCAGCATCCAGCCGGAGCCCTTCCAGCCGGAGGCGGCGTTCTCCGCCTTCCTCGACCAGGCGCAGCACCTGTTCGAGACGGACGGGTTCCGGGTTCTGGAGCGCTGGCAGGGCGTCTACGCCTCGGGCCCGGACGAGGTCCTCATCGAGGAGCCGGAGCCCGGATTGCACGTGATCGCCGCCACCACCGGCATCGGCATGACCTGCGGTCTCGGACTCGCCGAGCACACGCTTCAGACCGCATTCGACCGGGCGCTCGAGCCCGCACAGGGAGGAACCCCATGACCGCCATTGAACTCGTCGTCTTCGACATGGCCGGAACGACCGTGCGCGATGAGGGGGTCGTCGAGCAGGCGTTCCAGCGCGCCGCGGAGCGCACCGGCGTCGCCGATCGGATGCCGTGGGATGAAGCGCTGCAGTACGTGCGCGACACCATGGGGATGTCCAAGGTCGATGTCTTCACGCACCTCGCCGGCGGGGACATCGCGGCGGCGACCGCCGCGACCGCGCAGTTCGAGGGCGCCTATGCCGAGCTCATCGCCGAGCAGGGCGCGGCCGAGGTGCCGGGTGCCGCCGATACGATCCGCGCGCTGCGCGATGCGGGCATCACCGTCGCACTGACCACGGGCTTCGCCCCGACCACGCGCGACGCGTTGCTGGATGCCCTCGGCTGGCGCGACCTCGTCGATGTCGCGCTGTCGCCCGCGGATGCCGGACGCGGCCGCCCCGCACCCGATCTGATCCTCACGGCTCTGCTGCGCACGGCCACCAGCTCGGTGCAGGCCGTCGCCGTCGCGGGCGACACGAGCAGCGATGTGCTCTCCGGCCGCCGCTCCGGTGCGGGTTTCGTCGCCGGGGTGCTCAGCGGAGCGCATGGCGCAGAGGCCCTGCTCGCCGCGGGCGCTGATGCTGTGCTCGATGACGTCACCGCGATGCCGCTCGCTCTCGCCGAGCGCGGCCTGATCGCCGACGGCGTCCTGTCCTGGGCGCCGTGAGATGCGCGTCCTCCTGCCGCACGACGAGCGCGAAGACGTCACCCTCCGACCCGCCGCGACCGCGAAGGTCTGGCTCGGCGTCGGACAGAACCACGAGACCGTCGCGGTTCCCGGCGTCGCCCTCGGGCGTCACGACGTGCTCGTGGCGATCGAATTGTCGACCGTGTGCGGGTCGGATGTGCACACGGTCTCCGGGCACCGCACGGCGCCCGCGCCCCTCGTCCTCGGTCACGAGAGCGTCGGCCGCATCATCGCGGTCGGCGAGGGCGGCGTCGAGGATGCCGAGGGGCAGACGCTGCGCATCGGCGACCGCGTCGTCTGGTCGGTGACGGTCTCCTGCGGCACGTGCGACCGGTGCGCGGCGGGGGTCGGACAGAAATGCCGGGCGCTCGCGAAGTACGGGCACGAGCGCATCGAGCCGCGGTGGGAGCTCACGGGCGGCTTCGCCACCCACGCCCACCTGCGCGCCGGAACGACGATCGTGCGGGTGCCCGAGGCGCTGCCGGCCGCGACGCTCGCCCCCGCCTCCTGCGCGACGGCGACGGCCTGGGCGGCGATCCAGCGCGGATCCCGGACGCATGAGCTCGAGGGTGCCCGCGTGCTCGTCCTCGGCGCCGGACTCGTGGGCCTCTCGGCCGTCGCGATCGCGGCGGATGCCGGGGCCGCCGTCACCGTCGTCGATCCGTCGGCCGAGCGCCGGGCCTTCGCCGAACGGTTCGGGGCGAGCGCTCTGGCAGCACCCGTGGACACCGCGGACATCGTGATCGAGGCATCCGGGCACGCGGTCGCGGATGCGCTCGCCGCCGCCGATGTCGCCGGGCACGTCATCCTCGTCGGGAGTGTGTTCCCGGCCGCGCCCGTCGGAATGGATGCCGAGAGCGTCGTGCGCCGGCTGCTCACGATCAGCGGCGTTCATAACTACACGGGTCATGACCTCGCGGGAGCCGCCGCATTCCTGGGCGGGAGGGGGAGGGGATACCCCTTCGATGAGGTCGTCGGCGCGCAGTACGCGCTCGACGACGTCGACGCGGCGCTCGCCGCCGCCTCCGCTCCGGGCGCGCCGCTGCGCATCGCCGTGAACCCGCGCTGAGAGCGGGCAGACTGGAGGGATGGCCCCCGCAGCGACTTCCCGTCCGACGCTCGGCGCGGCACTGGTTCTCGGATCGTGCATCTCGCTGTCGTTCGGGGCGGCGATCGCCGCGCAGATCTTCCCCGTGCTCGGAGCATGGGGCGTGACGGCACTGCGACTGAGCGTCGCGGCGATCGTCATGCTCCTCGTCGTGCGTCCCGCCGTGCGCCGCTGGAACCGCACGCAGTGGAAGGCGGCGATCCTGTTCGGCGTCGCGCTCGGCGGCATGAACGGCTCGTTCTACGCCGCGATCGTACGCATCCCATTGGGACCCGCCGTCGCGATCGAGTTCCTCGGTCCGCTCGTCCTGTCGGCACTGCTGACCCGTCGCCTCGCCGATACCGGGTGGCTCGTGCTCGCCGTCGTCGGCATCGTGCTGCTGGGCGTCGACGGTATGGTCGGTGCGCAGGACCTCGACCCGGTCGGCGTCGGCTTCGCCCTCATCGCCGCGGCGTTCTGGGCGTTCTACATCCGCGCCACGGCGCACGCCGGGGCCGTGATCCCCGGACGCGGCGCGCTCGCCGTCGGTTTCGTCGTCGCATCCGTCCTGCTCCTGCCCTTCGGCGTTCCGGCAGCCGTCGTCGTGGCCACGGACCCGATGCTCATCGTCCTCACGCTGGCGACCGCGTTGCTCGGCTCGCTCATTCCCTACACGCTGGAATTCTCGGCGCTGCGGATGGTTCCGCAGCGCGTCTTCGGCATCCTGCTCAGCCTCGAACCCGCCACGGCCACCGTCGCCGGCTGGCTGCTGCTCGGCCAGTTCGCCAGCCCCCTGCGGCTGCTGGCGATCGCCTTCGTCATGGCGGCGAGCATCGGGGTGAGTCTCGTCGGAGTCCGCCCGCGGCGGAGAACGGACCCCGTCTCCGGGCCGGACGACGGCCCGGAGGAGACGCCGCCGCTCAGCGAGCCGGCGACGCCGTGACGAGCGGGTACCGGCGGCGCAGCACGATGCGCTGCACGAGGGTCCACACCGCCGTCACGGTCAGATAGAGCGCGGCGGCCAGCGGCACGAACACCGCGAACACCGCGGTCAGGTAATGCAGCGTGTTCATCGCGCGCAGCACTCCGGGCGACGACAGCGGCGAATCGGCGACCGGCTGCGGGCGGAACACCCGCTTCGTGATCTCGGCGACCGCGATCATCACGGTGATGAGCACGATCGAGACGGCGAGCGTCGGCAGCGAGAACGGGCCGGTCGTGAGCATCTGCACGAGGCTCGTGCCCAGACCAGCGCCGAGCAGGTCATGCGCGAGCAGATTGTTCGGATGCCCGGCGATCTTCGTGCGCAGGAACAGCGAGTAGAGGATGCCGACGACCGGGGCCTGCAGCAGCACCGGCAGGCAGCCGGCGAAGGGGGAGGTGTTCTCCTCCTTGTACAGCTGCATGGTCTCGCGCTGCAGGCGTTCGGGGTTCTTCTTATGGCGCTTCTGAATCTCCGCGAGTCGCGGTGCCAGACGCGAGCGGGTCTGCTCGGCCCTCGCCTGCGAGATGCCGACAGGGATGAGGAGTGCGCGGATGAGGAGGGTGACGAGGACGATGGCGGCCGCTGTGCCGGCGTCGCCGACGATCGGTTCGAGGGCGTCCGCGAGGGTGGTCAGGGCGGAATAGGCGGCGTCGAGCACGGCCGCGATGGGGCCGAAGGAATAGATGTCCACTGTGAGGTGTCCGTTCGAGGATTCGGGAGGGTCGGCGCAGTGCCGTGCTCCCGCCCGAACGGACGGTCACACGGCGGGCGCGGCTCCCGGAGCTCGCGGACGCGGATGCCCCGCGGCATCCGGATCGCTCTGCGACAGCAGCACGGAACGGCCGATCGCGCGGAGCGGATGAGGCGACGACCCCTGTCCGGTCCGCACCATGCCGATCGTGACCGCGACGGCCAGCACCGAGACGGCGAAAAGCGCGGCGGTCAGGGCGAGGGCGGCGAGCTGCGTGGCAGAGAGATCGGGCAGCGCGGCGAACCCGAGCACGGTCGCGAGCAGCTGCATGAGCTGTTCCATCGCGGCCGAGATCGTCATGCCACCCAGACTACCGCCTCGAAATGGGGCGTAGCCTCGTGGCATGAGCGACCTGTGCGACCTCCTTGGCATCCGTCATCCGATCCTGCTCGGCGCATTCGGCGGGCTGTCGTCCGTCGCGCTGACCGCGGCGGTCAGCGATGCCGGCGGCCTCGGCGCCTATGGCCTGTACGGCTACGACGGCGAGCGCATCCGTGAGACCGCCGCGGCGCTGCGTGCGGCGACCGATAAGCCGTTCGCGCTCAACATCTGGCTGCCCACCGGCGACGAGGTCGAGCCGGGTCCGCAGCACATGGTCTTCGCGCAGGCGCTCGAGCCGTTCTACGAGGCGGTCGGGGTGCCGGTGCCGCAGAGGCCCGAGCGCTACCTGCCGTCGCTCGACGAGCAGCTCGATGCGATCTGGGAGGCGGCTCCCGCTGCGCTCAGCGTCGTGTTCGGAGTGCCGTCGGCCGAGATCGTCGACGAGGCGCACCGCCGCGGAATCCGGGTGACCGGCGCAGCCACCACGGTCGCCGAGGCCGTCGCACTGGAGGAGGGCGGTGTCGACGTCGTGATCGTGACGGGCGCGGAGTCGGCCGGGCACCGGGTGTCCTTCCTGAAGCCCGCGGCCGAGTCGATGGTGGGTCTGTTCGCGCTCGTGCCGCAGGTGGTGGATGCCGTATCGATCCCCGTCGTCGCCGCCGGTGCGATCTCCGACCGCCGTGGCGTCGCCGCGGCGCGGGCGCTCGGCGCAGACGGCGTGCTCGTGGGCACCGCGTTCCTCGCGACCGAGGAATCGGCCGCGAACGATGCGCACCGAGCGGCGATCCGCGCGACCCCGGCGGAGGCCACCGTCCTCACCCGCGCGATGAGCGGGCGCCTCGCCCGCGGCGTCCGCAACCGCACGGTCCGGGCGATCGAGGCGAGCGGCACGATCGCCCCGTTCCCCATGCAGAACTGGCTCACCGGACGCTTCCGCGCCGAGGCCGGGGCTCAGAACCTCGGCGAACTGCAATCGCTGTGGCTCGGACAGGGATCGAAACTCGCGACCCGCACCACGGCGGCGGAGGTATTCGCCGAGCTGCGCGCCGGGCTCCACAACGGATGAGATCGATCCATGCGCGGCGTTGGAGGAAAGGCTGAATTGGTGCGGCCACACGGTCGCTGTTGCAGATCCGAGGAGCATCCGTCGTGATTCCACATCCCGCCCCCGCGAATGTGCGCCCGCGCACCTTCGTCCGAAAGATCGGGGCGTGGGCCATCACCGCGTTCGTCGCGGTCGCCGCGCTGCTGGGCGGAGCCGCCCCCGCGCTCGCCGCCGATGACTCCGGTGAGACCTACGTGATCGGCACCGACACGACCTTCGCGCCGTTCGAATTCACGAACTCCGACGGTGAGCTCGTCGGCATCGACATGGACCTGCTGCGCGCCATCGCCGAGGACCAGGGCTTCCAGGTCGAGAGATCCGCCAGCTCGGATTCGACGCCGCGGTGCAGGCGCTGCAGGCCAACCAGGTCGACGCCGTCATGGCCGGCATGTCGATCACCGAGGAGCGCGAGAAGACCTTCGACTTCAGCGCCCCGTACTTCACCAGCGGCATCCAGTTGGGTGTGCTCGAATCCAGCGACATCGAGTCGCTCGACGACCTCGACGGAAAGACCGTCGCGGTCAAGACCGGCACGCAGGGCCAGACCTTCGCCGACGAGAACAAGGACGAGTACGGCTTCCGCGTCACGCCCTATCAGGACACCACCGACATGGTGGATGCCGTCAAGGCCGGGCAGGCCGTCGGCTACTTCGAGGACTTCCCGGTGCTCGCCTACGGCATCCAGCAGGGCTCCGGCTTCCGCCTCGTCGGCGAACCCGAGCTCGGCGGCGAGTACGGCTTCGCCGTCAACAAGGGCATGAACGTCGAGCTCGTCGACATGTTCGACGCGGGCCTGGAGAACCTCAAGGCCTCCGGCGAGTACGACGTCATCGCCGAGCGCTACCTCAGCGGCGGCGAGGCCACCGATCAGGCCACCGGCATCATCTCCGTCGCGGTCAAGTACTGGCCCGCCCTCATGCAGGGCCTCTGGCTGACGATCCTGTCCACCATCATCGCGATCGTCGCCGCCTTCGTGCTCGGCATCGTGTTCGACTGGCGGAACGGAGATATTGAGGTGTGCGATATTCGCCGACTTTACGTCCGGCTGCTGTCTCGTGGATGAGCGACTCGGGCGGGGATCGCTCATCGATTCTCACCTTATTGTGCGGGCGCTTCCGCACACTTGCGGAGCACCTGGAGAACGCGCACAGCGCGACGTGCCGTGCTCGTTGGACTCTGCTCCTTCGATAGCCTTGAGCTCACCTTGGACACTCGGTCCTTGGCAGATGGAATCAAGGATGAAACTCAGGTTTGTTCGATCGGCCGCGTGTGCTGTTGGAGTATTCGCTCTCGTATTCGGCGCCACATTTCCAGCGCATGCCGCGCCGACGGATTCCGATGAGAGTGAAAGCTCGGTTGCAAGCTCAGGGGAGAGCACGCCAGCACCCGGCTTACCAATTTCAATCGGAGCCCAGAAGGACGACGCCCTAGTCGTTGGGGTGACCGGCGAAGATCAGGTCACGCCGTATTTGTTCGATCCGATTGACTCTCTCCAGTGTGACGTGCTGGGCAACGCTGATCACACGATCACGAACTACAGCATCTATCGCTTCGATACCCCGTCGGGCGACCCCTGGATCACCGCAGGGGCGGTGAGCTTGCTGTGCGGAACGGACACCACATCGGGATTCAAGCATATTCGCAGTCGCCATCAGTCCAGTACCTCGTTCCACCCCAACTCGTGGGAGACGATTCGCTCTTCAGCAATCGCGGCGGGTGCAAATCCGGGGATCCCGTGGGATGACTACATGGATCACGCCATTCAGGACTCACTCGACTTCGCAATGCCGTTCCCTGCGAACATTGGTGGCGGTAAGGCTTGTTTCTCGACGATCTTTCATATCTGGGTGGGCGAGGAGGTCTACGCTTCCTGGTACGTGAACTCAATCGTTGCAGTAAGCAACCGTTTAGTGGTTACCGCCTACCCCAGCGACATTGCGTATACGTCAGACTGCAATCCCTAACCGGAGGACGTGCTCGCATTAGGAGCAAACATAGAGAAGCTGGGTGTCACGGTGATTCCCAGCTTCTCTACTGCTTGCTGCACCTCTGCGCAGAGCCGGGTGCCTTCTTCGATCCAAGCGCTCCCGAGCTCCGGATCGGGCCAACGAACTTCAAAAATCGGGTCGAGGTCCTCTTGCCAGACCTTAACCCATGCTTCCAAGCGTCGAGAGAGGTCGTCATCGAGATCGAGGTGTTCAGGTCGCAACGCGATTTTCCCCCATAGCGGCCACCTGTGGCCCCAATCGGGGAAGAACATCACGACGTCGTCAACAGCTTGCACAATTCCTCCTAGCTTCGCTCTGAGATCCAGTATGTGATCTTTCGATATTCCATGATGCCTCGAGATGATCGAGCCCGTGACCATAAGAAAATCATCGTTCAGTAGCAGCTCGCGGAGTCGCTGCTCGCGCAAGCGAAGGATCAGGAACCGCACAGCCCTAGTTCGAGCTGGTCTCCCCGTCGGCGTTGTGCGCGTCAGGTTGACGGTGTTTGCCGGCGCCTGCATCTGCGTCTCGCGCGACGAGGTATTCGATGCTGTCCCGGCGTGAGTGCTGGGCCCAGGTCGTCGCAGCTTGAGGAGTGAGACCGAACTGGGCCGCGACGACTGCGGCGGGCAGGTCGGTGGCAAGGGCAACCATCGCAGTGTTACGTGTGATCTGCGGTCGTATCCCGATGCGCGAGAGTCGGGACTGCTGCACGAATAGGTGACATCTGATCTGGCTTGCCCGAGCGGTGGGCCTGGAAGGATGTTGCTGTGCCTAAGCCCTACCCGAGCGAGTTCCGTGAAGATGTTGTGCGCGTCGCGAGGAGCCGCGAGCCCGGCGTGACCATCGAGCAGATCGCGAAAGACTTCGGAGTCCACCCGATGACGTTGCAGAAGTGGCTGCGCCGCGCCGACATCGACGAGGGCGCGAAGCCCGGCCAGACCCGGACCGAGGCTGCCGAGATCCGTGAGCTGCGGAAGCGGAACCGGCTCCTTGAGCAGGAGAACGAGGTGCTCCGCCGCGCGGCGGCGTATCTGTCGCAGGCGAACCTGCCGGGAAAATGTTCTACCCGCTCGTGACGGAGCTCGCCGCCGCAGGGATCCCTGTGACGGTGACGTGCCGGGTGCTCAAGCTCTCCCGCCAGCCCTACTACCGGTGGCTGGCCGACCCCGTCACCACGAGCGAGGTGGTGGAGGCGTATCGCGCGAACGCGTTGTTCGACGCGCATCGTGATGACCCGGAGTTCGGGCACAGGCTCCTCGCCGACGAAGCCCGCGATGCCGGTGAGACGATGTCGGATCGCACCGCGTGGCGGATCGCGTCCAGCAACGGCTGGTTCAGCGCGTTCGGGAAACCCAAGCGCGGCAAGCACCGCCGGCCCGGCCCTCCGGTGCACGACGACCTTTGCGCGGTCGTCGATGAGCACGGCCGGACCCGGCACGTCTTCGCCGCCGATGCGCCGAACGAACTGTGGTTGACGGACATCACCGAGCACAAGACCGCCGAAGGCAAGCTCTACCTCTGCGCGATCAAGGATGCCTACTCCGGCCGCATCGTCGGATACTCCATCGACTCGCGGATGAAGTCCCGCTTGGCCGTCCAGGCGCTCGAGAACGCCGTCGCGATGCGCCGTGATGTCGCCGGCTGCGTGGTCCACAGCGACAGGGGCAGTCAAGCCGTATTCAACCGGTCGTCGCAACACCGGCGAATCGGGGTATTGGATGAGCGTGTGGGACAGGCAGAAGCAGGTGC
>NZ_JBSJZH010000019.1:0-52671 GCF_054798215.1 Microbacterium sp. GXF6406 | reverse complement strand
ACTCATGTTCAGACCTTTCAATCAGGGGCGCTGCTTCCGCAACTAACTACCCCTGCCACATAGTCTGACGCGCGACACGAAGGTCCAACCTCGGACTGATCGAAATGCGCTTGGTTGCTCCCGTGTCCACTCATAGACCAAACCTAGGCCGCGGATCGCTCATTGACGGAATGTGCCTGCCGGACGAACAACTGTTCTGGAGCGGTAGGCGTTGGCCGCCGCGCATGCTCACCGGACAAATAACGCCCACAGAGAACCGCCAAAGAGCGATCAACTCCACACTCCACGACACGCCGAGATTGAGCCCGCCGAAACCCCCTGCCGAAACCGAATCGGTCCGAAATCCGGACGGTACCGTTTTCGGCATGGCACACGAAATCGGTTACGCCCGAGTCTCCAAGCGCGAGCAGAATCCCGACGCGCAGGAGGCCGAGCTGCGCGCCGCCGGCTGCGAACGAGTGTTCGTCGACCACGGCGAATCCAGCCGCGTCTCAGATCGCCCGCAGTGGCTCGCCTGCCTCGACTATCTCCGGCCGGGAGACACGCTCAAAGTGCGCCGGCTCGACCGCCTCGCCGGCAGTGAGCGCATCCTGATCGAGACGTTGCAGAACCTCGACGCCCGCCACGTGAACCTGATCAGCCTCACCGAGCCCATGATCGACACAACCACACCGATGGGCCGAGCCCTCTACGGCATCGTCGCCGTGTTCGCGCAGCTCCGCGTCGACACCATCCGAGAGAACACGCTACGCGGGCTCGACTACGCGCGCAGTCAGGGCCGCGTCGGCGGCCGGCCGAGCGTGATGACGCCCGAGCGGATCGCGGAGGCCGAGCGCATGCGGGCCGAGCAGCTGAGCTGGGCGAGCATCGGGCGTGTGCTCGGAGTCGGAACTTCTAGCGTGCGACGAGCACTCGTACGATAGCGCCCTCCCGCCACTGATAGGATCATCTATCGGGGTGATCGGTATGGTCTTCACGGAGGTTCCGGAATGGGCACGCGCGGCGGTGCGCGCGCGGCACCGGAAAGAGATGGACGAGCTGGACTACCGACGCGAGCTGCGACGACTTGACCAGCATCGACACAGCCAGCGAGAGATCGCCAAGTGGCTCGGGATCGCCCAGCCGTCCGTGCTCAGTGCGCTGCGCACCGCAGCGAAGGTGACGATGCCGGTCGAGGGATTCTCGGGTGCGACGCCGTACGAGATCTGCCAGCGCTACGCCGCCGGCTTCCTCAATCGCCCGCAGCTCGTTGACGAGCTCACCCGGTTCCCGTACGTCAAGGGGGGCCAGACGGACGGCTATGACTCACTGATTGTCGACCGCCCGGGCACCTGGTCCGAGGTAAGCGATGCCAGACGTCGCGGGCTCATCGAGGATGGCGTCTACGAGGAAGTGTTCAACGCCCGTCATCGCGACTATGGTGCTCCAGTGGTCGCCCTCTCGGGATCCGCACCTCTGACATCCGAGTGAACTGGTCCCCGTCGTTGTGTCGAGCTTCCAACCGCACCGTCTCGTACAGCACTGCACGACTGAGGAACTCGGACAGCGAGCGGTGGCCTTCTACGGCCATCGTGTGGAGCATCGCTGCACGCATGCGAGCGTCAAGCTCCCGGTCGATGTAGAACGCGACCTTACGCTGACTCGGGTTGCCCATTAGGGCGCACTCCGACTGATCAACTCTTCGAGATCGTCGTAAACCTGACGCGCTCCGCGGAGATGCGCACGCAGCTCGCCGATATCGATGGCGCCAGTGGTATTCGCGACCTTCGCGATCTGGTTGACATTGTTCGCCACATTTGCGAGTAATCGTTCGATTCGAAAGTAAAGCCTGAGGGTGTTCTCGCGCTCCGCGCGCGTTTCTCCCCCGCCGTCCGCCAGCGCCGACTCCACCAAGAGTCGTGCGACGGTCACGCCTTGCTCAGAGGCTCGCGCAATCAGCGCCGCTTCCTCACCGTCGTTGACACGCACCTTGTGAACGATCGCACGCGCCTCGGATGTGTTTGTCCTTCGCCGCCCCGCGCTCACTTGGTCATCACCGCCCAGCGCAGCGACTCGCAGGCCACGGCAGCGGGATCGAAAAGCAGGTTAGGGGCCCTAACCGTATAGCTTGCTCCGCAGGTTTCAAGCACGAGCACGAGGAACCTCCTCGATGCGGGAGCCGGTATCTGCCGCGCGATGCTCCGCATCCCTTTGCCCTCCCCCGGTAGCGAGGCGTAGCGGGCGCGTAGCGGCATCGCTTTGTTCTGTTATGCCGTTATCGCGGGGATGTAGCGGTGTAGCGCCTGTAGCGGGCGATTGTGCAGACGGGAGATAGCGCATCCACGCATCTCGAAGGTCGGCGAGCCGGTACCCCTTGCGCACATTCTCGCCTTGGCGATGGTTCAGCGGCCGCACCCCGTAGGGCCTCAGCACCCGGGCCATCCCGGCGACACCGAGCGTGCTCATGAGCTCTCGATATTCAGGGTTACGGGCGAGAGCATCCAGGAGTTTACCGCTGCCGATCCACGCGCCGTCTGAGTAGGAATGAAGGACATCGCGTGTGGCCTCCAGCAGCATCAAGCCGGTGTTCGCGGTGCTCTCATCTTCGCGCGCTTGCTCCACGATTGTGATCGCCGCCGCCCACGCTCTGTTGATCCAGTCATCGCCCGCGAGATGAGCCACCGCGACAAGCGGCTCCCACAGGTCGGCTGCGCGGTCTTCGACGGGAAGCTCCGGCCGAACGCCCGCAACCTCGTCGGCACGATCTACCAGGAGTTCGTGCAGTCGGTGACGAACTCCTGCGAGGTATTCACCGGCGTCACGCAGCCGGAACTGCTCGACCGGTTCTGCGCCGGTTCGTCGCCTCATCGTGAGGACGATGGCCCGATCTTCGATGGTATCCGGGAGAGCACCGATCGAAGCGATCGCTGCGAGTGCGAAGACGCGATACTCCTTCAGCTGGTTGTTCGGCTTCTCGACTCTCCCGTACACGAAGCCGCGCTGAAACCCGGTGTTCAGGATGCCGCGTAGAGCCTCCGAACGTTCGCTCGGTCGGCCCGCGGAGAAGATGGCATCGGCCTCATCCAGCAAGAGCGTCGGTGGGGCCTCCCCCGCCTTCTCGATCCGACGGAAGAGGTATGGCACGCTCACGTCAGCGAAACGGACCGGGTCGTTGACGAGAAGGCTGAGCACTTCGAGTAGGCGTGTCTTGCCGGATCGTTTCTCTGCGGACCGGATGACCAGCCGAGGGGCAACGTCAAGGGCCGGCACTACGTGAGATGCGGCGGCCCACAGCGTCACGGCGTCGTAGGCAGCCGCATTCGGAAGAACGCAGTACCTGCGGATCGCTACCTGCGTGGCGTTGAGCGCTTCCGCCAGCTTTATGAGACCGGAAGTCACGGGATCACCGTCCGACTGTGGAAGCGCGGCTCTCGCGGATCCATTCCTGCACCTCAGAGCGCGCGTAGCGAATCGTGCGCGGGCCGAGCCGGTAGAACTCGGGACCGCGGTTGAGATAGCGCAGCTGCGCCAGCGCCCCGGTCGTCAGTCCGGTCATCTCGGCTACCTGCGCTGGTGTGAGCAAAGACTCTTCCATGATCATGTTCCCTCCGTGTCGTCGTGCTCGTCGGATGTGAGCACCTGAGTCGACGATGACAATGTCTGAGGTTCTAGACACGATGGACGCATGGTTTGGTCCGAATCGGGGAAAGACTCGTTCGCTCGCACGATCGGTGACCGGGTGAGAGAGCTACGAATACGTCGTGGCTACCGGTCCGCCCGTGAGCTTGCTGAAGCGATCCCAAATGCACGGTTGACGGCCAAGGTGATCAACAACGTCGAGATCGGCCGGAAGCTCGACCTCACGGTCGTCGAGCTTCTGGAGTTGTCACGGGCGCTTGACGCTGCCCCTCAACTGCTCCTCGTGGACTATCTCCGTCCCTACGACCGAACCGAGATTCCCGGTGTCAGCGAAGGCATCGCCACTATGTCTGGGGTCGAATTCCTGGAGTGGCTCTCGCTACCGTTCGAAGGCCATCCGATCCTGATGAATCTCAAAGTCGGGGACCCTGAAGAGACTGGAGCGCTTCTCGCGCTGCGCGGCTACGAGATGCAACGCCGTTTCACGGAGCACCAGCTACAGCAGCTCAAGCATGCGGTGCGGATCAACGGGCAGTTTCCGGGTTCCAACGATCTTTCGCTTCTTCGGCGTCGAGCTGCCGAAGCTGCGTCAGAGCTGCGGCGTATGGCCGATTTTCTGCGCGCTCACGGTTTCCAGCTCCCGGACGACCACCTTGACCACGAATTGACCACAACTGCGTATGCAGACAGCGATTCGAGTGATCACGTCGATCACACAGATCACCGCAATTCCACGCCTGTGAGCACTGCCACTCCCAGAACATGAACCTCAAATCTGACTGAAAATCGTGAGGTCACGGGATCGACGCCCGTCGGAGCCACAAGAACCGTCGTTACAACGGTTCCAGAAACCCTCGCCTAGCTTCTACATGGCGGGGGTTTTGCTTTGCCCCATTCCGATCGCTTCCGTGGTCGTTGAGTGGACAACGCGAGACGAAACGCGCTGGTCGAGCCCGAGAGACTTAGCGGCCGACTCCGATCAGCTCCAGCGCCCCGGCCGGATACAGCGGCAAAGCATCCGCATCCTCGTCGAACGCTCTCCATTCGACCGGCACGATGCTGCCGTCGCTCTCCATGAGGGTCGCGCCGACCTGCGCCGGCGCGGGGTCGAGGCGCCCGATGTAGACGAAGACGATCTCGTGCCCGAAGACGCCGTCGATCTCGAAGATGTTCTCCAGCACGCCGAGATGGCGCAACTCATGCACGGTCGCACCGAGTTCCTCATCGACTTCACGCAGCACGGCCTCTCGATGCGTCTCGCTGAGCTCGACGCTTCCGCCGATCAGCCGGTGATACCCGCGCGGATTCTCGATCGTCGGGGTGTTGCGGCTGACCGCATGCGCGGTCCCGTCGGCGTTCGGCGCGATGAGCATGGCCTTGACCCGGATGCGGGAACGATCGATCGACACCCCACCACACTAGATCACCCGACAGCCCCGATAGGCTACGACGATGGCACGGGGCGCGACGGCGAGCGGAATCACCCTGCAGCAGCTGCGGTACTTCATCGAGATCGCGGCCGAGGGTTCCATCACCGCGGCTGCCGAGCTGCTGTTCGTGTCGCAGCCGACGATGTCGACCGCGATGAAAGATCTCGAGCAGCGGGTCGGTCAGGCGCTCTTCCATCGTTCTGTGCGCGGCGTCACGCTCACCGAGGAGGGCACGGAGTTCCTCCGTTACGCCCGCCAGGTCGTCGAGCAGGCCGAGCTCCTCGAGCAGCGTTACCTCGGGCGGGCTCCCTCTCGCCGACTGCTCGGCATCTCGGCGCAGCACTACTCGTTCGTCGTCGACGCCTTCGTGCGCATGGTGAAGGCGTCGGATGCCGCGGAGTATGCCTTCAGCCTCCGCGAGACCCGAACGTGGGAGATCATCGAGGATGTCCGCACGCTCCGCAGCGAGATCGGCGTGCTGTACCGCAATGACTTCAACCGGGATGTGATCGACAAACTGCTCCGAGAGTCGGGGCTGGCGTTCACGCCGATGTTCCTGGCGACGCCCCACATCTTCATCGCCCGCACGAACCCGCTCGCTGAGCGCGCGCAGGTCACCCTCGACGATCTCGAGGACCTCCCGCGGCTCACCTTCGACCAGGGCGCGAACAACTCGTTCTATTTCGCCGAGGAGCTCCTGTCGACGCGTTCGTCGAAGCAGGACATCCGGGTGAGTGACCGCGCCACGATCTTCAACCTCATGATCGGTCTCGGCGGGTACACGATCTCCACCGGCATCATCTCGGACGACCTCGACCCGTCGATCGTATCCGTGCCGCTCGACATCGACGAGCGGATCGAGATCGGCTGGATCGGCCATGGATCCATGCCGCTCACCGGGCAGGCCGAGCGCTTCGTGGCCGAGATGCGCGACGTGGTCGCTGAATTCGGCGTCGAACTCTTGCCATAGTATCCACCTATCTTTCACTCCGAAAGATACTGATGAAACTATGACTGGCGCTCGTTCTTAGACTGGCCCGACCGATGAGGGAACCCTCCTCACGGTCCGACGTCAAGGAACAGGGCACCGGCTCATCATGGCTACCGAGTTCACATTCAGCATCAGCACCACCCGCTTCGATGCGGACTACTGTCCATCGGCGGGGTCCCGCGCGACCACGAACTTCGCGAATCTGGCGCGCGGCGATGGCCGCCGGCAGAACCTCCTGAACGCGCTGGAGATGATGGATGCCCGGTGCAATGCCCTCGCATCGGCAGAGAACCCGAACGGCGACCGCTACCGCGTCGAGCTCGACATCGTCTCGGCCGACGTGCACCTGGACGCCGCACAGACCGACGCCGGCGTCCCGCTCATCGAGATGCTCGACGTCACGATCGTCGACCGGGCCACCGGCGAGCGCATCCCCGGCATCACCGGCAACAACTTCTCCTCCTACGTTCGCGACTACGACTTCAGCGTGGTGCTGCCCGAGCACAACGCGGATGCCGCGGCCCCCGGCGCCCCCGAGGACTTCGGCGACCTGCACGGCAAGCTCTTCCGGCACTTCGTCGAGTCGGCCGCGTACCGCGAGCGGTTCGCGCAGGCACCGGTCATCTGCATCAGCGTCTCGACGAGCAAGACCTACCGGAGCACCGGGTACCGGCATCCGATCCTCGGCGTCGAGTACCGCCAGAGCGAGTACTCGATGACCGACCGGTACTTCGCGAAGATGGGGCTGCAGGTGCGGTACTTCATGCCTGCAGGCTCCGTCGCTCCCCTCGCCTTCTACTTCGAGGGCGATCTCGTCGCCGACTACTCCGACCTGGCGCTCATCGGCACGATCGCCACCATGGAGACCTTCCAGAAGATCTACCGTCCCGAGGTCTACAACGCGGCATCCGTCGCCGGCGACATCTATCGCGCCGCACTCGAGAACCCCGATTTCACCCCGACCGGGATCGTCTACGACCGGGAGGAGCGCAGCCGACTCGGTGTCGAGCAGGGGCGCTTCGTCGAGGAGCACTTCATGACGCCGAACCGCGAGATCCTCGCCGAGTGGGCCACGGCCCGAGCCATCTGATCGCACGAGACTCGAAAGATGCAACCGCCGATGAACGCACTCCTTCCCACATCGATCGTGGGCAGCCTGCCCAAGCCGTCCTGGCTTGCAGAACCCGAGAAGCTGTGGTCTCCGTGGCGCCTCAAGGGCCCGGCTCTCGCCGAGGGCAGGATGGATGCTCTGGCTCTCGCCGCGGCGGAACAGAGCCTCGCCGGACTCGACATCATCAGCGACGGCGAGCAGACCCGCCAGCATTTCGTCACGACGTTCATCGAGCATCTCAGCGGAGTCGATTTCACGAACCGTGAGACGGTGCGCATCCGGGATCGGTACGACGCGAGCGTCCCGACGGTCGTCGGGCCCGTCGAGCGGACGAAGCCCGTGTTCGTCGATGACGCGCGGGCGCTCCGCGCGCAGACCGATCTTCCGATCAAGTGGGCGCTCCCCGGCCCCATGACGATGATCGACACCCTCGCCGACAAGCACTACGGCAGCCGCGAGAAGCTCGCGTGGGAGTTCGCACGGATCCTCAATGAGGAGGCCCGCGAGCTTGAGGCCGCCGGCGTCGACATCATCCAGTTCGACGAGCCCGCGTTCAACGTCTTCTTCGACGATGTGCGCGACTGGGGCGTCGCCGCCCTCGAGCGTGCGACAGAGGGACTGCGCTGCGAGACGGTCGTGCACATCTGCTACGGCTACGGCATCGAGGCGAACAACGCGTGGAAGGAGACGCTCGGCGAGGAGTGGCGCCAGTACGAGGAGTTCTTCCCGCGCCTGCAGCAGTCCTCCATCGACATCGTCTCGCTGGAGAGCCGCAACTCGCATGTGCCGATCGAGCTGATCGGGCTGCTGCGCGGCAAGAAGATCATGCTCGGGGCGATCGACGTCGCCACCGATGCGGTCGAGACGCCCGAAGAGGTCGCGGCGGTCCTGCGCAGCGCCCTCCCCTACGTCGACGCCGACAAGCTGTACCCGAGCACGAACTGCGGCATGGCGCCGCTGTCGCGCACCGTCGCCGATGCGAAGATGCGCGCGCTCGTGGAGGGCACCCGGATACTGCGGGCTGAGCTGGCGGGATCGCCCTTCTGACTCGGACCACGGCACCCGGTTCGCCGCACGTGAGCACCGCTTCGGGACGTGCCGCTGATCAGGTCCGCGCGATACGCTGGGCGCCAGCATCCGATCTTCTGGGAGGCGCCATGAGCGACGACATCGCGGACTGGACCCGGCTGTGCGATCTACTCGACGACGACCCCGAGCTCGCGCCCGCCGTGCACGACGCAGACGAGGACGAGCGCTGGGAGGCGCTCATCGGCGGGCTCGACGACGCCGGCGCGCTCGCCTACCTCGAAAGCGACGACACGGGCATGGAGCTGGCCGATGCTCTGCCGGCGCTGCCTCGCGTCTTCCGCGCGGGAATCGATCTGTCCCCTGTCAACGACGAGGACGACCTGGATGCCGCGATCGCTCTCGCCGATGGAATCCTCGCACCTCACGGGCTGACGCTGATCCGCCTCGAGGAGGAGTCGGACGCGTGCGCGCTCGTCGCCGTTCCCGCCGAGAACGCGACCGCGATCATCGACCTCGCCGACGCCCTCGGACACGCCGCACACGCCCCGTCGTGAAGCATCCGAGCAGGAGAAAGACGGACAATGGATCAATGGCATCCGACCGTCCATCCCGCTTCCTGAGCTCGCTCCGACGAGTCATCAGCACCGACCCCGCCCAGGTCGCGATGACCGAGATCCAGCCGGTTCTCGGCGAGACGATCACGGTGAAGATCCTCGATCTGGCGCTGCGTCTGGGCGAGTCGATGTTCGCGGTCGGAGCATCCGCGCACGATGTCACGTTCGCGATCACCCGAGTCGCGAAGGTCTATGGCCTGTCGGGGGTGCACGTCGAGGTGACGTACGACGCGATCAGCGTCTCGTACCACCGCAGTGAAGAGGACTGGCCGACGACCCTCATGCGCGTCGTACGGACCGCGTCTCCGGATCACGCGAAACTGCAGCGCTTGCAGGCCCTGTTCGCCGATATCCAGTCCGGCATGGATCTGGGCGAGGCGCGCAGCACGTTCCGAGCGATCCGGCGCGTGCCTTTCATGTACCGTCCGACGGTTGTGACATTCGCCCTCGCCGCCCTCGCGATCGGCGTCGCCGTGCTCTATGCGGCACCGCCCATCACGATCGCGCTCAGCTTCCTCGCGGCCCTCGGCGCCGCCTACGCGCAGGCGGGTCTGCGCCGTCTCCAAGTCCCTCTGTTCTTCAGCCAGATCGTCGGCGCGTTCGTCATCACGGCGGTGGCCGCCGTCGTCTCGGCGATCAGCGATCTCGGGTTCCCGCCGTTCGCCGAGGTGAACCCGGCGATCCTCGTGGCCTCTGGAATCGTGCTCATGCTCTCGGGGCTGACGGTCGTCGCCGCCGCGCAGGATGCGATCGACGGCTTCGCGCTCACGGCCCTCGGCCGCATCCTCGATGTCACGATGCAGACCCTCGGCGTGGTGCTCGGCATCCTCATCGGCCTGGAGCTCGCCCGCCTGGTGAACCTCACGATCCCCCTGCCGAAGGACGCGATCCCCTTCGGGACGGTCCCCGAGCAGATCCTCGGCGCGATCATCATCGCCGTCGCCGTCGCCGTCTTCAACGGATCCGGCATGCGCATCATCGTCATCAGCGCGCTGCTGAGCACCGTCGCGATGCTCTCCTACAGCACGGCTCTCGGCTTCGATCTGCACCCGGCGGCAGCGAGCGGCATCGGAGCACTGCTGGCGAGCTTCCTCGGCATTCTCGTCGCCCGCAACCTGCATGTACCGTCGGTCGCGGTGACGACAGCGGCGATCGTGCCGCTCGTTCCCGGAACCGCGGTCTTCCGCGGTCTCCTGGGCGTCGTCGACTCGGACGGCACGGCAGAACTGATGGTGGGCGGCATCGGCCCGCTGATCCTCGCGGGCTCGATCGGCATCGGTCTGGCAGCCGGAGCATCCCTCGGCCTCTACCTCGGCACGCCGTTGCGCGCGACCCTCGGGACAGTCTCGAAATCCCGCGCCCGCGTGCGACGCTGACGCGTCGCCTCAGATCGCAGCGAGCGGAGTCAGTCAGCGCCCGAACTGCGCCGCGGCGGGGCAGTCGAAGGGATCAGCGGCGGCAAGACCGACGCGGTTCAAGTATTCGATGACGATCGCGTAGGAGCGGATGAGAGACGTCTCGGTGTAGGGGACGTCGTTCGCCAGGCAGTACTCGCGCACCACGTCGCGGGCCTTCGCGAGGTGCGGGCGGGCCATGCTCGGGAAGAGATGGTGCTCGACCTGGTAGTTCAGTCCGCCCATGAAGACTGTGACCCACCAGCCGCCGGAGATGTTGCGCGAGGTGCGCACCTGCTTGGTGAAGAAGTCGAGACGGGCGCCGGGCTCGATGATCGGCATGCCCTTGTGATTGGGGGCGAAAGATGCCCCCATGTACACGCCGAACACGGCGAACTGCACGCCGAGGAAGGCGAAGGCCATGCCGAGGGGCAGCAGGAGGAAGACCGGCACGATCAGCGCGGCCATGCGCAGGATGATGATCGTCAGTTCGATCCAGCGCCCGCCGACGCCGGGCTTCGTGCACAGGTACTTCAGCCCCTGGTAGTGCAGGTTGAGGCCCTCGAGCGTCAGGAGGGGGAAGAACAGCCACCCCTGCTTGCGGGTGATGAGGCGGATCAGGCCGCGCGACTTCGCGGCATCCTCGTCGAGGAACGAGATCGTGTCGACCGCGATGTCGGGGTCCTTGCCGACCTGGTTCGGGTTGCCGTGGTGCTTGGTGTGCTTGTTGTCCCACCAGGAGTAGCTCATGCCGACGAGACCGATGAGGATGCGGGCGAGCCGGAAGTTCGCCGGCCCCGAGGACAGCACCTGCCGGTGAGCGGCCTCATGCCCGACGAACGCGATCTGGGTGAAGACGATCGCAAGGGCTCCGGCGATGAGCAGCTGGAACCAGCTGTCGCCGAGCAGGATGAACCCGGTGATGCATCCGCCGAGTGCCAGCAGGATGCCGATGCCCGTGAGCAGGTAGAACCAGTGGGTGCGCTGCAGCAGCCCCATCTCCTTGATGACCTGCGACACGTTCTTGTAAGCCCGGGCCATCGGGGGAAAGTCGGCGTTCCCCGCGTACGTCTGACGTACCGGTCCGAGAATACTGGTGGTCTCGGTGGCGATTGCAGACATGTCGTCTCCCGGATCCGGAGCCCTTGAGCTGTGAAAGCCAAGGGCGGATGCCGTTCGCTTGCCCCAGGCTAACCCGGGGTGTATACGCCGCAGCGCATACGATGCGCGCCGCGAGACGTCGGCGCACCGGGGTCGCTCAGGGGCGCACCAGCGAGAGACTCCGGCGCAGTGCGGAACGGATCCCACGAGGGCGCCGTCGCGGCGTCACCTCGAGCGCCCGGCGGGCTTCGGAGAGGGCCGGGAACGAACCGAGCTCGGTCCCGCGGTTGTCGTGCACGACGTGGTCGTCGCCGGAGACCTCGACGAATCCGGCGTACTCGCCGTCGCGCGTGGCGACGTGGACGTCGTGATCGGCCTGCTTCCAGCTCAGTGGTGAATGGGTGGTGGTACTGCTCATGGTTTTGATGCTCATTGCTTCTGCGGGCGCGCGTAAGCGCACCACGATGTTCTCGAGATCGAGGGCGGATACCGTGCGCGTCGGTGCGAACGGTCCTTTACGGCCCTGATCAGTGGCATCGCGAGGCGCCGAAATCGCGGCAAATCTCTCACGTGCACCCCAAGTCTACCTCAGGTGGCCCTGAAGAGGGCGGAAACGACTTTCTTCCATTCGAGGGAGTTATCTTCCGTTGCTCGTCAAGATCCGATAGAGTGACCGCTAGTCCGCAGTCCCTGCTGCGAATGAGATCCGTGTGGGAATGGATCTCAGTCTCCCGTGATGTGGGATCACGGCGACGCTCCAGGGCCCGAGGGGTCGGGTATGCGGACGATCACCGCGAGCCGTCTGCTCGCGAACTGGGGAACACTGGGGAACACATGTCGCACTGGGGAATTCTGCGAACGCTCACGGCTCGGAGAGCAGCATGACATCCGTCGAGGATGCGCTGCAGATCACTCGATCGGCGCCGGCGTTCGCGCCGTTCGTCGCGCGCGTGACGAAGACGGCAGCGCCGCAGGCGGCGGCACCGCGCGTATCGGCGACGCTCGAGCGTCGACAGCAGTGGGAGCGGCGCTACCGCACACGGCTGTGGGCCACGGACGCCGCGGTGATCGCATCGGTCGTCGTGCTCATGGCGGTCGTTCAGGCGACCGCATTCGGGACCGCGACGGCGGTCATCGTCCGCGGGGCGCTCCTGCTCAGCATCACGCTGCTGGTCATGCTGTCGGCGCTGAATACGCGCTGCGCGACGATCTTCGGCTCGGGCGCCACCGAGTACCGACGCGTCGCGCACGCCTGCGGCCTCGCCTTCGGGAGCGTCGCGATCGTAGGAATCCTCGCGGAGTGGGACGGCCTGCGGCCCCTGCTCGTCATCGCACTGCCGACCGGGATGCTGGGGCTCCTCGTCGCGCGGTGGAGTTGGCGACGTTGGCTGCAGCGGAGGCGTCTCGAGGGCTCCTACGCATCGCGCACCCTCGTGGTCGGGGACGGCGACGACGTCGAGTACGTCATCAGCTCTCTGCGCACGAGCGGCGAGAACGGCTACAACGTCGTGGGGACGACGCTGCTGGACCGCAACGCGCGCGAGATCACCGTCGACGGCGCCCGCTATGCCGTCCTCGGCAACGTCGAGAACGTGGCCGTCGTGGCCGAGGAGATCGGCGCCGACACGATCATCGTCGCGAGCCGCCCCGAGGGCGAGGCCGACTTCGTCAAGCGGCTGAGCTGGCAGCTGGAGGGGACGGCCGCCGAGCTCGTGCTCTCGAGTCGTCTCGCCGATGTGGCGGGCCCGCGCATCTCGCTGCGCCAGGTCGACGGTCTGCCGCTGATCCAGGTGAAGATCCCGACGTACGAGGGCGGCATGCACGTGCTCAAGCGAGCGCTCGATGTCGTCGTCTCGGGTCTGGCGCTCATCCCGATCGCCCTGCTCACGCCCGTGCTCGCTGTGCTGATCATGATCGACTCCCCCGGCCCGGTGTTCTTCTTCCAGGAGCGCATCGGGCGCGACGGACGCTCGTTCCGCATGGTGAAGTTCCGCTCCATGAAGACGGATGCCGAGCAGCAGCTCGCCGCGTTGAAGGAGCAGAACCAGGGATCGGGTCTGCTGTTCAAGATGAAGGACGACCCCCGGGTCACCCGTGTCGGCCGAGTGCTGCGCAAGCTCTCCCTCGATGAACTGCCGCAGTTCTGGAACGTGCTTGTCGGCGACATGAGCGTCGTCGGGCCGCGCCCGCCGCTGCCCAGCGAGGTTACCGCATACGACGGCACGGTGTTCCGCCGGCTCTACATCAAGCCCGGCATCACGGGCCTCTGGCAGGTCTCCGGCCGCAGCGACCTCTCCTGGGACGAGAGCGTGCGCCTCGACCTGCGATACGTCGAGAACTGGTCGGTCATCAACGACCTGCAGATCATGTGGCGCACCGCCCGAGCGATGGTCCAGCCGAAGGGGGCGTACTGATGGAGACTCCGGAAGGCGACGTTGCGGTGGCCACCGGCCGGCAGCGCCGTCTGCTTCCACTCATCGGCGGATTGCTCGCTGTTCTCGCTGTCGGGGCCGGCATCGCACTCGTCGCGCCGATGCTGATGAACCCGCAGGGATCGGACGACGATGCCCTTATCGCGGAGACGGACCCCGCAGACGAGGACAACGTCTCCGAGGACCCGCTGTCGAGCATCTCGGCGCCCGCCGTCGGCCCGCTCGGCTCCGACGAGGATGCCGAGATCCAGCGTGCGACGGACGCGATCGACGCCGTCGTCGCGGCGACCGACGAGATCGCGCAGCGCGGGGACGGCTCCGCGGTCGGTCTGGAGCAGATCACCACCGGTTGGGTGCTCGGCGAACTTCAGGCCAAAGCCCGCGAACAGTACGACCTCGGCTACGTGCAGAGCGGCGAGGCGAAGGTCACCAGCGTATCCAGTAGCGAGATCGACCTCTCGGCCACCCCGGCGAGCATCACGTTCAAGGTCTGCATCGATGTCTCCGACATCGAGGTCAGCGATGCCGCGGGGAACTCCCTCACCGGGGCCCTGTACAACCCCGGTCACCCGGTCGCGCACATCTACGGCGCCGTCTTCGACGACGACATGTGGAAGATCTCCACCCACGACATCCCGGACGTCCAGGACTGCACGACAGTCTGAAGACCCTCATCGACGGAAGACCCTGATGAACATCACATCATCTCCGCGGCGATCGCGCATCGTCCGCACTACGACCGGCGCAGCCGTGGCCATCGCCGCGATGATCGCGACCCTGCTGACCCCCGTAGCCGCTTCGGCTGCTCCGCCGCTGCCCGATGGTCTCACGCAGGAGACCGCCGCGGCGTCGTGCTGGGAGGTCAAGCAGAACTACCCCGCGTCCACCGACGGCGTGTACTGGCTCGTGACGCCAGAACTCGTCGCGCCGGAGCAGTTCTACTGCGACCAGACCACGGACGGCGGCGGTTGGGTGCTGATCGGCCGCGGCCGCGAAGCGTGGAAGGAAGGCTACAACGGCCTGCGCACCCCGGCTGCGCTGCGCAACACCGTCACCGGCACCGGAGCCTTCCTGCCCGCGCAGCTCCCGTCGACGACCATCGACGGCCTGCTCAACGGCGAGCGGGTCGACGCCCTGGCCGACGGCGTGCGTCTGCGCCGCGCGACGAACACCGCCGGCACGCAATGGCAGGAGACCCGCTTCTCGTTCGTCCAGCGGGATCGCTGGGTCTGGACGTTCGGCGCGGAGCACCGCGTCGCTCGCTACTCGTTCAACGGCAGTTCCGGAACGGGCGGACAGACGAACAACTTCGGCAGCAACAACCAGACGAACCGCGTCGTCTTCAACGAGCAGTCCTCGCACAGCTACCTCAACGGGTGGGCGTTCGGCTCTGGCGTAAGGGGCAGCACCGCCGCCGACTCCTATCTGTGGAGTCCGAGCGGACAGGGCTACGCCCGCCCCTTCACCCAGGCGTATCTGCGCCCCAAGCTGAAGATCGCCGATCTCGACTTCGGCACGGTCCCGGCGAGCGGCTCCCCCGCCAGCACGGTCGCCGCGATCCCCGAGAGCGACGCCATCACGACGACGTGGGGTGTTTCGGGATTCGCGAACGGCAGTACCGGCGAGCTCAACACGGAAGTCGCCGTCTTCGGCGAGACCGACGGCAAGGTATTCGTCGGCGGAAACTTCAAGTACGTCCAGCGCACGCAGGCCGGCGCCGACCAGGTGCAGCAGTCGAACATCGCCGCATTCGATGTGAACACCGGTGAATGGGTATCCACGTTCCGTCCCGTCCTCAATGGACAGGTCAAGGCGATCGCCGCACTCCCCGACGGGCGCATCGCGGTCGGCGGCCAGTTCTCGACGGTCAACGGCGTGGCCCAGACCGGACTCGCCTTCCTCGATCCGAGCACCGGTGATCTGAGCGGCTGGCAGGTCGTCGCCGAGCACCGCACGACGGGGTCGGTCCCGTACATCCGTGCCCTGGACGTCCAGGACGGCTACCTCTACGTCGCCGGCGCGTTGACGCACCTGCGCGCGGCGACGTCGACGACCGCGGCCAGCACCTGGAACGGCGGGCGCATCGCCCTGGCGACCGGCCAGCCCGATACCTCGTGGAACGCGTTCCTGAACGGGACGTCGGTGTCGGTCGATGCCTCCGAGCAGGGCGACCGTGCCTACTTCTCCGGCTACTTCAAGATGAAGCAGAGCACCTCGACGCCGAGCGCCGCTGCGATCCAGACCGCATCGGGTGCACCGCTGGTCAGCCCTCTGTGGGTCCCGTCCTTCTCGAAGTCCGGCAAGGACGCCTCGGGAAACGTCACGGGGAACGTCTGGCAGCTCGGAGTGCAGGAGGCCGGCGACAAGGTCTGGCTCGGCGGCTCGGAGCACTCCTTGTTCGCGTACTCCCGCGACGACTTCGAGCTCCTGCGCGGCTCGATCACGAAGTCGGGAGGCGACTTCCAGTCGGTCGAGTCCAATGGATCGCTCGTGATCGGCGGATGCCACTGCGGGCACTGGGTCTACCAGGACGCTTTCACGTGGGACGGTGTCGGCACTGCGTGGACGCAGGCCGACAAGATGAATCTCGTCGGCGCATGGGATGCCGTCACCGGTGACTACGTCGCGGCATGGTCCCCCACACTGCAGGCGCGCGCCGGCTACGGCGCGTGGGGCTCGTTCTACGACTCGACCGGAGTGCTCTGGGTCGGCGGCGACTTCAGCCGCTCCGTCCGCGCCGGCGGAACTGCGCAGTGGTCCGGCGGCTACGTCCGCTTCGCGCCGACCGACACCAGCGCCCCGAGCACCCCGGACGGTTTCATCGCGACCCCGGCGGGGAACGACACGACGAGTCTCACCTGGGGCCCCTCGACCGACAACGGTGATGTCACCTACGAGGTCCTGCGCGACAGCCGGGTGATCGCCTCGACGCCGACCCGAGCGTATTCCGTGCCTGTCACCGAGACCCCGACGAGCTATTTCGTCCGCGCGCGAGACGCCGCGGGGAACCGCTCGGCATCGACGCCGGCCGCCATCGTGGCCCCGCTTCCGGACACCGCGCTGACGTTCGCCGATGCGGACTCGGTCTGGTCCTGGCGCTACTCGAACGATGCACTCCCGTCTGGGTGGAACGCACCCGGCTTCGACGATTCGTCATGGCCGACGGGAACCGGTCTCTTCGCCCGCGGCGTCACATCTGCCACGACGAACATCGAACCGGTCGACATTCCGAGCAACCCGCTGAGCGCCCAGTTCCGTCGGACGTTCGAGGTGACCCAGGCCGCATCCGTCGTGAACGGCACGGTCACCGTCATCGCCGACGATGCGGTCGTCGTCTATCTCAACGGCACCGAGCTCGGTCGGGCCAACCTCCCCTCCGGCACCCTGACGCAGAACTCCTACGCGACCGCGGCCCCTCGACACACGACGGCCATCGCCAATCCGGTGACATTCGCGGTACCGGACGGTCTGCTGGTGAACGGGACGAATGTGCTGGCAGCATCCACTCACGCCAACCACCGGGCGACTCCGGACCTCAGCTTCCAGCTGTCGTTCATCGCCGAGCGCGGCGAGATGCCTGCGCCTCCGTCGTCGGTCACGGGCCTGACTGGGACGACGACCGCGAACTCCGCGACGCTCACCTGGGCCACGGCCGGCGGCACCGCGCCGACCGGATACGCGATCCAGCGCGACGGCACGGAGATCGGGACCGTCGATGCATCGACCCTGACCTTCACCGACAGCGGTTTGCTGCCGGAGACGGGCTATTCCTACGAGGTCATCGCAACCGGTCCCGGCAGTCTGCGCTCTCCTGCGGCGGCGGTCCAGGTCACCACATCCGCACCGCCCGCACCGGGCGAGCTGCCAGTCGTCGTGGATGAGCAGTCCGAGTGGACCTGGCGGTACTCGAGCGATGCTCTCCCCGCCGAATGGAACACGCTCGGGTTCGACGACACCGCATGGGGTGCGGGAGCAGGACTGTTCGGCCGCGGGGTGACGGGCATCACGACCGACATCGAGCCGGAGCCGCTGTCACCCCGTCCGCTGAGCGCGCAGTTCCGTCACGTGTTCGACGTCCCACAGCCCGAGGGCCTGGCCGACGGGACCGTCACGGTCATCGCGAACGATGCCGTCGTCGTCTATCTCAACGGCACAGAGCTCGGGCGGGGGAACCTGCCCAGCGGAACCCTGACGCAGAATTCGTATGCGACGGCCGCTCCGCGCCATACGACGGCACTGGCCAATCCGTTCACATTCACCGTGCCGGCGGCGCTGCTCCACGAGGGCGAGAACGTCCTGACCGCGTCGATCCACGCGAATCACCGGGCAACTCCGGACCTGACGTTCCAGCTGTCGATGACTCTGGAGCGCGAATGAGTCGTATCCCGCTCCAGGATGCGCGCCAGGCACTCGCCTCGGCGCGCAAGCCGGCGACGGATGTGCCCGCCTATCTGCGGTGGGTCAACCGCCCGTTGGGAGGCCGGGTCGCGGTCCTGGCAGCGCACTGGGGGTGGGCTCCGAACGGCGTCACGGCTCTGAGCGCGCTGTTCGGGGCCGCCGGCATCGTCGTGCTGGCGGCATCGACGGCCTGGTGGTCGGGCCCGGCCGCGGCGCTCCTGCTGCTCATCGGCTACATCCTCGATTCCGCCGACGGACAGCTCGCCCGCATTCAGAAGCGCGGCGGACCGGCCGGCGAGTGGCTGGACCACGTCGTCGATGGTGCACGGGCCCCACTCGTGCACATCGCGGTCGCCGTGCACCTCCTCCGCGCGGACCGCCCCCTGGCGCTCGTCCTCCTCGCCGCACTCTTCTCGGTACTGGTCTCGGCCTGGTTCCTCTCCCAGCTGCTCGCCGAGAAGCTCCTCCCGGCTTCGGCCGCCTCATCGCCCGAACGATCGAGCAGTATTCTGAATGCGCTCATCCGCCAGCCTCAAGACAGCTCGACAACCTATCTCCTGCTCTGCGCGATCGGCGCCCCCATGATCTTCGTCCTGCTGTACTCGGCTCTGTTCGCATGGCACGTCGTCATCTGCGCTGCCTCGCTCCGCCGCAAGTACCGCCAATTGACGGAGGTGTGAGCGCCCCGCCGCATATGCCGTCGCTCATCTCATCCCGAAGCCGGTCGCTGATCCCCGCGACCGGCGAAGACCTGATCCTCGATACCGAGGAACGCACCCTTCCGGCCTGGCCGATTCTCGCCGTGCTGTGGGGCTATCCCTTCTTCTGGCTGGTCGGTCTGCTGCCCTTCGCATCGGTGATCATGGCTGTTCCGATGGTGGCGCTGCTCATCATGCGCCGACGGGTGCTGCTCGTTCCCGGCATCCTGCCGTGGGTCGGGTTCGTGCTGTGGATGATCCCGTGCGCGCTGATGATCGATCAGCTCGGGCGAGGCGTCGGTCTGGGCGTGCGTTTCAGCCAGTTCCTGGCACTGGCGATCATCATGGTGTACATCGTGAACGCGAGAGAATCCCTGTCTCCGAAGCGCGTTTTCAACGGGCTCACCTTCATCTGGGTCTTCATCATCATGGGCGGGTATCTCGGGATGCTCTTCCCCGAGTTTCAGCTGACGATGACCGTCGGGCGGTTGATGCCGAGCGCGCTCACGAGCAACGACTACGTGGCAGAGCTCGTCTTCCCGAAGCTCGCCGAGATCCAGACGCCGTGGGGCGCAGAGGAGCCGTTCGTCCGCCCGTCGGCCCCCTTCGCCTACACGAACGGATGGGGCGCCGCGATGGCCGTCCTCACGCCGATCGCGATCGGGACGGCGATCGGCCATCGGACCGCACGCGCGATGTGGCTGTTGGTCATCGCCCTCGTCGCGGCGATTCCGCCCGCTGTCGCCACGACCAACCGCGGGCTGTTCCTGGGGATCGCCGGCGCCATCCTGTATGTCCTGTTCTGCCTGCTCATCCGGGGCCGCCTGCTCGCCTTCTTCTGGGTGTCGATCCTCGGCGCGGCCGCTGCCGTCATGCTCCTGCTCTCGGGGTTCCTCGACGGCATCATGGCGCGCCAGGAGACCGTCGACACGACAGCCGGCCGCGGAAACCTCTATATGGAGACGTGGGAGCGAACGCTCGCGTCCCCGGTGCTCGGATATGGTGCGCCCCGTCCCAGCCTGACGAGCGAAATTCATGTCGGCACTCAGGGTGCGATCTGGAACGCGATGTTCTGCTTCGGCATGGTGGGGCTCTTCCTCTTCCTCGGCATGATCGTCCTGGGCGCTGTGCGCACATTCGACGCGCCCAACCTGTCGGCGGTGTGGATCCACACGAGCGTGGTCGTCACGGTGCTCCTGTCGATCTTCTACGGCCTCGACCGGCAGCTTGTCTTCGTCGGCATCGCCCTGGCCGTCCTGCTGCGCGAGAAGTACCTCGGTCGATCCACATACTGGACCACGCAGCCCGTTCCCTTCGCCCGGGCCAAGAATGAAGCGTGAGGGCCTGGCGCGCAGCGGGGTGACCAGCCTGTTCGGCTCCGCGTTCGCGGCCGTGGCCGCGCTGGTGCTCACTGCGATCGTCGGCAACATGCTCGGTGCCAGCGGCACGGGCCTGTTCTTCCAGGCCATGGGCATCTTCACGATCACCACGCAGGTGTTGAAGCTCGGCACGAACAGCGGCATCGTCCGTTTCATCGCCGAGCAACGCGCCTTCGACCGCGTTGGCGCCGAGTGGCGCATTCTCGGGCACGCGCTGGTCCCCGTCGCCGTGCTATCGGGCGTCGTATCCGTCGCCGTCTGGCTCTTCGCCGATGCCTTGTCCACCTGGCTGGCCGCACCGGGCGATGCCGAGAATCTTGCCGAACTCCTTCGTGCCATGGCTCCGTTCATCGTGCTGGGTGCCCTGATCGGGGTGCTGCAGATCGCGGCCCGGATGCTGCGCGGCGTCACGGCGTTCACCCTGCTGCAGAGCGTTCTCCTGCCGGCGAGCCGGTTGCTGACCGTGCTGCTCGCGGTTTCGGCCGGTGGTGTCGCCGCTTGGGGTGCCTTCGAGGCGTGGCTGTGGCCGCTGCCCGTCTGGCTTGTGATTACGGCCGCGGTCATCGCCGGACCTGCGGTGAGAGACTTCCGGCGCAGGAAGCTCAACACTCCGGACGAGCGGCCGTCGTTCCGCGCGTTCTGGCGCTTCAACGCACCGCGCTCCGTGAGTTCGGGACTGGAAACGGCTCTGGAGTGGGCGGACGTTCTGATCATCGCCGCCGTCGCTTCGCCGGCGACGGCCGGGGTCTACGCGGTGACGACTCGTGCCGTGCGCGCCGGTGGAGTCGTCGACAAGGCCATGCGCGTTGCGGTCTCGCCCACGATCTCCTCGCTTCTCGCACGTGACCGTGTCGCTGAGGCGACACAGCTGCACACCCGGGTCGTGCGCGTCATGATCCTCATGAACTGGCCGTTCTACCTCCTCCTGATCTCGATGGGCTCGGCCGTGCTGGCCATCTTCGGCGACGAGTTCGTGATCGGGTGGGCGCCGATGATTCTGCTCTCCGCGGCGATGATGTTCCAGACCGCATGCGGCATGCTGCAGAGCATCCTGCTGCAGGGCGGGCGAAGCACCTGGCAGATGTACAACAAGTCCGTGGCCCTCGGGCTGAGCATCGGCGGCAACCTGCTCCTGGTGCCCCGGTGGGGCATCTGGGGTGCCGCCGTCACCTGGGTGCTCGTCGCCGTCATCGACAACCTCATCGCCGCATTCCAGGTGCATCACGGGATGCGGGTGGACCTGCAGCCGTTGAGGCTGCTGCCCGCCATGATCCCGCCCGTGGTGGTCTTCGGCGTCGGCGGCGCTTTCTTCAGCTGGTGGGGAGGGACGAGCTTCGTGATCCTCGTCGTCGGAGCCCTCGCACTGTGCGTGCTCTACGCGGGTGCGCTCTGGTTGCTGCGGCGCCGCCTGCACATCGACGGGCTCTGGCGGAAGATCCCGGTGATCGGCCGCCGCGCCTGAGTCTGATCAGCGCCGCATCCGCGCGGCGATCACGCCCGTGCCGCTGCGCCACAGCCGACGCAGGGTCATCGGCACCGGCACGCGCTGGATCGGCCCCTCGAGGATGCCGCGCACCATGCCAGCACCGGGTGTCGACAGGTCTCCGGGCTGCTCGGCGCCGGCGCCCTCCAGCGCACGGTCGAGGAGCGCGCCGAGCTCTTCTTCGGCGAGCGCACGTCGGATCAGCCCCAGGGACTCCATCTCGGCGGAGAACACGAGCTGGTGATCATCGACCACCTCGCCATCGCCAGGGATCCGGGGCACGACGATCGGGATGATTCCGAGCGCACGCATATCCATGACCGCACCGGCACCGCCTTGCAGGACAACGGCGTCCGCCCGCCGGCACAGGTCGAGCAGCTCGCCGTAGGGCAGGATCTCGACATTCTCGGCACCGCTGACCGCGGCCGATGGGCCGTGCTGCATGACGATGCGAACGTCGACATGGTGCCGCTGCCACTCCTGCATCCATCGCGAAAGCCGGTCGAACGGCAGATGATAGGTGCCGGTGGACACGACGACGAGCGGGGCGCTCACAGCACGACCCCGACGTTTCGCGATCCGGGATAGAACTTCCGCATGTTCTCCCACTGCACGAGGAACTCGTCGGCGAAGGGGTAGACCAGCCGTCCGCTGAGTCCGGGAGAAGTGATGCGGTCCACAGGTTCGAGATAGGCGGTGCGCGCACCGAAGAAGCGCGCCTGCGCGAAGAACGGCAGCGCGATGGCCGCGCCTGTCGAGAAGACGAGGTCGGGCTTTTCGGCGGCGAGCACCCGGCGCGCGAGGGCGACGTTGCGCAGCAGATTCGGAACGTTGCGAACGGTCGGGTAGTGGATCTCGTAGACCTTCTCGTCGGCGAGTCTCGACCGGGCGTCCTCGACGGGGAACGTCGCCCAGCACCGCTCATGCTCGCCCCACCACTCTCTCAGGGCGAGTGCCTGCGTGAGGTGGCCGCCCGATGAGCAGGCGATGAGGATCTTCATGTCAGATTCCCCGCCCGCGACGGCGCACGATCCGGATCACGGCATCGACGGTGATCAGCCGCCACGAGATCGCGATCGCCAGCATGGCCTTGATCTGCTTGGGGTTGTGGCGCAGTGCCCGCCATCCCCAGGAGCGTCCTGCGCGACGCTGTCCGTCCGCGACGAGGGCGAAGGCGATCTGCGCTTCGATGCGGCCGAGCGCGGCCGGAATCGTCGCGATGTCCGGGTGCTTGAGCAGCAGGTACTGCAGCGCTTCGGCATACACCGCCCACTGCCCGAAGTAGTACGACTGGCCCTGCCAGCGCACCTGCACAAGGGGTTCATTCACGACCGTGACTGCTCCGTGCCCGGAGGCGCGCAGGAGCAAGTCGTAGTCCTCTCCGTAGGCGCGCGGCAGATCTTCGTCGATGAGCCCGATCGTGCTGAGCAGCGCCTCGCGCCGGAACAGGAGGCTGCTCGAGTGGACGCCTGGATGACGATCGCGCAGGAAGTCCTCATGCGTCAGGTCGTCCTTCTCGACGAGCCGCACGTGCGTGTTCTCGCCGTCGTCGACCATCATGGCCGTGCCGATGGCGCTGGCATCGGGCTTCTCATCCATCCGCTGCAGCTGGGCTTCGAGCTTGCCCGGCAGCCACTCGTCGTCATCGTCGAGAAAAGCGACGAGTGCGCCGTTGGATTCGAGGATGCCGGAGTTGCGGGCGCCGGCCAGGCCGCGGACGCGGTTGTTCGCGATGCCCCGCACCTGCCAGCCGTCCGGGATCTCGACATCGGGAACCTCGATCGGGCAGGCATCGAAGACGATGATGACTTCTCCCCGGCGAGCCGTTCCCTGATTCAGGATGCTCTCGACGGCGAGCTTCATGAGCTCCGGCCTCTTATGGGTCGGAACGACCACAGAAATCTCAGGTACCACGCGCACTCCCCAGATGTGACGCATCCGTCGCGCGCGCAGAACATCGCGCCGATCGGAATCCCCAGGTTCGGGTCGGGTCCCACCCCGCCCAGAACAAACACTGACGAAACAGTCCGTGTCCGGGCTAGTATAGCCAACAGTGCCCCTGTGGGAAGGGGCAGGCGCTCCTGGGGAGGACGCGCCGATCTGGGGAATCACTGGGGAAGGGGATTTCGTCGTGTCAGACGAAACAGTCAGCCGACGCGTTCGCGTCGGAGTCATCGGCGTCGGCAAGATGGGGCTCTCGCATCTCGCGATCGTCCGTGCGTTGACGCACGTCGAACTCGTCGGAGTGGTCGACTCGACCGACTATCTCCTCGATGTGCTGAGCAAGTACACGGGAGCGGCGACCTTCTCGACGATCGAGAAGATGATCGAGACAGCCCGTCCGGAAGCGATCGTGATCGCGACTCCGACCGGCTCGCACGCATCGCTCGTACGCACGGCCCTCGAGCACGGCATCCACGTCTTCTGCGAGAAGCCGCTCACCCTCAGCTCGACGGAGTCGCGCGACCTCGCGCGGCTCGCCGCCGAGCGCGGCCTCGTCGCTCAGGTGGGCTATCACAACCGGTTCATCGCGACTTTCCAAGAGGTCAAGCGGCTGCTCGACGACAACGTCCTCGGTCGCGTCACGCACGCCCTCGCCGAGGCGTACGGTCCCGTCGTGCTCAAGGCCAAGGGGTCGACCTGGCGCAGCAAGCGCGCCACCGGCGGCGGGTGCCTGTACGACTACGCGGCGCATCCCCTCGACCTCGTGCACTGGTACCTCGGAGCACCGCAGGGCGTGCGGGGCTCCGTCCTGAACAGCATCTTCTCGGCCGACACCGACGATGAGGTCTATGCGACCCTCGACTACGCCGACGGGCTCAGCGTGCAGCTCTCCGTCAACTGGTCGGACGAGTCCTATCGGAAGATGTCGACGTCCATCACGATCTCGGGAACTCGCGGTCGCATCATCGCCGATCGCCAGGAGCTGCGCGTCTACCTGCGCGATGACGCCGAGATCCCCGAGGGGTACCGCGCGGGGTGGAACATCTTCTACACGACGGATCTCACCGAGCAGGTCTCCTTCTACCTGCGCGGCGAGGAGTACAGCGCACAGCTCGAATCCTTCATCGCCGCCGTGCACGCCGGCGAGACGGAAGCACGCCAGAACGGATTCTCCAGCGCCGCGCACACCGACCTCGTCATCGAGCAGATCATGCGCGACGCCGCCGGCGAAACTGTCGCCGCGCCGATCACCGCGCTGCCCACGACAGCCCCGAAACGTGGCATGTTCGGCCGGAGGAAGAGCGCATGAGCACCACCACGACGGCCCCGATGGACCTGCTCCTCCTCGGCGACAACCAGTTCTTCGGCATCAACCACATGTCCGAGGAGAAGGCTCGCGCGCAGGCGATCCGTTTCCAGGACACCCGGGCGATCATCGATGTGATCGACACGGCGTTCGACAACGGCATCCGAACGCTCATGTGCACGACCCACGATCGCATCGCCGAGGTGTGTGATCACATGCGCGCGAACCCCGAGCGTTATGCCGACTACCGCTTCTACCCGTGCATGCCCTACGCGCACAAGTACGCCAATGCGATCACCGACAACGGCATGCTCGGCGCCGTTCGTCAGTTCCTGCCGGAGGAGGGCCTCCTCAACGCCGCGATGCGCGGAGGAAGATCTTTCCTCCAGAAGGACATCGAGGGCATCATCACACTGCTCATCGATGCCGAGATGAAGATGTTCCACGGGCTCAAAACCCCTGTCGTCTTCCTGCAGAACGTCGTCGTCGACCTGATGCTCGGGCTCGGCTTCGACGAGGCCTTCGCCATCTTCGACCGTCATGTGCGCGAGCGCTACGGCGCGGAGCCGGCATTCATCACCATGAACCTGCCGATGCTCCTCGACGCACTCGACCGCGTCGGTCTGGTGAACCCCATCGTGTGCGCCAACATCAACGAGATCGGGTTCCGGATGTCCGGCGGGATCGACGCCTATGAACGCGCACTGCAGGAGCGGCCGTTCCGCCCCGTGGCGATGTCGGTCTTCGCCTCGGGCGCCATCGCACCGCGCCCGGCTCTGCAGTGGATCCACGATCACGCGAACGTCGAATCGATCGTCTTCGGTGCATCGTCGGCGGCATCCATCACCAGCACGACAGGGCTTATCAGGGAATTGTGGGATAGGGAAATCTACACTGGGGGCTGAACCTACCCAGTCAGGATGCTTCGAGGGGGCTCAGCAGGCATCCGTAACCCCAGGAGACCTGAAGAGTTCGCGCCGGTACTCGGCGTGCGCTTCTTCGCCCCCTCGATATGAAAACGAACCTTCGCACTCGTGCCCTCGTCCGTTCCCTGATCGCAGCATCCGCTTCAGCGGCCGTGCTGGCCGGATCTCTCCTCGCATCTCAGTCGGCTCATGCCGCGACGCAGCCGGAGTCCACCGTCTCGTCGATCATCCCGCGCGAATCCCCGTGGTCGTACTACCACGGGGTCGACGCTCCCTCCCCGACCTGGCGCACGTCGACGCAGGCGTGGGACCGGGGAACAGCGCCGCTCGGCAAGGGCCGGGATCTCGGTGCGGTGAACACCACGTTCACCGCCCCCGCTGACACCCGCCCGCTGTCCGCGTACTTCCAGAAGACCTTCACCCTGACCTCGGATCTTCCCGAATGGTCCTGGCTGAACACGTGGGCAGACGACGGCATCGTCGTCTGGGTCAACGGCGTCGAGGTCGGCCGCGAGAACGCGCCGACCGGAGAAATCTCGCACAACAGCTATGCGACCAGCGCGCCGTCTTCGACCGCCGCCCGGCAATCGCCGACGACCTTCGCAGTACCGGCATCGTTGTTGCACGCCGGGCAGAACTCGATCGCCGTGCAGGTGCTGTCGAACTGGCGCAGCACTCCGAACATCAGCTTCGATGCGCATCTCGTCCGCGAGGATTCGGATGCCGTGCTGACCGAGCCCTCCCCGACCGACCCGACCGAGCCTTCCACACCGATCGCCGACGATGCCGACATCGTGGGCTGGGGCGAACCGGTCTGGCGTGATGAGTTCACGACGCCCGATCACGGCACCGGCGACTCCGCCGTCGACCCGGCGAAGTGGAACGTCCGCGGCCGCGACGATCTCGGCCTGCTCTTCGATGCGGCTGTCGTCGACCGAGACCAGGTGAGCGTGGCGGATGGCGTGCTCCACATCCGCGCCGACTGGCTCGACACGGCCACTCGTCGTCCCGCTTCGCAGAGCGGCCCGGCCGACCTCTGGCACAAGACGGGTTACCTCGATCAGCGCGGTCTCGAGGACGGCGATGTGGCGAAGTCCCAGTCGTACGGCCGCTGGGAGATCCGCGCCAAGACCCCGACCGGCGACAACACCCGTGGCTCCCTGGCAGCGTTCTGGCTGCGCAACGAGCAGTCCGGTGAGATCGACATCATGGAGGCCTGGGGCCGTGGCGGGACGATGCCGGCCGAGTACGACCGCTGGCTGAAGGATACGGCTGCGACCACGGTCCACACGAAGACGGACGGATCGGGTCGCAAGGCGATCTGGCGGCATGCGGAGAACGGTGCGACGACTGTTCCGTGGGATGACTTCTACGTCTACGCGTTCGAGCTCACCCCGAGCTATGCCGCGACATTCGTCGACGGCGTCGAGGTGATGCGCGTGACGCCGGACACCTACCCGGATCTGTGGGACCCGAACTACTTCGGCTCGCCGTTGCACATGCGGCTGAACCTGCATGTCGGCCCGTCCGAGGCGTATTGGGGTCTGCCCGATCCGAACCGTCGTGAGCTGACGCAGAACCTCGACTTCGCGGTCGACTACGTGCGCGTCTGGGAGTACTCCGGAGAGTGATCAGCGCCGGGTTCCGGGAGTTCGCTTCCGGAACCCGATCAGTCGTCGTTCGTCTTCCCGCTGCTGCGCAATCGCTCGCGGGGAGCACCGGATTCCTTCTGCGCGGGTTCCTCATCGAAGTGGAACGGGGCGAAGGTCCCCGGGTGCACGGCGGGCACCGGCGCCCGGTAGCGGCTGTTGCGAACCCGCGAGACGATGAGCGCTGCGATGGCTCCCAGCAGAATGCCGAGGAACATCCCCGCAGCGACGAAGACGAGCACCGACGGACGGTTCGATGACAGCGGCGGATCCGCTGGTGTCACGAGCGCCCCGGAATAGAACGGCGTCGCCGTGAGCAGCGCCTGCTGGTCGAGGAGCGCCTGCAGCTGCAGCTGGGTCGCCGCGCGCTCGCTGGTTCCCGTGGCCGGGGAGTCGAGCACCGTCTGCAGCTTTTCGATGGAGGAGCTGAGCTCCTGCGTCGTCTTCTCGACGACGGCGCGCGCATTATCGGCCCGCTCCTCGCCGTAGGCGGTGGCGAGGGCGTTCGCGCGGTCGGCCGCGATCTGCGGCGCATTCGCGGTGACCTGGAAGATCAGCACCTGCGAGTTGCGCGGCACCTCGATCGCCGTGTTCTTACGAAGAGCTTCGACGGATGTTCCTACGAGCTTCTGCGCGGCACGTTTGAGCACCGCGGTCGAGGTCGCGATGACGCGCTCGGTCTCCATGTTGACGGTGTTGAAACTCGAACCGGACGACAGCACGCTGATCGGCTCGACGGTGTGCTGCGCTTCTGCCGTGTATTTCTGCGGGTATACCGCGAAGATCGCCGCGCCGGCGGCCACGAACACCACTATCACCCCCACCAAGACGAACCATGACTTCATGATTCCCCGGTAGAGGTCTTCCAACGTCCAGTGCGTCGCTGCCACGAATCTCCCCAGTCCCCAGTCTGCACCCCATTCCCAGACAGGGCGCAGCTCCCGGAACATCCTACATTTGCCCACCGGGAGCTGCTGGCGCGATACTCACAGGACTCTCAGCCAGAGAGCTCCGAGATCACGAGCCTCGCTTTGCCTCCGGAGCTCTCGATCGCCTCGACGGCGACCGCGGTGACGGACGCTTCATCGTCGAGCAGTGCGCGCAATGTGCGTGCTGCAGTGGCAGCGGCGATTTCGGCGGTGTGCAGCTCGAGCGGTACGTAGCGCAGCGTCACCGAGAAGTCCGGATGCTGGATCACCTGCATCTGGCGGATGGATCCCGGCGCATCCAGGAAGAGCCCGCTGAGCCCTCCGGTCACCTGCTTTCCCGATGGCGTGCGCAGGACATCGGCGACGCGACCCTGCACCGGATCGATCCGGGCGAAGGGCAGCCCACAGGGGCATTCCCCCTCGAGCATTCGCGAGCGGTCCCCCATCTCATAACGGATCAGGGGGAAGACCTCGTTGCTGAAGTCGGTGACGAGGACTGTTCCGAGCTCTCCCGCGGCAGCCGACGCTCGATGTTCGTCGACGATCTCGACCCGTCGCTGATCGGCAGCAATGTGAAGACCGCGGTGCGCGCCGCATTCCGCGGCGATCCAGGGGATCTCGGCCGACCGGTAGGTGTCGTACACGGGAGCGTTGAACGTCTGCTGGATCAGATCCCGCTGGCCGGGCTGGAGCATCGCGGCGGTCACCGAGACCGCGGTCGTCTGGAGTTGCCGGCCGGAGCGTTGCAATTGGGCGGCGACGGCCGTGGCCCCTTCGACATAGGCGATGAGGAGATCGGGCTGGACGCGGTGCCACGCCGCGAGGAACTCCTCTGCCGATTCTTCGGTGATCGCACGGGCGTCGAGGTGGATGTGCCGGCTGGGCCACCATTGGAGCCGGCGCAGCACCGCCTGCTTGCCCTGCTCCATGCGCCGGTAGATGAAGGCCGTGTCATCGGCGGGATGAACGCCCCACCAGCGGTACATGCGCCACCACATCGCTGCGGTCGGGGCCGCGGCGTCATTGCGCACATGCAGCGGTGCTCCCGTACTGCCGCCGGTCTGCGACCGGAGCGCTCGTTTACCGTCGACGCCTCGTGCGAGAACCTCGTCCCCGACGGCGCGGAGGGCGCCCTTCGTCACGACCGGCAGACTGGTGAAGTTTCGCGATTCCGAGACGTCGGCACGCGTGAAGCCGGCAGCGCTGTAGAGGTCCCGATAGAACGGCGAGCGATCGAATGCGTGCACCGCGATCCGCGTGCTGCGTTCGTCGATGAGACGCTCCAGTTCGGCGGCGCTCAGATCCTCGTTGCGCATCATCTCCGCATATGCACGACGATCCGTCCGCATCAGAAGGCGCGTTTTAGCCTCGAAAATCGCTCTCTTCACAGCTCCCCACAAGCTCCGGCGCGATGCCGATCGCATCCATAGTAGATCGCGGGTGTCTTTACAGCTCCCCCGGCCGCATGGCTTCGGCGTCGATGGCGTCGATGATGCGGTTCGCGGCGGTGCCGGTGCGTTCGCGACCGCGTCGGGGCGCGTAGACGAACAGTGAGTGGAAGAGGAAGCGAGCGAAGAACGCGACGATGAGCGAGAGCGCGGTGGCGAGGACGCTGGAGATGTGCCAGGTCTCGACCATGAGCGCCATGATCGGGATGCGCAGGGCCGCTTCGACGTTGTTGAAGGCGAAGGATGCGGCGAAGCGTGCGCCGACGCCGCGGGCTTCGGGGCGCATGTCGCGGAAGACGAAGCGTTCCTGCAGCAGGAAGTTTCCGACGATGGTGGCTTCGGCGCCGACGATCGCCGCCCAGATGTAGGGCATCCCGGCGAGGGTGAGCAGCCACATGATGCCGATGTTGGCGATGGCGCCGATGCCGCCGATGATCGCGAAGCGCGACATCTTGCCGAATCGCAGTCGGGCGAGATGGATGACGAAGGTGGTGCCCTGGCGCAGGGATGCTTTGGAGGTGCCGCTGTGACGTTGACCGAACGACATGGGAACTTCGGCGATGCGCACGTCGCTGCGGGCGAGGATCTCGAGCAGGATCTTGAATCCGCTCGGGCGGAGTGCGGCGAGGTCGATGCGGCTGCGGTCGACGAGGAAGAAGCCGGTCATGGGGTCGGTGCTGCGCGCGAGGCGGCGCGGGAACATGGCTTTGGTGAGCCAGGTCGAGGCGCGGGAGACGCCGAGGCGCAGGGCGGTGCCGAGGCCGCGGGAGTCTCCGCCGCCGATGTAGCGGGACGCGGCGACGACGTCGGCGTCGCCGCGCGCGAAGCGGTCGAGCAGGGCCGGGATGAGCTCGGGCGGATGCTGGAGGTCGCCGTCCATGACGATGCAGATATCTGCGGCGGCTTCTCGCAGGCCGAGGGCGACGGCGCCGCCGAGGCCCCCGGTGTTGTCGTCGCGGTGGATGACGCGAACGGGCAGGTTCGCGGTCGCGCCGACACGCTCGACTTCAGAGGCTGTGTCGTCGGTGCTGTCGTCGACGAAGAGGATCTCCGTCTCATGGCCGGAGACGGCGGCGGATGCGCGGGCGACGAGCTCGGCGACGTTGTCGCGCTCGTTGAACGTCGGCACGATGATCGTGACAGCGGTGCTCACGCGCCCACCCCTCCGACAGAACAAGGACAACGTCCTCCATCGTCCCACGCCGGGCATCGTGCTCGTGCACTGTCGCGGGAGCGCCTGCCGCGCTAAACTGGGCCTCGCGCGGCTGTGGGAGTCGCGCGGCGGCCGTGGGGGCCGCGACTGGGGATTCTGATCTGGGGAGATCATGGGGACGCGTATCGGCTATGCCGCGGGGGCTTTCGACCTTTTTCATGTCGGGCATCTGAACCTTCTGCGCCATGCGAAGCAGCACTGCGATGTTCTGATCGCGGGTGTCGTCAGCGATGAGATGCTGCGGCAGGTGAAGGGCATCGAACCGGTCGTCCCGACCGCTGAGCGAGCCGAGATCGTGCGCCACATCTCCTTCGTCGACGATGTCTTCATCGAAACGGCGCCGCAGAAGATGGATGCGTGGCGCGAGGTCGGCTTCACGCACTTCTTCAAGGGCGATGACTGGCGCGCCACGGAGAAGGGCGAGCGCTTGGAGCGGGAGTTCGCGACGGTGGGTGTGGAGGTCGTCTACTTCCCGTATACGGCGCACACCTCGAGCACGTCTCTGCGGCGAGCGCTGGATGCCATCACTGCCGGGGCCGCGCCGGCTCGCGCCGCGGCATCCCGCTGACATCCGGCGTCATTCGCGGCAATCCGGGAATATCTGGATGCCGGGCGCGATTAGCTTTGGATGTGCGCATACTCGCGCATACACATCTGAGGAAGTCATGACGAAGAAAAGCTTCGCGGTCACCGCACTCATCACCGCTGCCGCCCTTGCGCTCACCGCGTGCTCGGCAGGCACCGATTCCACGGGCGGCGACAGCGCCGCGACCGGATCGATCACCTATGTGATCGGAGGCGACCCCACGTCGTTGAACCCGATCAATGTCGGGGATCGCTGGGGCTTGAGCACGACGAACCTCGTCTACTCCCCTCTGGCCCGCGTCGAGGGCGATGGCACGATCGTCAACGAGTTGGCCGAGAGCATCGAGCCGGCCGATGACGGCCTGTCGGTGACGGTGACGCTGAAGGAGGGCCTGCTGTGGTCCGATGGCGAGCCGCTGACCGCTGACGACGTCGTCTTCACCTACACGAACAAGGCGGTGCGTGAGAACGGCGCCGCCGATCTGCTGTGGGTGGCGGGCGAGCCGATCACGGCCGAGGCGACGGATGAGCGCACGGTCGTCTTCACCCTGCCGTCGATCAGCGCCGCGGCGCTGAGCAACATCGCCACCGAGACGTACATCATCCCCGAGCACGTCTACGGCGACGTCTCCGACTTCTCGGGCTCCGAGCTCGATCCGATCGCTGTGGGCTCGGGCCCGTACACGCTGACGGCCTATGAGCGCGGCCAGTACCTGACGTTCGAGGCGAACGAGAACTACTACGGCGATGCCCCGAACATTCCGAACGTCACGCTGCAGATCGTTCCGAACGCCGACACGGTGAAGACGGCACTGCAGACGGGCGAGGCGGATGCCTCGTTCGCGACGCCGGATCAGATCGATGAGCTCTCCGGCGCGGGCCTGGACATCTACCCGTATTCCGAGGGCCGCGTCGCCTACCTGGGCCTGAACCTGGCGAAGCTGACCGACCCCGCGGTGCGTCAGGCGCTGTTCTTCGCGCTCGACCGCGATGAGCTCAACGACGCTGCGTACCTGTCGGACGAGTACTACGAGAACGCGTACACGATCCTGCCTCCGAGCAACGCTTTCGCGACGGAGGACGTCGAGAAGTACGAGCAGGATCTGGATGCCGCATCCGCTGCCGAGGGTACGAAGATCACTCTCGCCTATGCGGGTTCGGATCCGGCGCAGACGACGCAGGCGACGCTGATCCAGCAGCAGCTGAAGGCCGCGGGCGTCACGGTCGAGCTGGCCGGTGTCGAGGCCGCGTCGATCTATACCGAGTTCGAGAAGGGCGCCGACTCGAAGTACGACGCATTCCTGGGCGGCTACATCATGGGCGCCGACCCGGACGCGTACAGCGCGCTGTTCCGCACGGATGCGTCGTCGAACTTCTTCCACTATTCCAACCCGGCCACGGATGCGCTGTTCGATGCGGGTGTCGCCGAGCTGGATGCTGAGGCGCGTGGTGCGATCTACGATGATCTTCAGGCGCAGATCGCCGAGGATGCCGTGATCTACCCGATCACCGACAACCTCAAGATCCTCGCCGTGAACTCGCGCATCGGCGGTGTCGAGGAGGCCGGGCTGGTCCCGATCTACACGCTGGAGAACTTCGGTCTGCTGACCGAGAAGTGACGTCGACGGATGCCGTGAGCTGCGCCACAAGCCGGCTCACGGCATCCGTCTGTCCGCCGGAGAACCCACCCGGCAGAAGGAGAACCCCGTGATCAGGTTCATCGCCCGACGGCTCGTGCAGGTCGTCCCGATGCTCCTGCTGCTGTCGTTCGTGGTGTTCCTGCTGATCCAGCTGGCGCCCTACGACGTGGTCGATTCGATCACGACTCCGAACATGTCGGATGAGACGGTCGCCGCGATGCGGGCGAAGTTCGGTCTGGATCAGCCCGTGATCACGCAGTATCTGCTGTGGCTCGGGAACGTGCTGCAGGGCGATTTCGGCTATTCGCTGACGAGCCGGCAGACGATCAGCTCCGAGCTCGCGGCCCGCATCCCGAACACGATGCTGCTGGTGGGCCCCGCATACCTCGCGGCCCTCGTCGTCGCGATCGTCCTGGGGCTGATCGCCGGCTCCCGAAAGGGCCGTTGGGCGGATCGCATCATCGATTCGGTCGCCGGCATCGGCATCGCGACGCCGTCTTTCTGGTTCGCGCTGCTGATGATCTACGTGTTCGGCTACCTGTTGCGCTGGTTCCCGATCATCGGCATGAACACTGTGGGCAAGCAGGGCGATCCGTTGGATCTCCTCGCCCACTACGTGCTGCCGTTCACGGTGCTCGTGGTGGCGTTCTTCCCCGAGCTCAGCCGCTATGTGCGTTCGGCGACGATCAATCAGCTGTCGCAGGACTATGTTCTGGTGCAGCGCGCCTACGGTTCGCCGGGCCGCCGCATCCTCGGGGTGCACATCAGCCGCAACGTTCTGCTGCCGATCGTGACGCAGCTGGGGCTGGCGCTGCCGATGCTCATCACGGGGGCGATCATCACCGAGTCGGTGTTCGCCTGGCCGGGCATCGGCCCCTATTTCCTGACTGCGACGAAGAGCCTGGACTATCCGGTGATCCTGGCGGTGCTGCTGCTGTCGGCGCTGATGGTGATCATCGGCAACCTGATCGCCGACATCCTGTACGTGCTCGTCGATCCGCGCATCCGGTTGGGAGGAGCAGCATGACCGTCCCCGTCATCATCGACGATCCGAAGCCGCGCCGCACGCGTCCGTTGCGCTCCGCGTCGGAGATCGCCGCGGCCGTGTTCCTGACGCTCGTCATCGCGATCAGCATCCTGGCTCCTCTTCTTCCCCTCGACCCCGATACGACGGATCTCGCGATCCGCTGGCAGGGTCCGAGCGCTGCCCATCTGCTCGGTACCGACGACGTCGGACGCGACTACCTGTCGCGGGTGATCTACGGCGGGCGCATCTCGCTGCTGGTCGGCGTTCTGGCGATGCTCGCGTCGACGGCGATCGGTGTGGTCGTGGGCCTCACGGCCGGTTATGCCCGCGGCTGGGTCGATGAGGTGCTGATGCGCTTCGTCGATTTCCTGTCGTCGATCCCGTGGATGGTGCTCGTCATCGTCGCGAGCGTATTCCTGCGCCCGGGGCTGTGGACGATCATCGTGGTGATCGGGCTGTTCTCCTGGATGCCGACGGCACGGCTCGTGCGCGCGGAGACCCTGTCGCTGCGTGAGCGCACCTATGTCGGTTATGCCCGTTTCGTCGGCGAGCGCGCCCGCACCGTCATCTGTCGGCACGTGTTGCCGGATGCTCTGCCGACCATCATCGTCGCGGCGACCGCGACGATCTCGGCGGCGATGCTGACCGAATCGGCGCTGAGCTTCCTGGGGCTGGGCATCCAGCCGCCGATGGCCTCGTGGGGCAGCCTGCTCGAATCGGCGCAGGGGTCCCTGGCGCGCAGCCCTCTGCTGGCGGTCGTTCCGGGTCTTCTTGTCATGCTGACGGTGCTGTCGTTCAACGTCCTCGGCGATGCGCTGCGGCGCAAGGTCAGCGAGGAGACGGCGGTATGAGCATCCTGAGCATCGACGATCTGACGATCGATCTGCCGACAACGGGCGGACCCTTCCGCGTCATCGACGGACAGTCCCTCGACGTTCCGGCGGGCGGGATCCTCGGCATCGTGGGCGAGTCGGGTTCGGGCAAGACCATGATGCTGCGGGCGATCATGGACATCCTTCCCGAGGGTGCGGATCGTCGCTGGTCGCGCATCGCGTTCGACGGTGCCGATGTCACGGGCCGCTACGATCACTCCCGCCTGCCGATCTCGATGGTGTTCCAGGACCCGTTGACGTCGTTCAATCCGCTCATGCGCATCGGTGCTCATCTCGTCGAGGTCGCCCGCCGCCGCGGTGTCGCCCGGTCGGAGGCGAAGCGCCAGGCGGTTGATGCTCTCGCCGCGGCCCGGATTCCCGACCCGGAACGGGTCTTCGCCCGGTACCCGCATGAGCTGTCGGGGGGCTTGCGCCAGCGCGCGATGATCGCCATGGCGCTGCTGGCCGAGCCTCGTCTTCTGCTTCTGGATGAGCCGACGACGGCGCTGGATGCGACGGTGCAGGCCGAGATCCTCTCCCTGATCCGTCAGCTGCAGGCTGAGCGCGAGCTCACGGTCGTCATCGTCACGCACGATCTGGGCGTGGTTGCCGCGCTCTGCGACACGGTCGCGGTCATGAAGGACGGCCGCATCGTCGAGACGGCCCCGGTCGATCGGCTGTTCACCGCGCCCGAGCACCCGTACACGCGTCAGCTGCTGGCGGCGATCGATGAGGGGATGCTCTGATGGGCGGGCTCATCCGCGTGGGCGATCTGCGCAAGACGTACCCGGTGCGCAACGCCTGGGGCCGGAAGATCGGAAGCCTGGATGCTGTCGATGGTGTGACCCTGGAGATCGCCGCCGGTGAAACCCTCGGCGTCGTGGGCGAATCGGGCAGTGGTAAGTCGACGCTGGGCCGGTTGATCCTCGGCGTTGAGCGGCCGACGGCGGGAGCTGTCGAGCACACCGGTTCGGGCGAGATGCAGATCATCCATCAGGATCCGTTCTCGGCGTTGAACCCGCATCGTTCGGCGTTGGCGAGCGTGATGGAGCCGTTGACGGCGCGGGGCGCCTCGGCGGCGAGTGCCGAGGCTGCCGCCCGTGAGGCTCTGGCCGCGGTCGGCATCGACGAGGATGCTGTGCGCAAGCGTCCGCGCGCATTCAGCGGTGGCCAGCGGCAGCGCATCGCGATCGCTCGGGCGATCGCCCCGCGTCCGGCGTTCATCGTGTGCGATGAGCCGGTCTCGGCGCTGGACATGTCGATCCAGGCGCAGGTGACGGATCTGCTGAAGGATCTGCAGCGGGAGTTCGACCTCACCTACCTGTTCATCTCGCATGACCTGTCGGTGGTGCGGGAGATCGCGACGCGCACGGCGGTGATGCGTCGGGGTCGCATCGTCGAGCTGGCTCCGACCGCCGAGCTGTTCGCCGCTCCGCGGCATCCCTATACGCGCCGTCTTCTCGATGCGGTGCTGTTGCCGGATCCGGTGCGCGCCCGCGAGCGTTTGGCGCAGGTGGCCGCGCGCCCGGCTGCGGCCGAGGCCCTGCCGGACGGACCGCTCGTCGAGGTCTCCCCCGATCATTTCGTCGCGGGCTGAGCGGTGGGGGTCAGGAGTCGGCGCGCAGGGCCCGGCGTTCTCCGGCGGTCACGGCGATGGGCAGGCGGTTCTCGGGCGGCGGCAGCGGGCAGACGTACTGATCGCTGAAGGCACACGGCGGCAGGTAGGCGCGGTTGAAGTCGACGGTCACGGCGCCCGCAGCATCCGGGGCACCGATCGGCAGGAACCGGAACGGATAGGTTCCGCCGCTCGCCGAGGAATCGGCGATGACGGCGTTGAGCGCACCGCCGTCATCCGAGACGATCAGCGTGCGCTCCTCGCCCCTGATCATCAGCGTGACGCGCCCTCCGGCCGGATGGGTGCTCTCGTGCCCGTCGACGCTGCGGATGAGGCGTTCCTCTCCTACCGCGGCCGGTTCGTATCGTCCGGTGAGTGCCCATGCGGCATCCGGTGCATAGGATTCGATTCCCGTCAGCTGCACGCGGGCGGGGTTCTCGGGGTCGTGGACGCGCAGGGCGAGTGCGCCGTCGCGGGCGAAGGCCCGCAGCTTCACCGCGCCGATCACGGTCTCGGCGAAGGGCGCGAGGACGATGTCTCCGATTCCATCGATTCCGGTGCCGATGACCGCGCCGTCGCCGGTATGCCAGCGGCCGGGCGCCCCCTCATAGGCCTGCGGGTCGCCGTCGAGCCAGTGCGTGTGCCGCAGCGAGGCGATGCCGTGCGGTGCGTGGATCTGGTCCCAGCGGGTGGCGTTCATACCGCCAGGCTACGCGGGCGGGGCGTGCACGCCGAGCAGGCTGCGCGCCATCTGCGCGACTCTGGGTGGTGTGTGGGGGCCGAGCCATACGGTCCACGGTGTCTGGGGTTCAGAGCACGTCCACTCCACACACCACCCATGAACGGCAGTTCCGAGACGCTCGCCCCTCGCGCGCGCCTCGATGCCGTCTCCCCGCACGAGCCAGCGCACCGATACCCCCTCGGGGACATCGATGTGGCGCGTTTGGATGCGCGCCGCTGCTTCCAGGATCACGGTGCCCATCGTGTCCCAGGGCAGCTGCCGGCAGATCTCGCTGATCACGGGAACATCGTGGACGTCGCCGGCGATGAGCACCGGCCCGTCGATGTTCGCCCAATCCGGATCTTCGAGATGTTCACATGCGGAGGTCACGCCCACAACCATAGGTGAGGCTTACCTAAGTCGGCAACTATTGATTTCGGATGCCGATGTCCCCGTCCCGCCATATCCTGGAATCATGACTGCTCCCGCCTCTGACACGATCACGATGTTCGGCGCCGACTGGTGCCGCGACTGCGTCCGCACCAAGAAGCAGCTCGACGAGCTCGGCATCGCGTACACGTACATCGACCTCGTCGCCGACCCCGATGCCGCTGATGTCGCGAAGGAGATCTCGGGCCGCACGAACATCCCCGTGGTCGTCTACCCGGATGCTTCGCACCATGTCGAGCCGTCGAACGACGACGTCGCGACCAAGCTGCGCGAACTCTCGCTGATCTGATCCCGCGCCCGCGCGCTCCGCGCCCGCGGACGCCGGCACTCCGAAGGAGACCCGAATGACGTCAGCGACCACCCCGGCCCCGGCATCCGCCGGACTCGACGATGCCGTGCGCGAGCGTCTCGACGACGCGATCGCCGATCTCGCCGAGGGCGGGCGCACCTGGTCGGCGCTCTCGGTCGCGCAGCGCGCGACGGTGCTGCGCGCCGTGCGCACGAATGTCGCGGCATCGGCCGAGGAGTGGGCGCACACCGCGAACGCGTCGAAGGGCCTCAACGGCAGCCACCCGCTGCGCGGCGAGGAGTGGCTCTCGGGGCCCTACAGCGTGATGGGCGCACTCGATGCCTACATCGAGACGCTCTCGCGGATGGGCGAGGGCCGCAACCCGCTCGAGGGCGTGCGCATCGACCGCGCGCCGGGCGGCCGGGCCCGCGTTCTTGCGTTCCCGCTGACAGGTCTCGACAAGTTCCTGCTGTCCGGCTTCACGGGCGAGGTGTGGCTCGAGCCCGGCACGACGCCGCGAACGGCCCGCGCGAGCGCAGGCCTCGCCCAGCGCACCCCGACCGAGTTCGGCGGCGTGGGCCTCGTGCTCGGTGCCGGCAACGTCACCTCGATCCCCATCCTCGACGTGCTCTACGAGCTGCTCGCCCACAACCGCACGGCGCTGCTGAAGGTCAACCCGACGCAGGACGCGCTCGTGCCTGTCTTCGAGCACGCCTTCGCACCCCTCATCGAGCCGGGGTTCCTGCGCATCGTGCGCGGCGCGGGCGATATCGGCGCCTATCTCACCGCGCACAAGAGCCTCGTCCACGTGCACATCACGGGCTCGGCGGCGACGTTCGATGCGATCGTGTGGGGAACGGATGCCGCCGCGAAGCGCCGTCGCCGCGAGGATCGCCCGAAGCTGAAGAAGCCGATCACGGCCGAACTGGGCGGCGTCTCGCCGATCATCGTGGTCCCCGGAGACTGGTCGGATGCCGACATCACCTTCCACGCGGAGCACATCGCGACGATGCGTCTGCAGAACTCGGGGCACAACTGCATCGCTGGCCAGATGGTCGTCCTGTCGAAGGATTGGCCGCAGCGCGAGCAGTTCCACGCGGCCCTGCGCCGCGCGTATGCACAGGCTCCGGAGCGGCCGATCTGGTACCCGGGCTCGGCCGCCCGCATGGATTCCGCGAACGACGATTACCCGGATGCGCTCGTGCTCGGCGATCGGCTGCTCGTCGAGCTCGATGCCGATGACGATGCCTCGGCGATCGAGAGCACGGAGTACTTCGCACCGGTGCTCGGCGTGGTCGAGCTGCCCGGCACGGGCCAGGAGTTCCTCGATGCCGCGGTCGCGCATGCGAACGAGAAGCTGCACGGCACGCTCGGCGCGAATGTGCTGATCGATCCGGTCACCCAGAAGCACCTGGGCAGCGGCTTCGAGCGGGCGATCGCCGAGTTGCGCTACGGGTCGATCGCGATCAACGCGTGGACGGCGTTCGGGTTCATCATCCCGACGCTCACCTGGGGCGCTTATCCAGGCAGCACCACGGCAGATGTCGGCAGCGGCATCGGAGTGGTGCACAATGCTCTGCTGCTCGATGGCGTCGAGCGTTCGGTGATCCGGGGGCCTTTCCGTCCGCTCCCCCGCTCTCTTCCGCTGCTCAACGGCGGCGGGCGCTTCACGATCCTCCCGAAGCCGCCGTGGTTCGTCACGGCGGCTTCGGGTGCCGTCGTCAGCGAGGGGCTCACGCGCTTCCGCGCGAAGGGCGGAGTCCTGACACTCGCGAAGACGTTGCTTCAGGCGCTGCGCGCCTGAGCGCACCGGCGGTTCAGTCGTCGGCGAAGAGGTCGGTCGCGTCGCGGAGGGAGCGGGCGATGCCCGGTTCGGATGCCGCGTGCCCGGCGTCGTCGACGACGACGAACGTCGCTTCGGGCCATGCCTGATGCAGGTCCCAGGCGGTCATCATGGGCGTGCACACGTCGTAGCGCCCCTGCACGATGACGGCGGGGATGTGCCGGATGGCGTCGACGCCGTCGATCAACTGGCCCTCTTCCCACCAGCCGCCGTTGACGAAGTAGTGGTTCTCGATCCGGGCGAACGCGACGGCCGTGGCATCCTCGGTCATCTGCTCGACCTTGTCGGGGTCGGGGTGCACCGTGATGGTCGATCCTTCCCAGCGGGTCCAGGCCTTCGCCGCAGGCACGTGCACGGCGGGGTCGGGGTCGAAGAGGCGACGGTGGTAGGCCTCGAGCATGCGGCTGCGCTCGAGCACGGGGATCTGGTCGACGTAGTCCTGCCACAGGTCGGGGAAGAGCGCTGCGGCGCCGCCCTCGTAGAACCATTCGAGCTCGAGCCGGCGCAGGGTGAAGATGCCGCGCAGCACGAGTTCGGTGACGGCATCCGGATGCGCCTGCGCGTAGGCGAGCGCGAGGGCGCTCCCCCACGACCCGCCGAAGACCTGCCACTTCTCGATGCCGAGGTTCTTGCGCAGCAGTTCGATGTCGGCGATCAGATGCGCGGTGGTGTTGAAGCGCATGTCGGCGTCGGGCGCGCTGGCATGCGGGATGCTCTGGCCGCACCCGCGCTGGTCGAACAGCACGATGCGGTACTTCTCGGGATCGAAGAATCGGCGATGCCAGGGAGCTGTGCCGCCGCCGGGTCCGCCGTGCAGGAAGACGACGGGCTTGCCGTCGGGGTTTCCGCTGACCTCCCAATAGATGCGCTGCCCGTCACCCACCAGTTGCATGCCGCTGTCGTACGGCTCGATGGGTGGGTAAAGCGCTTCCAGGTTCATCTCGGCCCCCGCTGTATGAGATCCGCCGTCCTCCGGCGGTGCCTTCACCGTACCGCGCGGAGTGCGGTTGGCGGGGTGGGACGCGGCCGGGTCAGGACACGTCGCTGATCTTGACGTCGGCGGCGAACGTGTCGCAGACGCCGAGGCCGTTCTCGTAGCCGTTCGCGAACCAGAACTGGCGGTTCGCGCTGGAGCCGTGCGTGAACGATTCGGGGTTGGAGAAGCCCGACATCTCCTGGATGTGGTCGTCGCCGACGACGAGGGCGGCGTTGAGCGCGTCGGCGAGTTCCGCTTCGCTCGGCTCCTGCATGTAGTGCACGCCGTTGGCATCGGTCTGGTTCGCGGCATCGGCGAGCCACGCGCCGGCGTAGCAGTCGGCCTGCAGCTCGATGCGCACGCCATCACTGCCGGGGCCGGTCTCGCGGCCGGGGTGGTCGGCCATGACGCCGGTGATGTTCTGGATGTGGTGGCCCCACTCGTGTCCGACGATGTAGAGCTGGGCGAGGTTGCCGGCGGATGCTCCGAACTGCGTGCGCATGAGTTCGTAGAAGTCGGGGTCGATGTAGATGCTCTGGTCGGGCGGGCAGTAGAACGGTCCGACGGAGTTGGATGCTGTGCCGCACCCGGACTGCGTCTGACCGGTGAACACGTAGAGGGTGGGTTCGACGTAGCCGTCGACGTGGTCGGCCCAGTAGTCGTCGAGGAGCACCTGGGCGCCGGCCATGCGGCAGTCGTCCTGGGTGTTGGCGTCCTCGCCGGTGTCGCACAGCAGGGCGGCGCTCTCCTCGGATGCGGGGGCTCCCCCGCCCTGGGTTCCTCCGCCGAGGAAGGGGGTGAGGTCGATGCCGAGCAGCGGGCCGGCGATGAGGGCGATGATGCCGAGGACTCCGACGCCGCCGATGCCGGCGACTGCGGCGGTGCGGCCCGGACGGCGGGTCTTGTGCGTCGAGATGTCGGCATCGGGGTTGAACGTCATGCCGTGAGGGTACCGCGCACCCTGTTCTCCGCGCCGTAGCCGTCGTAGGCTCGGGCGCATGGCGACGACGATCACGATCACGGGTGCGGGCGGGCAGATCGGTTATGCCCTGCTGTTCCGCATCGCCGCGGGCGACATGCTGGGTGCGGATGAGAGGGTGCGGTTGCGGCTGCTGGAGATCCCGCAGGGGATGAAGGCGGCCGAGGGTGCGGCTCTCGAACTGCAGGACGGCGCGTTCGGGCTGCTCGAGAGCGTCGAGGTGACGGATGCCGCGAGCACTGGTTTCGATGGTTGCGACATCGCCCTGCTGGTGGGGGCGCGTCCGCGCGGCCCCGGCATGGAGCGGGCGGATCTGCTCGCCGCGAACGCGGGGATCTTCGGCCCGCAGGGTCGGGCGATCGCCGAGAACGCGTCGCCCGGAGTGCGGGTGACCGTGGTGGGCAACCCTGCCAATACCAATGCGCTGATCGCCGCGGCATCCGCCGATGGTGTTCCGGCGGAGCGCTTCACGGCGCTGACCCGACTCGATGAGAACCGGGCTCGGGCGCAGCTGGCGCTCACGCTGGATGCCCCGGTGGCGAGCATCCGGCGGGTGCCGATCTGGGGCAACCATTCGGCGTCGCAGTTCCCCGACATCTCACATGCGACGGTCGGCGGCCGGCCGGTCGCCGAGGCACTGGCCGAGCGTGTGGGCGATGTTCCGGCGTGGTTGGAGGAGACCTTCATCCCGCGGGTCGCGAAGCGCGGGGCGGAGATCATCGAGGTTCGCGGGTCCTCTTCGGTGGCATCGGCCGCGAACGCGACGATCGAGCACACCCGCGATTGGGTGCTCGGAACCGACGACTGGACGAGCGCCGGCGTCGTCTCGCACGGCGAGTACGGGGTGCCGGAGGGGCTCGTGTCGTCGTTCCCGGTGCGATCAGTGGACGGCGAGTGGCGGATCGTCGAGGGGCTCGAAATGGATGCCTGGGCGCAGCGCCGTCTGGATGCGACGGTCGCCGAGCTCGTCTCCGAGCGGGAGGCCGTGCGGGCGCTCGGCGTGCTGTGAGGGTGTCAGCGCGGGCGGGTCAGAACGTCCCACCCGGGTAGACGTCCTCGGGCAGGATGAAGCACTCTGACCCCGACTCGATGCGGAACGTGCCGCGCTCGTCCTCGGAGATGATGTAGTTCGCTGCCGTGTCGAGGGCCATCAGCTGCACCGCATACGTGTCGCCGGGCGTCATCCAGGACCGGCTCTCGAACCTCGGGTCGTCGGCGTAGTGCGCCTCGATGTCCTTGACGAGCGCATCGATATCGACGCCGGGAACCATCGTCACCGTCGTGAAACCGTTCCAGTTGTGGCTCTCCTCGTCGCAGGAGAGCAGCACCCCGGTCTCCTTCTGCTCGACGCTGACGATGTCCTCCTCCGGAACCAGCGCGGCGATCTCCCGCTCGGTCTCCTGAGCGGCCGCCTTCGCCTCCTGCCAGGTGAGGCCGGAATCCACCGGCTCCTCATCCACGGGCGCACTGCACCCGGAGAGCACCGCCCCGGCCAGGCCCGCGGCGAACACCGCGCGTACGATTCGACTGTTCATACCGATAGCCATCCCAACGTCGGAGAACCGAAGCCAGAATACGCGCCCGCCGCTTCCCGGGAACCGCCGCGCCGGGATCACCGTTCAGATGTCGCTCTTAACCGGCACAGGGCACAATGGAGGAAGGAGGAAACCATGAGTGACGTGACGACGGGTTCGAACGCCGATGAGGCGATGACGAGCCCGCTGAATCTGCCGCATGTGGCGACCGAATGCTCGAAGTGCTTCACCGAGCTGCAGCACGATCACGCGTGGTGGCACGCGCGCCCCGCGCAGTCGCGCCTGGTCGGCCTGGTGGTCTCCCGCGAGGGGATGCCGTCGATCGTCGAACAGCGTGACGAGCTGACCCGCTTCGGTGTACCGATCGAGGGGTTCCGGCACCCGGCCCCCGAGATCCTCGAGAGCTGGAGCGATCGCCTCGCCCGGTTCATCGCCACCCTCAAGTCGGGCGATGTGCTCGTCGTGGCGAATGTGCACGCGCTGGGCCGCGATCGCGATGAGGAGACGCGCACGATCTCTGAGCTGCGCCGCCGCGGCGTGATGGTCAAGGTGCTCAGCACCGACCACCGTCACCTCGCCGACGCTCAGCGCTGACCTCCGCCCCTGACGCGCAGAGTTCGCGTCGCACGGCTACGCCCGCCAGCATCCCTCGATGTGGTCGTCGGCCATGCCGGTCGACTGCATGAGCGCGTACATCGTGGTGGGGCCGACGAACCGGAAGCCGCGCTTGCGCAGCGCCTTGCTCATCGCGGTCGACTCGGGCGTCACGGCCGGCACATCGTCGAATGATCGCGGGCGGGGGCCGGATGACGGGGCGAACGACCACAGGAGGGCGTCGAGCTCACCCGGCTCCATGTCGCGCACGAGGGCGGCGTTGGAGATCGTCGCGGTGATCTTCTGCCGGTTGCGGATGATCCCGGCATCCTGCATCAGCCTCTCGACGGCATCACCGTCGAAGGCCGCGACCCTCTCGGGGTCGAAGCCTTCGAACACCGCGCGGAAGCGCGGGCGCTTGCGCAGGATCGTGATCCAGCTGAGTCCTGCCTGGAACCCCTCGAGCGAAATCTTCTCGAACAGCGCACGATCGCCGTGCAACGGCACGCCCCACTCCTCATCGTGGTAGCGCTGGTACTCGGCATCCGCCCCGACCCACGCGCAGCGCGCGCGGCCGTCGGCGCCCCTCGACAGTGACGTCATGTCATCAGCCTATTGAGGGGCGCCGACATCGGCTCGCGTCAGCGGGCCTGCTTCTTCTTCATCGCCTTCTCCGACAGCGGGGCGTTGCCGGATGCCGCGAGCTCGGCGTAGTACGCGCGGGCCTCATCCTGACGCTGCTGTTCGGCCCCCGAGGCGATGGGCGCCCGCACGTGCTCGGGCTCGTAGCCGAACGCGTTCACGAGGTCGAGCGCGTGCGGGCGCAGGCGCAGGCACAGCCGGTCGATGTAGCTCGACACGGCGGCGGCGCGCTGCGTCGACAGGCGGCCGTTGATGATGTGCCAGGCGAGGTGCTTCTCGATGAGCTGCAGGCCGAACAGGTCGCGCAGCCAGGTGAGCACCTGGCGGGTGTCCTCATCGGGAACACTGGCGACGGCATCCGTGAACGCCTCCCACTGCAGCAGCTCGCCGTGCGCGCGGGCCGCTTCGATGAGCTCGGTCTGGTTCTCGTTGAACAGCTTCTCGCCGAGCGCCTTGTCCTTGCCGGCCGGGCGCAGGCGTCCGGCGATGTCGGCCACCATCTGCTGCACCCGGTCGGCGAGCAGCTCGTGCTGCTGCTCGGCGCGCAGACCGTTCTCGACCGAGCGGGCGGTCGAGCCGAAGTCGGCGACCGTCTGCCCGAAACGGCGGAGCCCTGCGCCGTGGAACACCTTGCCCGCGGTCTGCCCGACGGCGTACTTGGCGAGGGCCGCGGCATCCTTGTCCTTGAACTGCTTGGCGAAGTCGGTGAGCAGACGCTTGCCGACGAGCTGCAGCAGAATGTTGTTGTCGCCCTCGAAGGTGACGTAGATGTCGAGGTCGGCGCGCAGGCCGACGAGGCGGTTCTCGAACATGAAGCCCGATCCGCCGCAGGCCTCGCGCGCCTCCTGCAGGGTGTCGAGCGCGTGCCAGGTCGACAGCGGCTTGAGCGCTGCGGCGAGCGTCTCGAGGTCCTCGCGGTCGTCGGGGGTGTCGGTGCGGCCGGAGAAGACGCCGTCGAACTTCTGCAGGAACTCGTCGTGCGCGAAGATCTGCGCGTACGTCGTCGCGAGGCGCGGGAACAGTCGGCGCTGGTGCTTGCCGTAGTCGAGCAGCACGACCTCCTGGCCGTCGGCTCCGTCGAACTGGCGGCGCTGCGAGCCGTAAGTGATGGCGATGTGCAGCGCGAGGGCCGACGCCCACGATGCGGCGCCGTCGAGCGAGACGCGACCCTGCACGAGCGTGCCGAGCATCGTGAAGAAGCGGCGGCCGGGGCTGTCGATCGGGCTCGTGTAGGTGCCGTCCGCGGCGACGTCGCCGTACTTGTTGAGCAGGTTGGTGCGCGGGATGCGCACCTGGTCGAACGTGAGGCGCCCGTTGTCGATGCCGTTCAGGCCGCCCTTGAGTCCGTCGTCCTCACGGGTGATGCCGGGCAGGTCGACGCCGTCGTCCCCGCGCAGCGGCACGTAGAAGCAGTGCACTCCGTGGCTGACGCCGTTCGTGATGAGCTGCGCGAAGACGGTCGCGGCGATGCCGTGCACGGCGGCGTTGCCGAGGTACTCCTTCGTCGCCCCGCGGAACGGGGTGTGGATGACGAACTCCTCCGTCTCGGGGTCGTATGTCGCGGTGGTCCCTGCGGATGCCACATCCGACCCGTGCCCGATCTCGGTCATCGCGAACGCACCGGGGATCGAGAGATCCATGATGCCGGGCAGCCACTTCTCGTGGTGCTCCTCGGTGCCGAGCTGGTGCACGGCAGATCCGAACAGCCCCCACTGCACGCCGGCCTTGATCTGCAGGCTGGGGTCTGCGGCGACGAGCTCTTCGAAACCGGCGATGTTCGCGCCGTTGTTCTCCTCGCCGCCGAACTTCTTCGGGAACGATCGGTGCACCGCGCCCTGCTCGACGAGCAGGTGCAGCTGGCTGAGCACGCGCTCGCGGTGCTCGTCCTTGCCGAGCTCGTCGATGCGCCAGAACGCGGGATCCTTGATCATCTCGCGGGCCGTGCGACGCGTGTCGGCCCAGGTGCCGAGCAGCAGGTCGGTGACCCGCTCGACATCGATGCGCGGAGCGTCTTCGGCGGCGGATGGGGCGGAATTGCGGACAGCGGCGTCGACCATGGTTTTCCCCTCAGAGAGAAGTAAGGATGCTTCAATCGTAGGAGTCCTCTAAGACGACCCCAAGCGGCTTATGCGATCCCTCTAAGTGAACCGCGGTCGCGGGCCGCCCCCGGTTGTCGCGTCGCCACAGGCCCACTCAGAACGCGACGTCGATGGTTCCGTTCGATTCGATGACCTCGCGCACCTCGTCGCTGGCGAAGGCCTTCTTCAGGGCCTCGGTCTCTGCGGACTTCGCGTTCTCTTCGCGCACGACGAGGTAGAGGGCGAAGCGGTCGTCGGTCTCGGTGATGAGTCCGTCTTCTTCGGGCGTGAGGCCGAGGGCGGCGATGTGCGACGGCCACTGGAAGACGAGATCGGCTTCTTCGTAGGCGGCGTTGAGGGATGCGATCGGAACCTCGAGGAACTCGACGTTCTTCGGGTTCTCGGCGATGTCCTTCACGGTCGCGGCGTAGGGGTCGACGCCCTCTGCGAGCGTGATGACACCCTCGGAGTCGAGCAGCTTGAGCGCGCGGCCGAGGTTGGCGGAGTCGTTGGGAACGGCGATGGTCGCGGCATCCGGCAGGTCTGCGATGTCATCGAGGGTCTTCGAGTAGAAGGCGATGTCGAAGTTGTAGACCGGCTGCACCCCGGTGAGGGTGCCGTTGTTCGCCTCGTTGAACAGCTCCATGTAGGGCACGTGCTGCGAGAAGTTCGCGTAGACGTCTCCGTCGTTGACGACGTTGTTCGCGGTGATGTAGTCGGAGATCTCGACGAGTTCGATCTCGTAGCCGTCTTCGATGGCTTCACCGGCAGCGAGCACCACATCGGTCATGGGCGAGGTGACCGCGGCGACCTGGATGACGACTGGTTCGTCGGTGATCGCATCCGATTCGCCGGTGTCCGGCGCGGAGCATCCGGTGAGGACGATGGCGGCGCCGAGGATGACGGCGAGTCCGAGACGGGAGGTGCGCATGGTTCCTGCTCTCTATATATAGGGACGGTTCAGCGGTGGTCGAGGCGTTCGGATGCCCGATGCCCCACCGCCTGGATGGCGAGCACGCAGACGACGATGATCGCGATGGTGATGTACATGAGGGCGTCGTTGTACTCCTGGTAGCCGTAGCGCATGGCGAAGTCGCCGATGCCTCCGCCGCCGACGACGCCGAGCACGGTGGAGTACGACAGCAGGCTGATGGCCGCGGAGGTGAGCGCGTAGACGAGGCCGGAGCGTGCTTCGGGCAGGAGGATGCGCCAGACGGCCTGCGGCAGGCTGGCGCCCATCGAGACGGCGACGCGGGAGATTCCGGGTGGGATCTCGCGGAGGATCTGTTCGACGAGGCGCGCGTAGATCGCGACGGCCACGAAGCACAGCGGCAGGGTGGATGCTTCGGTGCCGAAGCTCGTTCCCATCACGGCGCGCGTGAACGGGATGAGGAAGACGACGAGCAGCAGGAACGGGAAGGAGCGGACGATGTTGATGTAGAGGTTCGCGATCGTCCAGATCGGCCGGTTCTCGGCGATGCCGCCGCGCTGGGTGAGGAAGACGAGCATGCCGAGCGGGAGCCCGATGATGACCGCTGCGGCGAGGGAGACGATCATCATGTAGCCGGTCTCGGCGAGGGCTTCGACGATGTCGTCGCCGTAGTCGGCGAGGAGTTCGGTGAGCCAGGTCATCACATGAGCTCCCGTCTGACCTGCTCGTGATAGCTGGGCATGGCGCGCAGGTCGCTCTTCTTGACCGTGAAGAGTTCGCGCATCCGCCCCTTTTCGAGCAGCAGTGCGCGGTCGCAGACGGCTTTGACGACGTCGAGGTCGTGGGAGATGACGATGATGGTGGTGCCGAGTTCGGCGCGGGCGTTAAGGAGCACGCGCAGGATCTCGCCGGTGGTGCTGGCGTCGAGCGATGAGGTGGGTTCATCGCAGAGCAGTACCGGGGGTCGGGTGATGAGGGCACGGGCGAGAGCGACGCGCTGCTGTTCGCCGCCGCTGAGCTGGGCCGGGTAGTGGTCGGCGCGGTGGGTGAGGCCGACGAACGCGAGCATCTCGTCGACGGCGGCGCGGCGTTCGGCGCGCGTGCGCCGGGTGTCGTCGGCGACCTTGAGCGGGATTTCGACGTTCTGGCGCACGGTACGGCTGCTGAGCAGGTGGATGCCCTGGAAGACGACGCCGATGCGGCGTCGGAGTGCGCGCAGCGCTGCGCGGTTGCGTCCGGCGACGTTCTCTCCGTCGACCGTGACGGTTCCGCTGGTGGGGGTTTTCAGAGCGTTGATGAGTTCGAGCAGGGTCGTCTTGCCGGCGCCGCTTTCGCCGATGACGCCGAAGATCTCACCGCGTCGGATGCTGACGCTGATGCCGTCGAGGGCGGGAGGTGTTGCGGGGCCGCCGTGGCGCACGACGACATCGTCGAACGCGACGATCGTGTCTGTATGTGCCATCGGTGAGTGCCGTTCTGTGTGACCACGGCTTCATCGCCCGGATTACCTGTACTGCGTCCAACTATAGTGGCCTGATGGCTATGAGGTACCGGACCGAGGCGATCAACAGCGACGGCGGAGACGGCGTCGCCCGGGTTCCGGGCGGGCTCGCCGTGACGGTGTCGTCGCCGTTGAACCCGCGGCGAGATCCGGCGGGCACAGACCCCGAACAGTTGCTGGCGCTGGCGTGGGCGACGTGTTTGAATGCCACGGCGCAGGCCGTCGTCGCCGGCCGCAGTCGCACCGCGGTTCGCGTCGAGGTCGAACTGCACGATGCATCCGCCGGGGCGGGTTTCGAGTTCCACGTCGACGCGTATCTCTCGCTGGCGGATGCTTCGGTCGACGAGGCGCGTCAGGTTCTGGATGCTGCGCACGCCCGCTGCCCCGTCTCGAAGCTTCTGGGCGCCGCCGCGACCGTCGAGGTGCATGTCGAGGAGTGGCGAGCTCCCGGCCAGTGAGCGCATGAGAAACGGGCTGAGCGAGGAACGAGCCGAAGCCGCTCCCCCACTCAGCACGTTTCTGTCAGATGCTGGCGGCGGGTTCTGTCGCGGGCTTCTCCGCTGCTCTTGCCGACCGACGAGTGCCCACGGGCTCCAGTTGTTCTGCCGGTTGTTCTGAGGTTTGTTCCGCAGTTTGGTCTGCGGTGCTCCGCCAGGACTTCGTGACTCCGTGGCCGATCGCGAGCCAAGTGCGGTCGCGCACGAAGATCGCGTCAATGGAGATCATGGCGAGGGAGAACCAGGGCAGCCCCATGAGGACGGCGATCGAGATATGGAAACCGACGATGCCGAGCAGTGCGATCACTCGCGTGAAGCGGTTCATGAGCATGAACGGGAACGACACCTGCAGGATGATCGATCCCCACGACGCGATGACAACAGCGGGACCCCATGTGGTGGCGAGCTCACTGAGCCACGGCCAAGAGCTGCCGTAGAGCTGCGTTTGGAGCGGCCCGTATACGGCTATGCCCTGCTCCCAAAGCGTGCCAGAGGCCTTATAAAGACCACCCGATGCGTAGATGATCGAAACCTGTGCGGTGAGAATCACGAGCACGAGGTTGTGCGCCGCATTCGTGAGCCACTCAGGCAGCACTGGTGCGCCCTTCCACGCACGCACGAGGACGCCTCCGCGAACGTAGCCGGCTTTCTCTCTGCGACGCGCGTCGAGAGAAAGTCGCCGCGCTGAATCTGCAAAGAACAGGAAGAACAGGCAGATGCGGTAGACGTTGTCGCTCTGATCGCTCACCGCATCATTGGTCTCGATCAGGCTCACCCAGAGCACGAAGTAGACGGGAAGAACCAACCGGATGCGCCATCCGACCACAATCAGTGCTGCGAGAACAGCCAGCACGATGAACACCAGCGTGATGAACAACATGCTGTGAGACAGGTGCCGCACGATGCTGAACAACCAGACTCGCGGCAGAGCCGCCTGCGGATCGACGCTCTCTTGCGTCCAGGTTGCAGCCGGACCGTAAAGGTAAGATCGGGCGGCGAAGTTCGAGAACAGAAGTCCGAGCCCGACCAGTCCCAGAACAATCCGCATGATCGCGGTGCCGTACTGTGCGTGCTTTCGCCCAGTGAGCCACTCTTCACAGAATCCCAGGAGTCGGGAGAGGCCTGCGCCGATTCCTCTAAGCGCGTGCGTCACCATGAGCCAGAGGAAACCAGGGACTCTGCGGATCACGTTAACCCATGCCATGTCAGCAAACTCCGATCGGAGCCGAGCAGAAATAATCGCGGAACTGATCACGCGATTGGCCATCGTATTCAATCAAACCGCGCCATCCGTAGTCCTGAGAGACGGGTTCGGGTCGCGTTGCCTCGGGATTGTTGCGTTGAGAAAAGGGGATAACCGCTTGACGAGAGACTCGGAACTGGACTTTATCCACGTCGTCACCCCAAACAGCGTAAGCAACTTGAGTCGCGTACGCAGCGACACGCTCTTCCGCCTCGAGATACTTGTCGGGGGCGTTGGAAGATTCCGCCGTCAGCCGCTCCGCAAGTCGTTCGTTCCACGCATCCTTATGCCAGTTCAAGCCGACGAGCTCCTGGCTGGACTCGTCGAGATCCTTGTACTCCGTGTACAGGCCACGGGTGACATCGACGGCAAGGCCGGCTGAGCGAGGCGGCGTGAGATTGTGTCGAATCCAAGACGTCTCGACATCTGTTGCGCGGACCCAATCTGTCACGGATTCATCTCCGTCACCGTTCTTGACCTGAGCGCGAATGTCCAAGTAGTAGTCGCCGTTGATCGGAGAAGGCGCGAACACGCTCCACGACTGCCCAAAGAGTGGCGACATATACCCTCGCAGTGCGCTCTTCGGAACCACCTCACGCAAAGGAGATGCAGGAGCGACCCAGAGGAATGTGGCAAAGATGTGCCAGATGACGAATAGTCCCATTGCGAGCAACACCCATCGGCGCCACACCCGTGATTTCGCGTGCATCGTTCTCCGTGTTCTTACTTGTATTAGCGAACGGACGGGCAACCCGAGATCCGAAGACCTCGGGCTGCCCGCCGGTTCTAACTAGCTCAGTTCTCGTTAGCTGCGGTGCGCTTGCGGCTCACCATATATCCAGCTGCGCCGAGAAGCAGGAGCGCAATGCCGATCGGAACCGAGGCTCCGAGGTCGAGACCCGTCGCCGGCAGGTTGCCGGATCCGGACGCGATGACTCGGAAGGTTCCGCTGATCGAGCCGGACTCGGCGCCGGTGAGCGTCACCGTGTGCGCACCGAGCTCCGTGCCCTGCGGGATGACCCAGGTGAAGGTCACCGTTCCGTTGGCGTCGGCCGTCTGCGTGCCGAGCGCCAGCGGGTCGGAGTTCATCACACCGGTGACGACCTCACCAGGCTGGAAGCCCGTTCCGACGGTGGTCTGCGTGTCACCCACGCGAACCTCAGGGATACGAACATCGATCGCGAGCTCTGCTGCGTCAGCATCTGCATCCACGTCAGCGTCCACATCAGCGTCCACATCTGCATCGACGTCAGCGTCCACATCTGCGTCCACGTCAGCGTCCACGTCAGCGTCCACGTCAGCGTCCACATCTGCATCGACGTCAGCGTCCACATCTGCGTCCACGTCAGCGTCTACATCTGCATCGACGTCAGCGTCCACGTCAGCGTCCACATCTGCGTCCACGTCAGCGTCTACATCTGCATCGACGTCAGCGTCCACGTCAGCGTCCACATCAGCGTCCACATCTGCGTCCACGTCAGCGTCCACGTCAGCGTCCACATCAGCGTCCACATCAGCGTCCACATCAGCGTCCACATCAGCGTCCACATCAGCGTCCAC
>NZ_JBSJZH010000018.1:0-56032 GCF_054798215.1 Microbacterium sp. GXF6406 | reverse complement strand
CTCCAGGCGCTGCCCGACAGCTTGCAGGCCGAGCTCGTCAAGGCGACAGAAGGTGGTCAGATCGGGCGCGGCAAAGGTAGCGTGGAACACGTCGAGGTCTTTCCGGTGGACAGCGTAGGAACTTCCATCCTGGAAGACCTCGACCCCTATCCACCAATCGCCGCGCGCACCCCGACTACACCTTCAATTACGAAGAGCCCGTTTCGTCTGTCCGGGGCGGTGATCGAAATCGAGCACGCGTATGTCTGCGTTACTGCAGTCGACGCAGGAATGTGATTGGAGATGCGTAAAGACGTAGTCCAGGTTCCGCCGGCGCTGCGCTGACGTTCGAGCGCGAATTACGCGCAGATGGTGCTCACGATTCTGCTGATGATAGGCACGGGAAGAGGCCCTGTTGCAACTACGGCAAACCTCTTGCAAGCCATCAGGGCGCGAGGTTTGCCGATTGAATTCGGAGAAGGATTTTTTCTGAGAACAGGTGCCGCACATCTTCATGCGAGCACCGTAACGCCAAGCACTGACGTCTTATGCGGTGGGCCCCATGGGGCTCGAACCCATGACCCGCGGATTAACATACCACTTCGGTTTTCACCGCCGTCCGGAGACGTTCGTGGTCTGGACTGTCCCTTCACCGTAGCTTTCGCTTTAGGTGCCACCCGTCCAGTCTCTACACCTTCCGGACTCGCGTCCGGCTTGGCTCGGGATTGCCATCTGGTTTACCAGGAAGGGTTCCCCGACTTTGAGTGGTGTCATCCCCGAGGTTTCCCCCGGGGCGCTCCTATTTTGTTGAAGTCCGATGCTCTGCCAACTGAGCTAGAGGCCCGCACGTTCAGTCTAGCCGGAGATCATGCCCGCTCGCGCCCGCCCGGCCGCGGGCGTGGGGGATGTGCCAGCGGAAGCGCAGCGACAGCACGCGGAACACGAAGACGACGACGGCCCCGATGAGCGCTGAGAACACGTTGGCGAGCGGGGTGAGCCAGATGGTTGCGACGATGATCGCCCCGAGGAACGCGGGGACGGCGTAGAGGTCGTCGGAGGTGAACAGCTGCGGGTCGCGGTTGGCGACGACATCCCGCAGCAGGCCGCCGCCCACACCGGTGGTGACCCCGAGCAGCACAGCGGCGACGGGGTTCATTCCGCTCTCGAGGGCTTTGATCGTGCCGGTGGTGCAGAACAGCGCCAGCCCGCCGGCGTCGAAGATCAGCAGCGGCCGGGAGTAGCGTTCGCTGCGGTGCGCGAAGAAGAAGACGAGGATGGCCGCGGCGACGGGGGCGATGAGGTGGATCGGCTTGTCGAACGCGACGGGCGGTGTGCCGATGATGAGGTCGCGGATGACTCCGCCGCCGAGCCCCGTGAGGCTGCCGAGCAGCAGCGATCCGACGATGTCATAGCCGCGGTGGGCCGCCAGCAGGCTGCCGGAGATGGCGAAGAAGAACGTTCCCAGCAGGTCGAGTGCCAGCGCCCAGGTCATGCGCACAGCCTAGTCATGGCAACGCAGAACGGGACGCCGCCGGCCGAAGCCGTGGCGTCCCGTACGGGAGCCTGCGTGTTTACTCTGCCGGCGGCATCAGGACCGTGTCGATGAGGTAAACGGTGGCGTTGGCGGTCTGGACGCCGCCGCAGATGACCATCGAGTCGTTGACCATCCACTCCTCGCCCGAACCGGTGACCTCGACATCTGCACCCTGCACGGTGGTGTGCGTGCCGGCGATGTCGGCGGGCTCGATCTGGCCGGGAACGACGTGGTAGGTGAGGATCGACGACAGCGTCTCGGTGTCGGTCTTCAGCGACTCGATCGTGGCTGCGTCGATCTTCCCGAAGGCGTCATCGACGGGGGCGAAGACGGTGAACTCGTCACCGTTGAGCGTGTCGACGAGGTTGACGTCGGGGTTGAGCTGGCCGCTGACGGCCGCGACGAGCGTGGTGAGCAGCGGGTTGTTGGATGCCGCGACGGCGACCGGGTCCTGGGACATCCCCATGATCGATCCGTCGCCCTCCGGGACGGTCTCGGCGTACGCCTCACAGCCGGGGCCGACGAGGTTCGCCGCCGGGTCCATCATGTCGGTGGCCTCTTCCGAGGCCTCCGGCATCGTGGAGTCCATCGGCTCCTCGGCGGTGTCGCCGCTCATGGAACAACCCGACAGCACGAGAACGCTCGCGAAGCCGAGCGACAGAGCTGCGGTGATCTTCTTCTTGGTGCTGAACATGTCTACCTCCGGATGCTTGCAGCCGCGGAATTCCCGCGGCGTCGATGATTCTTCGGAATCCCCGATCGATCGGATGGGAACTCGACGAAAAAACTTCTCGGCAATCCGATTCGACCTCCGGGAGCGAATGACCGTGTGACGGAAGGCGAGGACATGGACCTCATCATCATCGGACTGCTCGGCGGTCTCATCACGGGAATCTCGCCGTGCATCCTGCCGGTGCTCCCGGTCATCTTCCTCACGGGAGGCGCGCAGTCCGCGCGCTTCGACGGCGAGGCATTGCCAGCCCGGCGCAGCCGCCCCTATCTGGTGATCGCGGGCCTGGTGTTCAGCTTCACGCTGGTGACGCTGCTCGGATCGATCGTGCTGGGCCTGCTCAATCTGCCGCAGGACATCCTCCGCTGGGCGGGGATCATCGTGCTGATCGTGATCGGCGTCGGCCTTCTCATCCCGCGGTTCGAGCAGTTGCTGGAGAAGCCGTTCCAGTGGTTGCCGCGGAGAGAGGTGCAGAACCGCGGGACGGGCTTCGGCGTCGGCCTCGCCCTCGGAGCCGTATTCGTGCCCTGCGCCGGCCCCGTACTGGCCGCGATCATCGTGGCGGGGGCGACAGGTCAGATCGGCGTCGGCACCGTCCTTCTGACGGTGTCGTTCGCGATCGGCGTCGCGATCCCCTTGCTCGTCTTCGCGCTCGCCGGACGCGGTCTCGTCGAGCGCATCCGTGCCTTCCGCAGTCGTGAGCGGGGTCTGCGCATCACGGCGGGCATCGCGATGATCCTGCTCGCCGTGGGGCTCGTCTTCAACGTTCCGCAGATGCTGCAAAGGCTTCTCCCGGACTACACCGCGGGTATTCAGGAAGATCTCGCCGACAAGCAGGCGGATGCGCTGGATCTCGGTGGCCTCGTCACGGATGAGAACCGTGAACTGTCGAATTGCACGAATGGTGCCGAGGAGCTCGAAGCCTGCGGCACGGCCCCGAGCATCCGGGGGATCGAGCAGTGGCTGAATACATCCGATGGCGCGGGCATCGATCTCGACGAGCTGCGCGGACAGGTGGTGCTCATCGACTTCTGGGCGTACTCGTGCATCAACTGTCAGCGCTCCATCCCGCACGTCGTCGCCTGGGATGAGGCCTATCGCGACGCGGGGCTCCAGGTCATCGGCATCCACTCGCCCGAGTACGCCTTCGAGAAGGACGCCGGAAACGTCGCATCCGGGATCCGGGACTTTGGCATCGAATACCCCGTCGCGCTCGACAATCAGCTCTCGACCTGGACCAATTACCGCAACCGCTACTGGCCCGCCCACTACCTGATCGACGCCGAAGGAGTCGTGCGCCACATCTCCTTCGGAGAGGGCAATTACGCAGCGACCGAGAAGATGATCCGGGAGCTCCTGCAGGATGCCGACGCGACGGTCGACCTTCCTTCCTCCACCGATGTCGTCGATGAGACACCCGAGAGGGGAACGCTGACCCGCGAGACCTTCCTCGGCTCGTCGAAGGACGTCAACTACGGCGGCGACGACGGATACCGTGCCGGCACGGGCGACTTCGGCTTCCCCGATGAGCTCGCCATTGATGCCTTCGCGCTGGAGGGGCGATGGGAGATCGCCACCCAGTACGCGGAACCGACCGCGGCATCCGGCCGAATCCAGCTGAACTACCGTGCCGCGGAGGTGCGGATGGTGCTGGCGGGAAGCGGCGAGATCATCGTCACGGGCGACGACGGCGAGACACGGAGGATCGCCGTCGACGGAGCACCGCGGTCCTATGAACTCCTCTCCCAGGACTCCCTCGGCGACGGAACGATCACCGTCGAGGTGCCCGCCGGCATCCAGGCCTACTCGTTCACGTTCGGATGATCCACGAACCGGCGCGTGCGCGCGCCCGAGGGAGATGATGCGGCATGCTTGTGGAGATGGTGATCGACGGCGTGGAGATGCCGGAGGACGGCACAGCGGGAGACCCCGTCGCCGACCTCCTCATCCGTGTCGCCACCGGCGATCAGACGGCCTTCGCCGAACTCTACGATCTGCTCTCCGCCCGTGTCTTCGGGCTCATCCTGCGCGTGCTCGTCAACCGCTCCCAGAGCGAAGAAGTGCTGCAGGAGGTCTTCCTCGAGATCTGGCAATCCGCCGGGCGCTTCGCTCCGAACAGAGGACAGGGACGCACCTGGGTCCTCACCATCGCACACCGGCGGGCCGTGGACCGTGTGCGGGCATCTCAGTCGAGCACCGACCGCGACATCCGCATCGGCATCCGCGATGTCGGCGTCGCCCATGACAGCGTCGCCGAGCAGGTGGAGCTCAGCCTCGAGGGCGAACGGGTCGTCGCGGCATTGGGGGCCCTGCCCGAGGCCCAGCGCGAAGCGATCGTGCTCGCCTACTACGGCGGTTACAGTCAGAGCGAGATCGCCGTCCTCACGGGCGCTCCGCTGGGAACCATCAAGACACGCATGAGAGACGGACTCTCGAGACTTCGCAACGAAATGGGGGTGAACGCATGAACGAGAAGGAATTCTCCGAGTTGGCCGCCGGCCGCGCGCTGAACGCGCTGTCGGATGCTGATCATCAGCGCTTCACGGACGCCCTCCGTGCGCACCCCGAGTGGTCGGCGATGCTCGAGCACGACCGCGAGACTGCTGCAGCTCTTGCCTCGAGCGCCGCCGCAGAGACACCGCCGCCGGCTTTGCGCGCAGCGCTTCTTGCCGAAATCGCGTCGACGGCTCAGGGGGAGGCGGAACCGGAGGGCGCTCCCGCCGCACCCGTCTCGAAGACCGCTTCTTCCACCGGCCGACCGAAGCGCCGCAACCGTGCGCTCTTCGCGCTCGCCGCAGCCGTGGTTCTCATCGCCGGTATCGGGATCGGCAGCGCGGTGCTCCTCCCACAGCTCACCGCCCCGGCATCCGTCGTCGCGCTGCAGGAGATCGAAGCGGCATCCGATGCGCAGCAGGTCACGGTCGAGCTCGAATCCGGCGCCCGGGCGACCGCGCACTGGTCCACGACGGTGGGCAATGCGGTGCTCGTCACCGACGGCCTCGACGACCTCGACGAAGGCCTGACCTACGAGCTCTGGTTCGTGCGCGGCGAGCAGCCGATCGCCGCGGGCGTGTTCGATCCCGACGCCGGGAGCGCGACCGCGCTGCTGGAAGGCGAGATGCACGCAGGCGACGTCATTGCCGTGACGGTCGAACAGGACGGCGGGTCTCCCGACGGACAGCCCACGACCGATCCGGTGATCGTCATCCCGACCGCCTGATCGGCGAGTAGCCTGGACGGATGCCCGAGCAGTTCCATCGCCCCGTCCGCCGCCCCTCGGCGTCCTTCGACAAGCTCGTCGGCGCGCGCGACTCGGCGGAGACGGCACGGGTCGCTCATGCCACAGCATCCGCTCTGCTCGCCCGTGCTCGCGCCGACGAGAGCGGGGAGAGCACCCGGCGACTGATCGCCTTCACCGCCGAGCACGGGATCGACGACATCGCCGAGCTCTGGGCGAGCGCCCCGGGCATCTCGCTTCCGGGTGCGTTGTGGCGGCTGTATCTGCTGCAGCTGTCGATCCACAACGACCCCGCCACCTCAGCGCTGCTTTACGAGCGCGGGCGCAACGAGCTCGCCTCGGCCGATGCCGTCATCGCCGGAGCGCCGATGCCCGCGTCTCCCGAGGAGATCGTCGCCCTGATCGACACGATCCTGCGCGGCGTCTTCCAGGGGGACTTCGCGGTCGCGCTCGAACGCGCCGCGGCATTCTGCCGCGTGCAGGTGTCGGGCGCCACGCACATCGCCGACGACTACGAGATGACGGAGCCCGAGCGTGCGAGTGAGCTGACTGCACGGGCGCGACGGCTGCACAGCTATTCCGGCGATCTCGCGGCGGCCGCGGGTCTCTGGCGCGTCGGCGATCTCGCCTGAGCGAGGCCTCCGCGGCACCCGCTTCCGGAGAAGGAAGGACCGGGCCGCAATAAACGCCTCTCGGCGGAAGGCCGCTCGCAGCGGCAGAATTTGGAGCCCGGGGTTATGCGGCCCGGCCACTCAATTGTAACGTGCCGCGGCACGCGCTATTCCCATCGGTCGGCTTCCCCGTAGAGTCGGGCGCATGGCACAGCGCTTCGCCCTCATCATCGCGCCCGTCGACACCGCTGATCCGCGCGATGACTTCTCCGAGACGTTCACGGTCATCGATCCGGATGCTCCGGCCCTCAGCGTGGGCGAGTTGAGCACGCAGCGCGGCGACGGTGTATTCGAGACGATCGGCGTGATCGATGCGCACCCGCAGGAGGTCGTCCCGCACCTGGAGCGGCTGGCGAACTCGGCGCGGCTGTGCGATCTTCCCCTGCCGAACCACGAGCAGTGGCGGCAGGCGATCGCCATGGCCGCCGCCCAGTGCCCGCCGGGGGAGGCCACGATCAAGCTCATCCTCAGCCGAGGCGTGGAGCACGGTCCGACCCCGACCGCCTGGGCCACCACGGGGCCGGCCTCGGACTTCTCTGCCGTGCGCGCCGCCGGCGTGCGTGTCGTCACTCTCGACCGAGGGTATTCGCTCGATGTCGCCGAACGTGCGCCCTGGCTCCTGCTCGGTGCGAAGACGCTGTCGTACGCCGTCAACATGGCGGCACTGCGTGAAGCGCGCCGCCGCGCCGCCGATGACGCGATCTTCCTCTCCAGCGACGGATTCGTCCTGGAGGCGCCGACGGCGTCATTGATCCTGCGGTACGGGGACCGCTTCGTGACGCCGGCGCCGAGCGGCGGCATCCTGCATGGGACGACGCAGCTCAGTGCTTTCGAATTCCTGACCGAGCGGGGCGTCGAAACCGGCTATGAGAGGATCCCGGCATCCGCGCTCGGCGAAGCCGATGCCGCCTGGCTCGTCTCCAGCGTCCGCCTCGCTGTCGCGGTGACCGCCATCGACGGCCATCCGCTCCCGGTCGATGCCGCTCTCACGGCCGAGCTCAACGGATATCTGCTCTCGCCGCGCGACTGACCGCCGGGCTCAGCCGAAGCGGCCGGAGACGTAGTCCTCGGTCGCCTGCACGCTGGGGGTCGTGAAGATCGTGGAGGTGTCGTCGTACTCGATGAGCTTGCCCGGCTTGCCGGTGCCCGCGATGTTGAAGAACGCGGTGCGATCCGAGACGCGCGAGGCCTGCTGCATGTTGTGGGTGACGATGACGACCGTGTACTCGTTCTTCAGCTCGCCGATCAGCTCTTCGATCGCATAGGTCGAGATGGGGTCCAGGGCCGAGCAGGGCTCGTCCATGAGGATCACCTCGGGGGAGACGGCGATCGCACGGGCGATGCACAGACGCTGCTGCTGACCGCCCGAGAGGCCGGAGCCGGGGCGGTCGAGACGGTCCTTGACCTCGTTCCACAGGTTCGCTCCGGTGAGCGCCTTCTCGACGAGCGCGTCCTGGTCGCTCTTGGCCATGCGGCGGTTGTTGAGCTTGACCCCGGCGAGCACGTTCTCCTTGATCGACATGGTCGGGAAGGGGTTCGGGCGCTGGAAGACCATTCCCACCTGGCGGCGGACGAGCACCGGGTCGACGCCGGGGCCGTAGAGGTCCTTGCCATCGAGGAGGACTTCGCCCTGCACGCGGGCACCGGGGATGACCTCGTGCATACGGTTCAGGGTGCGCAGGAAAGTGGACTTTCCGCAGCCGGACGGACCGATGAACGCGGTGACGCTGCGCGGCTGGATGTCGAGGGAGACGCCTTCGACGGCGAGGAAGTCGCCGTAGTAGACGTTGAGGTCGTTGACTTCGATGCTCTTGGACATGTGCGGTCTCTTTTCGGGTCGGAACGGCTCAGCGGCCGGAGGTCTTCGGGGCGAACCACTTGGCGATCAGACGCGCGGCGAGGTTCAGCACCATGACGATCAGGATCAGGGTGAGGGCGGACGCCCAGGCGCGGTCGAGCGCGGCCCCGGGGTTCGTGCCCTGGTTCATGTACTGGTTGTAGGCGAACACCGGCAGCGTCATCATCTGCCCGTTGAAGATGTTGGTGTTCATGCTCATGGTGAATCCGGCGGTGAGCAGCAGGGGTGCGGTCTCGCCGATGACGCGGGAGATCGAGAGCATGACGGAGGTCATGATGCCGGCGATCGACGTGGGCAGGACGACCTTGAGGATCGTCAGCCACTTCGGCACGCCGAGTGCATAGGATGCTTCGCGCAGCTCGTTCGGAACGATCTTCAGAAGCTCTTCGCTACCGCGGACGACCACCGGGGTCATGAGCACGGCGAGGGAGAGGGCGCCCATGATGCCCATGGAGATGCCGGGGCGGAAGAGCAGCGAGAAGACGGCGTAGATGAACAGGCCCGCCACGATCGAGGGGATGCCGGTCATCACATCGACGAAGAACGTGATGCCGCGGGCGAGCTTGCCGCGGCCGTACTCGACGAGGTAGATCGAGGTCATGAGCCCGACCGGCACCGAGATGACGGCGGCGGTGAGGGTGATGAGCACGGTGCCCCAGATGGCGTGCACGATGCCGCCGCCCTCGCCGACGACGTTGCGCATGGAGAAGGAGAAGAACTCGGCGTCGAAGCGGTGCAGGCCGTTCGTGACCACGGTCCACAGCAGCGAGACCAGCGGCAGCAGGGCGATGAGGAAGGCGGTGGCGACGAGCGCCGTCATCAGCCGGTCGACGGCCTTGCGACGGCTCTCGGCGATCGCCGAGGTGACGGTGACGAGCACCATGTAGATGAGGATGCCGACGATCGAGGCGCCGACGATGTTGAAATCGGCGAGGTCTTCGCCGATGCTCGCGACGCCGAAGACGGCGAAGGAGATGACGAAGGATGCCAGCAGCAGGGCCCACGGGGCCCACTTCGGCAGGCGGCCGGAGGTGAGGGATGCGGAGGCGGGGACGGTGATGACGGTCATGTCAGTTCGCTCCGGAGAACTCGGCACGGCGGGCGACGATCCAGCGTGCGAGGGCGTTGACCGCGAAGGTCACGATGAACAGGATGAGGCCGGTGGCGATCAGCGTGTTGACGCCGGTGCCGTGCGCTTCGGGGAAGGCGAGCGCGATGTTCGCGGGGATCGGCGTGGGGTTCGTGGCGGTGAGGACGAGGAAACTGACCACGGCCGAGGGCGAGAGCACCATCGTCACGGCCATCGTCTCGCCGAGAGCGCGGCCGAGGGCGAGCATGGCGGCGGAGACCATTCCGCCGCGGGCGAAGGGGAGCACGGCCATGCGGATCATCTCCCAGCGTGTCGCGCCGAGGGCGAGGGCGGCTTCCTCGTGCAGCGTCGGGGTCTGCAGGAAGACCTCACGGCAGATGGCGGTCATGATCGGGATGCACATGACGGCGAGGACGAGCGCCGCGGTCATGATCGTCTTCCCGGTGGAGGAGACCTGCCCCTGGAAGAAGGGGATCCAATCGGCGTTCTTGTTGAGCCACGCGTAGACGGGCTGCAGCATCGGCGCCAGGACGAGCCCGCCCCACAGGCCGAAGACGACGGAGGGCACCGCGGCGAGCAGGTCGATGATGTAGCCCAGCAGCGAGGCGAGGCGGCGCGGCGCGTAGTGCGAGATGAACAGCGCGATGCCGATCGAGATCGGCGCTGCGATGAGGATCGCCATGAACGAGGCCCACAGCGTTCCGAATACGAGCGGCCACACATAGCTGAGGAACGACTCGCCCCGCAGGATGTGGTTGTCGCTCGTGTCGATCTGGAATGCCGGCAGGCTCTGGATGATCAGGAACGTCGCAACGGCGGCGAGCACGATGAGGATGACGATCCCGGCCCCCAGAGCGGTGCCGGAGAACACGCGGTCGCCGAGGCGCTTCTTGGCCTGGATCGGCGCGGGTGGATCTGTCAGCGCGGGCGGCGCCTGCTCGGTCGTGCTCATGGTCTCCCTGTCTCGGGCGGAAGAGTGCGGATGGATCGGATCGGGTGTAGCGGCCGTGCTCGTGAATGCCCCCGCGTCACGGTGGACGCGGGGGCATTCACGTCAGAGGACGGTCATCAACCTGCCTGGATCAGGTCGACCGCGGCGATGACCTGCTCGCGCAGACCATCGGAGATCGGGGCGTTGCCGGCGTTCTCCTCGGCTGCGGCCTGTCCCTCGGCGCTGACGACGTAGCTGAAGTACTCCTTGACGAGCTCTCCGGTGTTCGCATCGTCGTACTGCTCGCAGGCGATCAGGTAGCTGACGAGTGCGATCGGGTAGGCGCCGCCGGTCGCTGCTGCGGGGTCGACGTCGAACACGAGGTCGCCGGCGCCGCGGCCTTCTGCGAGCGGGGAGTTCTCCACCAGCTTGGATGCCGCATCGGCGGAGTAGGCGACGTACTCGCCGTCGACCTCGACGTGGACCTGGCCGAGGTCGCCGACCTGCGAGGCGTCCGCGAAGCCGATCGCACCGTTGCCGGCGGTGATGGCCTGGACGACCCCGGAGGTGCCCTGGGCGGCTTCGCCGCCGGAGATGGGCCACTCGTCGGAGACCTCATAGGTCCAGACCTCGGGTGCGGCGGAGGCGAGGTAGGTGGTGAACGTCTCCTGCGTGCCCGAGGGGTCGGAGCGGTGCACGGGCGAGATCGCCAGATCGGGGAGCGTCGCGTCGGGGTTCTGCTCCGCGATGGCGCCGTCGTTCCAATTGGCGATCGTGCCGGCGAAGATGCTCGCGATGGTGTTCGCGTCGAGGTTGAGCGTGTCGACTCCGTCGATGTTGAACGCGAGGGCTACGGGGGAGATGTAGGCGGGGATCTCGACGATGTCGTCGGTGGTGCAGGCGCCGAAGCCGCCGGCGGCGATCTCGTCGTCGTTGAACGCGCGGTCGGAGCCGATGAAGTCGCTGCCGCCCTCGAGGAAGTTCTCGCGGCCGGTGCCGGATCCGGTGGGTTCGTAGTTGACGGTGACACCCGTGTGGGCGGTCTGGAATGCGGCGACCCAGGCCTCCTGGGCGGCGGCCTGCGAGGAGGCGCCGGTCGCGTCGATGGTGCCGGAGAGCGTCGAGCCGTTGCCCTCGTCGGTCGAGCCACCGGTCGAGCCGCCTTCGTTCGCGGCGCAGCCGGCGAGCGCGAGAGCGGCGACGGCGCCGATGGCGCCGATACGTGCGATTCGGGAGATCTTCACTGTGGATCCTTCGATCGTGGATGGTTGGGCCCGGTGCAGGGCACACAGTGACGCTAAGCGCGACGGTTAACGAGACTCTCCCGTGCAGGTAAACGGAAGGTGAACGGGGAGCGAACCGTCAGATCTTGGGAACGTGCGTTTCGATGGAGATGATGCCGGAGCCCGGGTTGGTCGATGACAGGTGGACGACCGAGAATGCGGCCAGATCCAGGGCTGAGGCGCTGCCGAGGTAGGAGCCGTGCATCGTGCCGGTCGCCAGGGCGATCTCGGAGAGGATGCCGGGGAGCACCGGTCCGTGACTGCACAGAACGGCGGGCTTGCGGGATCGTACGCGCTTGCCGATGACGCTGCGGATGTCGGCGACGCCGTCCTCCCAGGCGTCCTGGCTGATGTTCTCCGTCAGCACGGGTTCCCGCTTCAGCGCTCTCGCGAGCGGAGCGATCGTCTGCTGGCAGCGTTCGGCGTCGCTGGTGATGATCCGACGAACGCCGAATGCACGCAGGGGCGCCACGATGGCGCGCGCCTGCTTCTGTCCGCGTTCGATGAGCGGACGCGACGCATCCGACCGATCCCACTCCGAGCGGGACACAGCCTTCGCATGGCGCAGCGCGATCAGGGGGAACGTGTGCAGCACACCGTCGTCGACGAGCCGCTCGAACTCGTCGAGGATCTCGAGGTCGACCGGATAGCTCAAGAGCTTTCGGGCCTTCTTCAGCCCGACCCACTCCAATGCGGCGATCTCGCTGTTGGGAACGAAGCTCGACGCCCGGATGGCCTTCTCCGTGGCTTCGGCGGCCCAATAGTGAACGACCTTCTGTCGCTTCGGGCGCATGAAGTAGCGGCTCACACCGACGGGAACTCCGAGGTTCACCCGGATGCCGGTTTCTTCGAGCACCTCGCGCACCGCGGTCTGCGCGAGCATCTCGCCCGGGTCGACCTTGCCTTTCGGGAGGGTCACATCGCGGTACTTCGTCCGGTGGATCAGCAGGATCCGCAGTTTTCCCTCGACCAGGCGCCACACCACGGCGCCGGCGGCGTAGACGGCCTTGTCGTCGTTCATCTTCAGGGTCGTGGCCGTCATCGCACCGAGCGGGATCGGCGCCGGCGCCGGATCTGATTCATGGTCTTGTCCTGCAGGTCGATGAGCGGGTTTCCTTCGGAGTCCTCCGAGTGGCGCGTCCAGACGCCGCCCTCGCCGAGATGCCACGAATCGGTGCGGTCGTCCATGGCGAGGTCGAAGAACGCCAGCAGTTCGGCGATGTGCGCGGGGTCGGTGACGCGTACCAGAGCCTCAACCCGTCGATCGAGGTTGCGGTGCATCATGTCGGCACTGCCGATGTAGGCCTGCGGGTCGCCGTCGCCGCCGAAGGCGAAGATGCGCGAGTGCTCGAGGTAGCGCCCCAGGATGCTGCGCACGGTGATGTTGTCGCTCACACCGGGCAGGTCCACGCGCAGGCTGCAGATGCCGCGCACCCACACATCGACCTTCACCCCGGCCTGGCTGGCCCGGTACAGCGCGTCGATGATCTCCTCATCGACCATCGAGTTGACCTTGATGCGGATGCGCGCGGGCTTGCCGGCCTCGGCGATCTTGCGCTCGGCGTTGATGAGGCGCAGCAGGCCCTTGCGCAGGTGCAGCGGTGCGACGAGGAGACGCTTGAACTTCTTCTCGATCGCATAGCCGCTGAGCTCGTTGAACAGACGGGTGAGGTCCTTGCCGACCTGCGCATCGGCGGTGAACAGGCCGAAGTCCTCGTAGACCCGGCTGGTCTTGGGGTTGTAGTTTCCTGTCCCGACGTGGGAATAGTGGCGCAGCATGCCCTCCTCCTCGCGGATGACGAGGGCGAGCTTGCAGTGGGTCTTGAGGCCGACGAGCCCGTAGACGACGTGGACTCCGGCCTTTTCGAGCTTGCGCGCCCAGACGATGTTGTTCGCCTCGTCGAAGCGGGCCTTGACCTCGACGAGCGCGAGGACCTGCTTGCCGGCCTCAGCGGCGTCGATCAGCGCCTGCACGACGGGGCTGTCTCCGGAGGTGCGGTACAGGGTCTGCTTGATGGCGAGGACGTGCGGGTCGCGCGCTGCCTGTTCGAGGAAGGCCTGCACGCTCGTCGCGAACGACTCGTACGGGTGGTGCACGAGCACGTCGCTCTTGCGGATCGCGGCGAAGATGTCTGCGCGGGTGCTTGATCCCGCCGGCTGGAACGGCAGGGCCGTCGTGGGCAGGTGCGGGGGATAGCGCAGATCGGGGCGATCGACCTTCGACAGGGAGAACAGGGCGCGAAGATCGAGCGGTCCGGGGAGGCGGTAGACCTCCTGATCCGTGATGTCGAGCTCGGTGATCAGCAGATCGAGCGTGACATCATCCATGTCGTCGGTGATCTCGAGGCGGATCGGCGGACCGAAACGGCGCCGGAGGAGCTCGGCTTCGAGGGCCTGGATGAGGTTCTCGCTTTCATCCTCCTCGATCTCCACATCTTCGTTGCGGGTGAGGCGGAACGCGTGGTGGTCGAGCACCTCCATGCCGGGGAACAGGTCGTCGAGATGGTTGGAGAGCAGATCTTCCAGCGGGAGGAAGCGCTTGATCTCGCTGGTGCCGGGAACCTCGACGAGGCGCGGCAGCATCGCGGGCACCTTGAGTCGCGCGAACTCCTGGCGCCCGGTGCGGGCGTTGCGGATGCGGATGGCGAGGTTCAGCGACAGCCCGGAGATGTAGGGGAAGGGGTGCGCGGGGTCGACCGCCAGCGGCATGAGCACGGGGAAGACGTGCAGCTGGAAGTACTCGGTCAGGGCGCTGCGCTCGCTGTCGCTGAGCGCATCCCATTCGGAGATCTCGATCCCGGCATCCGCGAGTGCCGGGCGGACGAGATCGGTCCACGCGGCGGCATGGCGCAGCTGCAGAGCGTGCGCCTCGCGGGAGATATCGGCGAGCACGTCCGAGGGGGAGCGGCCGACGTTGGTCGGCACTGCGAGGCCGGTGAGGATGCGGCGCTTGAGGCCCGCGACGCGCACCATGAAGAACTCGTCGAGGTTGCTGGCGAAGATCGCCAGGAAGTTCGCCCTCTCCAGCTCGGGGAGCGAGGGGTCCTCGGCGAGCTCGAGAACCCGCTGGTTGAACGCCAGCCAGCTCACCTCGCGGTCGTGGTAGCGGTGATCCGGCAGCATCGAATCCGGCTTCTCGACGGCATCGAAGTCATCATCCTCGGCGTCGCCGAGTCCGGCGTCAGGGAAAGCGGGATCGATCATGCACTACATCTTGTCACCGGAGCGCGACGAGCGGGTGAATGAGATGCGACGGTTCAGCGCACCGGCGCGGGCGTCTGCTCGTCGTCGTAGACGTTGAAACGGTAGCCGACGTTGCGGACCGTGCCGATGATCTGCTCCTGATCGCCGAGTTTGGCGCGCAGACGGCGCACGTGGACGTCGACCGTGCGGGTGCCGCCGAAGTAGTCGTAGCCCCATACCTCGCTGAGCAGCTGTTCCCGGGTGAACACCCGAGAAGGGTGGGTGGCGAGGAAGTGCAGGAGCTGGAACTCCTTGTAGGTGAGGTCGAGAGGTTTGCCGTGAAGCTTCGCCGAATAGGACTGCTCGTCGATCGTGACGCCGGATGCCTGCACCCGGGCCGGAGCGGAGCTCTCGGCGCTGCGTGCCAGGGCGAGGCGGATGCGCGCATCGGTCTCGGCGGGGCCCGCATCGGCGAGCAGCACATCGTCGATGCCCCAGTCCCCGGAGACCGCGCTCATACCGCCCTCCGTGACCGCGAGGATCAGAGGCGCGTCCTGCCCTGTCGTGCGCAGCAGCTTGCACAAGGACTTCGCTGCGGCGAGATCTGTGCATCCGTCGACGATGACGATGTCGCTCTCGGGCGCGCTGACGAGCTGAGCCGGTTCTGCGGGGATCTGGCGCACGTGATGGCTGAGCAGCTCGAGCGCGGGAAGCACCCGTTTCGCGGGCGCGGGTGTCAGAACCAGGATCAGTGCCATGCGCACTCCTTCCCGGCGACGGATCCGGCGCCCTGAGCGGCGTTCGGGTACGGCGCCGTGGGCCCATGATATCGATCCCGAGAACCCGACTCGACGTCGCTGGGGCTGGTTCTGCGTCGGATGAGTAACAATGGAGTCATGTCCGAACCCGCACTCGCGCCGCGCAACCCTCTCATCGGCGTGGTCGCCGTCTGGGGTGCGGCGCTCATCGCTGCGATCGCCATCGGGGTCTTCGTGCCTGAGACATGGCGCATGCAGTGGCTGATCGTCGGCTTCGGCGGAGCCGTGCTGTTGTCCTTCGTGGTGCAGCTCGCGCACGGGCAGACGTCGGGCTTCATCTTCCGGACGGCGGCGAGCGTGACCGGCTCCCTCCTCCTGCTCGGCATCGTCTCCGCGGCCTTCGGGCTCGTCGCTCTGATCCCGGTCTGAGACGCGCACGGCCGAGAGGGGTAGAGTGGTGGCCATGGACCTCGTCGCTCTCGAATTCTTCTTCATCGGCCTGCTCGGTCTTGCAAGTCTCGCGATCGTTTTCGTGGCCGGTGTCGTGCTGCGCAACCTGTTCCGCGGCCAGCGCTGATCCGAGTCTTCCGTGCTCGAAATCCCCACCGATCTCCCCGCTGATCTCGCTCCGCTGAGCTGGCTCATCGGCGTCTGGGAGGGCTCCGGTGTGATCGACTACACCGCCGGCGACCAGCGGTATCAGGGCGAGTTCACGCATCGCGTGAGCTTCAGCCATGACGGTGCGGGCTATCTGAACTATTCGGCCACGGCGACGCAGACCTCCTCCGGTGCTCCGGATGAGGCCGTCGAGGTGTCGATCCCCCTCGTAGCCGAGACGGGGTTCTGGCGCCTGGCACGTCCGGCCGAGGCGACGGATGCCGGACCGGCGCTGCTTCCCGCCGTGGAGTCCGCGGCGGCGCGGACCGTCGACGACGTCGAGGCGCTGCGCGCAGCATCCGGCGGGTTCCCGATCGAAGTCTCGATCGCGCATTCCGACGGCGTGCTCGAGCTGTACATCGGCGAGATCAACGGCCCGCGCATCGACATCGGCAGCGACGCCATCGTCAGCCCGCCCGCGGGCAAGGCCTATGGCGCAGCCAGCCGCATGTACGGACTGGTCGACGGGCACCTCCTGTGGGCCTGGGACATCGCGGCGGTCGGCGGAGCGATGTCTTCGCACGCCTCTGCGCGCCTGGCCCGGGTCTGACATGACTCTTCTCGATTCCTTCGCCGCGCGTCCGGCGGCCGTGGTCGCCGACGGCGTCCTCGCCCATCTCGGCGATCCCCTGCGCGAACAGCGCGATCTCGCGCGCGGATCCGCGGTGGCACTGCTGGGCGATCGCGCGGTCATCGAGGTCTCCGGCGAGGATCGTCTCAGCTGGTTGGACTCGGTCACCTCTCAGTCCGTCGCGCGCCTGCGCGCCGGCGACAGCACGGAGCTCCTCGTGCTCGATCCGCAGGGGCGCGTCGAGCACGCCGCCGGCGTGCTCGAAGACGGAGCCTCTGTCTGGCTCATCGCCGACGCTGAGGATGCCCCGGGGCTGAGCACCTGGCTCGGCCGCATGGTGTTCCGCTCGCGGGTGACGGTGACGCCGCGCCCCGATCTCGAGCTCCTCGGCTTCTTCTCCGGAGGCGACGCCGAGCCTGTTGTGAGAGGGGCCGCCGCGTCGCCGAACGGCACTCCGCTGGTGTGGTCGGATCCGTGGGTCGCGGTCCAGACCGGAGGGCATCAGTATTCTGCCGCCGACGCCCACCCGGCTGCCGCGTACGCGTGGCGCGTGGCGATCGTCGGAGCGGATGCCGAGGCATCCGCTCTGGACGAGGTCGCCGTCGCGGGGGTGCTCGCCGCAGAGGCGCTGCGCGTCGCCGCGTGGCGTCCGCGCTGGACGACCGAGGTCGATGAGCGCTCGCTCCCGCACGAGGCCGATTGGATCCGCAGCGCGGTGCATCTGAACAAGGGCTGTTACCGCGGGCAGGAGACGGTCGCGAAGGTGCACAACCTCGGGCACCCGCCCCGCCGTCTGGCAGCTCTTCACCTCGATGGCAGCGATGCCGTGCTGCCCGAACCGGGCGCGCCGGTGTTTGCCGGCGAATCCGAGGTCGGCAGCATCACATCCGTGGCACGCCATTACGAGGACGGTCCGATCGCCCTGGCGATCCTGTCGCGACGGGCGCCGACCGGCGATCTGACGGTGCGCGTCGACGACGTCGAGATCTCCGCGGCGCAGCAGGTCATCGTCCCGGCTGACGCGGGGGCCGTCGCCGACGTCCCGCGTCTGACGCGTCTCTCGCGTCGCCCGGAGGGCCAGGACCCCCGCAAGGCCTGAGCTGCTCGCATCGCTCGGGTCGGTGGGAATCCGCTCAAAGAGGGCGGACGGCATCCCACGGCACGGTGAGCTCGCCGAGGCGCCAGCGGCGCGGACCACCGAGAACCGGCCACCCGGCATCGCGCACCGCGCGGACCGTCGCGAGGAAGCGCTGGGTCGCCCCGAAGGCAGACAGCGCGGCGGAGCGGTCCCACTCGCGGTCGAGAGCCGTGAGCAGATCGTGGATGCGCTCACCCGGCACGTTGCGGTGGATGAGTGCCTTCGGGAGGCGTTCGGCGACGATCCCCGGATGCTCGAGCTCGGCGAGGCGCAAGGAGATCGTGAACCGCAGAGGCTCGGCGGCGGAGGAGACGTCGACCCAACTGGCGATGCGGCCGATCTCGTCGCACGTGCCCTCGAACAGCATCCCGCCGGGGGCGAGGCGCGCGCTCATCGACCGCCAGGCGTCGGCGACGTCGGACTCGTCGTACTGGCGGAGAACGTTCATCGCGCGGATCGCGGCCGGCCGGCGATCTGCGGTGAGAGGCACCTCGAAACCACCACGGGAGAAGGCGACCCGCAGGTCGGGGGAGAACGGGGTTCGGCCCGCGCGGATGTCCTCGAGCTGCGCGGACGCGGTCGCGACGCGTGCCGGGTCGAGTTCGAAGCCGATCACCTCGGCGTCCGTCCGCACCTTCGAAAGGCGCGTCGCCAGCTCGAACGCGGTGACGCCGCTGGCCCCGTACCCGAGGTCGATCACGAGTGGGTCAGCGGCCCGGAGGAAAGCGTCGGATGCGGCGATCCACCGGTCGTTGCGGCGAAGCCGATTTGTTCCCGTGGTGCCTCGGGTGGGGTGTCCGAGGGGAGATGACGCCATGCTTCCATCCTGCCATCGCGGCGGAGCCCGCTGGATAGACTGGTGCCATGACGACGCGCACCCTGATCCTGCTCCGCCACGGCCAGAGCGAATGGAATGAACTGAACCTCTTCACCGGATGGGTGGATGTCCGCCTGACCGAGCAGGGCAAGGCCGAGGCCCAGCGCGGCGGCGAGCTGCTCGCCGAGACCGGCATCCTGCCCGATGTGCTGCACACGTCGCTGCTGAGCCGCGCCATCCAGACCGCGAACATCGCGCTCGACGCCGCCGACCGCCTGTGGATCCCGTTGACCCGCACCTGGCGCCTCAACGAGCGCCACTACGGCGCGCTGCAGGGCAAGGACAAGGCGCAGACGCTCGAGGAATTCGGCCCCGAGCAGTTCCAGCTGTGGCGCCGTTCGTTCGACGTGCCGCCGCCCGTCCTCGACGCCGACAGCGAGTTCAGCCAGGTGAACGACCCGCGCTACGCCGGCATCGACGGCGAGGTTCCCGGCACGGAGTCGCTGAAGATCGTCATCGACCGCATGCTGCCGTACTGGCACGAGTCGATCGTTCCCGACCTCGAGGCCGGCAAGACGGTTCTCGTCGCGGCGCACGGCAACTCGCTGCGAGGCCTGGTCAAGCACCTCGAGGGCATCAGCGATGATGACATCGCATCCCTCAACATCCCCACCGGCATCCCGCTGGTCTACGAGCTCGACGAGAACAACGTTCCCACGGGCCCGGGCCGTTACCTCGACCCCGAGGCCGCTGCCGCCGGTGCTGCCGCGGTCGCTTCGCAGGGCAACAAGTAACAGCGAGCCCCGTCTTACCGTCGAGCTCCCGCCGTACCTGCGCAGGTACGGCGGGAGCTCGACGTATAAGCCGGTGCTCGGCGAGGGCAGCAGACTCCGGCGATGACCGGATGCCGCGGATCAGTCCTCGAGCGTCGCGGCGTGCGCTTCGACCGCGAGGGGGATGTCCTCCTCTTCGACGGCCCAGTCGCCGGTTGCGAGATAGACGACCTTCTTGGCGATCGCGACCGCGTGGTCCGCGAAGCGCTCGTGGTAGCGGCTGGCCAGGGTGGCGTCGACGGTCGCCTCCGCCTCGCCCTTCCAACTGTCGCTGAGGACCTTCTCGAAGACGCGCGCGTGCAGTTCGTCGACGTCATCGTCCGCGTTGCGGATGTGGTCGGCCAGACGCAGATCTTGCGTGCGCAGCAGTTCGGACAGAGTACGGGCGATCTCGACATCCTGCTCGCCCATCTTCGTGAAGGTGCTCTTGAGGCCCTTCGGGATGGCGCGCTCGGGGAAGCGCAGGCGGGCGAGCTGGGCGATGTGCTCGGACATGTCGCCCATGCGCTCGAGCGAGGCGCTCACCCGCAGGGCGAAGACGACGATCCGCAGGTCGCGGGCGACCGGCTGCTGACGGGCGAGGATCTCGATCGCCTGCTCGTCGAGGGCGACGGCCTTCTCGTCGATGAGGCTGTCGTCGGCGATGACCTCTTCGGCGAGTGAGACGTCGCTCTGGGCGAAGGCTCGGGTGGCCTTGTCGATGGAGACCGTGACGAGATCGGCGATCTCCACGAGGCGGGACTGGAGGTCCTCGAGGGACTGGTGGAAGACTTCGCGCATAGCGACTCAACCTTTCATTCGATCGTGGATGCTCCGTGGCATCAGACGCAGGACTTACGGCGATTCGCGCCCGCGTCGATTCTCTGCGGCGAAGGTTAACGAATGGTGCCTGTTAGGTGAATAGTAGTTCTCCGCTTCGCGTTCTGGCGCGGAAACCCGCCGGAGGCGAGGTGAACGCGGCCTACGCTGTAGGCATGACCTCGCCGCAGATCGGGCTCCTGGGCCTCGCCATCGGACTGGTGATCGGCATCGGCCTCGTGGTGCTGATCCTGTGGGCCTTCCGCGCCCGGGCGCAGGCCGCCGAGCAGTCCTCGACGCAGGTGCCCCAGGGCACGGTCGATGTGCTCGACAGCATGGATGACGCGGCCTGCGTCATCGATGCATCCGGTCTGGTCCTGGCCATCTCGCATGCGGCGGCGCGCTTCGGAATCGAACCGGGATCGACGATCGACAACACGGAGCTGCGGCAGCTGGTGCGCACGGTGCGCACGACCTCGGCATCCATCACCGAGACGATGCGCATCGCCCGGCCGGGCGTCAGCCTCGATCCGCGATCGGTCTCGGCACGGGCGAGCGCGCTCGGGGCGCGTCTGACCCTCCTCATCATCCGCGACGTCACCGAGCAGGAGCGCCTCGAGCAGGTGCGCCGGGACTTCGTCGCGAACACCAGCCACGAGCTGAAGACGCCGGTGGGGGCGGTGAGCCTGCTCGCCGAGGCGATCGAATCGGCTGCGGACGATCCGGCCCAGGTGCGCATCTTCGCCTCGCGGATCTCCGCCGAGGCCGAGAGGCTGGGGAACCTGACCGGTCGCATCATGAGCCTGTCACGACTGCAGGCGGCGGATGGCGTGGCCGATTTCGATCCGGTCCCGATCGATGAGGTCATCGCGACATCCATCGAGGCGCACGGCGTGCAGGCCGACTCCGCCGGCGTATCCCTGGTGCGCGGCGGCGATCGGGGAGCGTTCGTGCGCGGTGACGCGCAGATCCTGGTCGAGGCCGTCAGCAACCTGATCGCGAATGCGATCGTCTACTCGTCGCAGAACTCGAGCGTGGGAATCGGCGTCCGTGTGGTCGGCGATACCGTGGAGATCGCCGTCTCGGATCAGGGCATCGGCATCACCGAATCCGACCGCGAGCGCATCTTCGAACGCTTTTACCGAGCCGATGAAGCCCGATCCCGTCGAACGGGCGGCACAGGACTCGGCCTCTCGATCGTCAAGCACGCGACCCAGCGCCATGGCGGCGAGGTGCGGGTATGGTCGCGCCCTGGCCACGGCTCCACCTTCACCATGGTCCTCCCGCGCATCGAGGCGCCGGCTGTGGATGAGAACGAACGCAAGAAGAAGAAGCGCGCGCGCAAAGCGCCCCTGACCGCACCGGTGCGCATCCGGAACGGAGAGAAAGCATGACTCGAATCCTTCTCGTCGAAGACGAGCCCGACCTCGCCGACCCGCTGGCGTATCTGCTGCGCCGCGAGGGGTACGAGGTCGAGATCGCCGAGGACGGGCCCGGGGCGCTCGCCGCATTCCGCACCGGTGGCGCGGATATCGTTCTACTGGATCTCATGCTCCCCGGGATGCCGGGGACCGAGGTGTGCCGGCAGATCCGCACGACGTCGTCGGTGCCGATCATCATGCTCACCGCCAAGGACTCCGAGGTCGATATCGTGGTGGGTCTCGAGCTCGGGGCTGATGATTACATCACCAAGCCCTATTCCTCTCGCGAGCTGCTCGCGCGCATGCGGGCCGTTCTGCGTCGCATCGTTCCCGGTGAGGATGACGTCGATGAGCGCATCCTCGAGGGCGGCCGGGTGGCGCTGGATATCGACCGGCACACGGTCGAGGTGGCGGGCGAGGAGATCAACATGCCTCTGAAGGAGTTCGAGCTGCTCGAGGTCCTCATGCGCAATGCCGGCCGCGTTCTCACGCGCGGCCAGCTGATCGACCGGGTGTGGGGGAGCGACTACTTCGGCGACACGAAGACGCTCGATGTGCACATCAAGCGGATCCGCTCCCGGATCGAGGAGAACCCCGGAGAGCCGGTGATGCTCGTCACCGTCCGTGGTCTGGGGTATCGCTTCGAGGGGTGAGAGCGAGAAGGACGAGAGAGGCCGTCACCCCGCGGGGTGACGGCCTCTCTCGTTGTCTGCGGGACGCGATCAGGCGTCGCCCTCGTCTTCCTCGTCGTCCAGGGGTGCCGGAACGAGGTCGCTGTAGTAAGGAGTCGTGCCGTCGAGCACGGGGACGGCGATGACCTCGCCCGTCTCGTCGCCGGACTGGAAGTAGACCTCGATGGTCGAACCCGGGATCGAGTCGAGGTCATCGATGCGGATGGGCTCGGCGTTCGTGCCGAGGCTGAGGACCTCATTGCCGCCGACGCGCACGGTGAACGGCTCGAGTCCGTCGATCTCGAACGTGAGGGTGGCGTCAGCGGCGCCCGGGTTAACGATGGCCGCGACGAGGTTGCCGGTCGAGCCGTCTTCGTTCGCCACGATGAGGGCGTTGCGCACCTCGAGGGGCCCGCCGGTGTTGACGTTGACGCCGTCGGAGGCGGCGTATTCGATCGTCGTCGACTGCGGGGTGATGAACGTGCATCCCGTCGCGCCGAGCAGAACGAGGGCGCTGATGGCGGCAGACGCTACAAGGCGCGATTTCACGAGTCCTCCTGGGAGCTTGGGGATATCCGCATCCATTCTAGGCGCATCCGAGGGGTGCTCCGGTATCGACGAGGGGGCAAACCTTAGCGCATGTCGCCTGTGGTATTCTGGAGGTTGCCGAAAGGACACGATTTTATGCTTTTTGAAGTTGGCGAGACGGTCGTCTACCCGCACCATGGCGCAGCGACGATCATCGAGGTCAAGGATCGCGTCATCAAGGGCGAGACCAAGAAGTACCTCAAGCTCAACGTGACGCAGGGCGATCTGATCATCGAGGTTCCGGCCGAGAACGTCGACCTGGTCGGCGTCCGCGATGTGATCGGCCAGGAGGGTCTCGACCACGTGTTCGAGGTGCTCCGCGCACCGTTCACCGAGGAGCCCACGAACTGGTCGCGCCGGTACAAGGCGAACCTTGAGAAGCTCGCCTCCGGTGATGTCATCAAGGTCAGCGAGGTCGTGCGCGACCTGTGGCGCCGCGATCAGGACCGCGGACTGTCGGCGGGTGAGAAGCGCATGCTCGCGAAGGCCCGTCAGATCCTCATCTCCGAGCTCGCGCTCGCAGAGAAGTGCGATGAGGAGAAGGCCGGCGAGCTGCTCGACAAGGTGCTCGCCTCCTGATCTGAAGATTCTCACGAAGGGCGGATGCTGCGGCATCCGCCCTTCGTCGTATCCGGGCTCATCCGGCAGAGCCCGGGCGGTAACGTGAGCACGTGAGCCTGATTCCCGTTCCCACGACCGCGATCATCGTCGTCGCCGCCGGTTCCGGCGCCCGTCTGGGCGCCGATGCGCCCAAGGCCTTCGTCGGCATCGATGACCGTAGTGTTCTGCGCCATGCGCTCGACGGCGTGTTCGCCGCGCAACCGATGCAGGTCGTCGTCGTCGCACCCGACACCCATGTCGGCGTCGCGCAGGCGGAGCTGCTCGCCGCGGCAGGCGATCGTGCCGAGCTCGGCAGCGTCGTTGGCGGCGGCGCCACTCGTCAGCAGTCCGTCGCGGCCGGCCTCGCCGCGCTGTGGGGCGATGTGACCCGCGTGCTCACCCACGATGCGGCGCGCGCCCTGACGCCGTCGGCGCAGATCGACGCCGTCGCCGGCGCCGTGACGGACTCCGGCATGATCCCCGCGCTCCCGGTGGTCGACACGCTCAAGCGGGTCGACGGCGATGATGTCGTCGCCGCCGTCGACAGGGAGGTGCTCGCGGCGGCTCAGACCCCGCAGGGCTTCCCGCGCCGGGCGCTCGACGACGCATACCGCACAGCCGCGGCATCCGGTGTCGAGTACACCGATGATGCCGCCCTGTTCGCGGCGGCCGGCGGCGCCGTGCGCCGGATCGCCGGAAGCGAGCGGGCCTTCAAGATCACCACCCCCGCCGACCTCGCCCGCGCACGGCAGCTGCTCGAGCCCGCCGTGCCACAGGGCATCGGCCGGGTCGGGATCGGCACCGACGTGCACGCCTTCGGGGGTGAGGGCCCGCTGTGGCTCGCCGGTCTCGAATGGCCGGGGGAGCCCGCGCTGTCCGGGCACTCCGACGGGGATGCCGTCGCCCACGCCATCGTCGACGCGCTGCTGGGCGCCGCCGGGCTCGGCGATATCGGCGAGCACTTCGGCACCGCGCATCCGGAGTACGCCGGCGCGCACGGCGCGGTCTTCCTCGCCCGCACCCGCGAGATCCTCGCCGAGGCCGGATTCGCGATCGGCAACGTGTCCGTGCAGTTCCAGGGCAACCGGCCCCGGTTCAGCGCGCGCCGGCTCGAGGCGGAGCGCGAGCTGTCGGCCGCCCTGGGCGGAGCGCCGGTGGCGGTGACCGCGACGACGACCGACGGCCTGGGCTTCACGGGCCGTGGCGAGGGCATCTCCGCGACCGCGATCGCCCTCGTGCACCGCATCGGGTAGGAAACGCCCAGCGGGGCACCGGTATCCTTGAGCGGTGACTCTCCGCCTCTATGACACCCGTGCAGCTTCGCTGCGGGACTTCGTGCCTCTCGATCCCGAGAACATCACGATGTACGTCTGCGGACCCACCGTGCAGTCCGGCCCCCACATCGGTCATGTCAGGGCGGCTCTGGGCTTCGACATTCTGCGCCGTTGGTTGACGCACTGCTACGGACGAGTCACCTTCGTGCGCAACGTCACCGACATCGACGACAAGGTCATCGACAACGCCACCGCCACCGAGCCGTGGTGGGCGCTCGCGTACCGCATGGAGCAGGAGTTCACCGCGGCGTACGCCGGTGTCGGCATCCTGTCGCCGACGTACGAGCCGCGGGCGACGGCATCCATCCCGCAGATGCAGGAGCTCATCGCGACCCTCATCGAGCGTGGGCACGCGTACCCGGCATCCGACGGCTCCGGCGACGTCTACTTCGACGTGCGCTCCTGGTCCGATTACGGATCGCTCACCCATCAGCGTCCCGAGGACATGGAGGCTGCCGCCGACGCGGACCCCCGTGCCAAGCGCAGCCCGCAGGACTTCGCGCTGTGGAAGGGCGCCAAGCCCGGTGAGCCGGCGGATGCCACGTGGCAGTCCCCCTGGGGCGCAGGGCGTCCCGGCTGGCACATCGAGTGCTCGGCGATGTCGCGGCGCTACCTCGGAGCAGAGTTCGACATCCACGGCGGTGGCCTCGACCTCCGCTTCCCGCACCACGAGAACGAGCTCGCCCAGTCGACCGCCGCGGGCGACGCCTTCGCGCGCTACTGGGTGCACAACGGCCTGGTCACAGTGAACGGGCAGAAGATGTCGAAGTCGCTGGGCAACTTCACCCTCGCCGCCGATGTGCTCGCCGGGCGCGACCCCCTCGTCGTGCGCTACGCGCTCGCCGCCGCGCACTACCGCTCGAGCCTCGACCTCAGCGAGTCCTCGTGGACCGAGGCCGAGGCTGCTCTCGATCGCATCGAGACGTTCCGCCAGCGGGTGCTCCGCCAGACGGATGCCGCGCCCGCCGCGGTCGCCGCCGGCGAGATCCCCGCAGCATTCGCCATCGCGATGGACGACGACCTCGGCGTGCCGCAGGCCCTCGCGGTCGTGCATGAGACGGTGCGCGCCGGCAACACCGCGCTCGATGCCGGAGACGCGGTCGCCGCGACGGGGGCCGCGGGCGCGGTCCAGGCGATGCTCGCGGTGCTCGGACTCGACACCGCGACCGCTGCGACGGGCGAGGGGAGCGGTGTCGAAGCATCCGCCCTCGACGCCCTCGTGCAGGCGATGATCACGCAGCGTGCGCAGGCGCGCGCTGACAAGGACTGGGCAGCGGCCGATCGCATCCGTGATGCGATCGCCGCTGCAGGAATCACGCTGGAGGACACTCCGGCCGGAACTCATTGGAGTATCGATGGCTAAGCCGAGTCGCCCCGGAGCGGGCAACAGCAAGAAGAAGGGTGCTCAGAAGGGCACCGGAGGAAACGGGCGCAAGTCGCTCGAGGGCCGCGGCCCGACCCCGAAGGCGGAGGACCGCGCCTGGCACGTCGCCGGCAAGCGCAAGGCGGCCCAGGAGCGCTTCGCGGCGGCGGGAGGCAAGGTGCGCCCCAGCGGCACGCGCACTCAGGGCGGCAACCCCAACCGCACTTCCCGAGCCAAGGCGAACGACGACATCGAGACGGTCACCGGCCGCAACTCGGTGCTCGAGGCCCTGCGCACGAAGATCCCCGCGACGGCGTTCTACATCGCGCAGCGCGTCGAGATGGACGACCGCGTCAAGGAGATGCTCTCGATCGCTACCGGCCTGGGCATCCCCGTGCTCGAGGTGACGCGACAGGAGCTCGACCGCATGGCCGGCTTCGACGGCGTGCACCAGGGCGTGGCCATCAAGGTTCCCGCCTACGAGTACGCGCATCCGCAGGACCTGCTCGAGCAGGTCATCGATCGCGGTGAGACACCGCTCTTCGTCGCGCTCGACGGCATCACCGACCCCCGCAACCTCGGTGCGATCATCCGCTCGACCGCGGCGTTCGGCGGCCACGGCATCATCCTGCCGCAGCGTCGTTCCGCGAGCGTCAACTCGGCGGCGTGGAAGACCAGCGCCGGCGCCGCTGCACGCCTGCCCGTCGCGATGGCCACGAACCTGACCACCCAGCTCAAGGAATTCAAGAAGCAGGGCGTCTTCGTCATCGGCCTCGATGGCGGCGGCGACGTTCAGCTTCCCGAGCTGCAGCTGTCGGATCGCCCCGTGGTGATCGTCGTCGGTTCCGAGGGCAAGGGCCTCTCGCGCCTGGTGACCGAGCACTGCGATCAGATCGTCTCGATCCCGATCTCGGCGGCGACCGAGTCGCTCAACGCCGGTATCGCGACCTCGGTCGCGCTGTACCAGGTGGCCACGGCTCGCGCCGCGAAGGGCATCTGAGCGGGAATAAACGCGCCCTTCCGGCGATTGGATGCTCAGTAAGACCCATCGTCGGAAGGAAGAGCATGTCCCGCATCGCTGTCATCGGAGGAACCGGTTACGCCGGATCGCACATCGTGAACGAGGCGGTGTCGCGCGGGCACTCGGTCGTCTCCGTCGCCCGAAGCGTTCCGGCCGATCGTGTCGAGGGCGCCGTGTATGTCGAGGGGACGATCCTCGACGTACCCACGCTCCTCACGCAGATCGGGGAGGCCGATGTCGTGGTCGCCGCGCTGTCGCCGCGCGGCGTGATGGCCGGCCAGGTACGCCCCGCTATTTCGGAGCTGCGTGCTGCGATGCCTGAGAACGTGCGTCTCGCGGTCGTCGGTGGCGCCGGCGGTAGCCTCGTCGCCGAGGGCGGACCGCGCCTCGTCGACACCGACTTCCCCGAGGACTACAAGGCCGAGGCGCTGGAGATGGCCGGTGTCCTCGAAGACCTGCAGACGGATGCCGGGGGAGCGGACTGGTTCCTCATCCACCCCGCCGGCGGCTTCGGCGCCTGGAACGTCGGTGAGCGCACCGGAGAGTATCGCGATGGCGGCAAGGTGCTCGTCACGGATGCTGCGGGTGAATCCTTCATCTCCGGCCCCGACCTCGCGGTCGCGGTCGTCGACGAGATCGAGAACCCGAAGCACAGCCGCGACAACTTCGCCGTCGGCTACTGACCCTCAGACGAGGTCGCGCCAGTCGATCTCCTCGTCGTCATCCGGCAGGAGCATCGCGCCGGTGACGACGGGGAGCGACATCGTCTCGGTCGGCGGCCCCATGATTGTCGCCTCATCGCGGCGGTGGCGGAGCACGTCGTTGATGTACGAGGTGAGCACTTCGGCCAACGGAACGGATCGTCTGCCCGCCTGCGAAAGGTACCAGCGGTGCTCGAGGACCTGGTGGAAGACTTCGGCGGGTTCGAGCTTGGCGCGCAGGTCGTAGGGGATCGCTCGAACCACGGGCTCGAAGACCCGGGTCAGCCACTCGTGGGCGTACATCTCCTCATCCGCCCAGTCCTTCTTCGAACGTGCGCGGAACTCGTCGAGATCGTTGAGCAGGCGCCGTGCCTGATTCTCCTCCACATCGAGGCCCGTGAGACGGATCAGGCGACGCTGGTGGTGTCCGGCATCCACGACCTTCGGCTGGATCTCGACACGCGTGCCATCGGCGGCGGCCGTCATCGACATCTCATCGATGTCGAAGCCGAGCGCGTTGAGGCGCTCGACGCGCTCGGTGATGCGCCAGGTCTCGCCCGCGGAGAACGATTCCTCGGCGGTCAGCGCCGCCCACAGCGAATGGTATGAGGAGACGATGCCGTCGGCGATGGCGACAGCATCCACTCCGTGCTCCAGGCGACCGCCCGCGGCGAGATCCATGATCTCGCCGGCGATGTTGGTGCGCGCCAGATCCAGGTCATAGAGGCGCTGCCCCTCGGTGAGACCCTCCTCGTGCAGCTCGCCGGTCTCGGCATCCACGAGATAGGCGGCGAAAGCGCCGGCGTCCCGTCGGAAGAGCGTGTTCGACAGCGACACGTCGCCCCAGTAGAAGCCGACATTGTGCAGACGCACGAGCAGCAGCGCGAGCGCATCCACCAGGCGCGTCGCCGTGTCGGGGCGGAGAACCCGCGTGAACAGGGCGCGGTAGGGCATCGAGAAGCGCAGGTGCGAGGTGACCAGGGCAGCGGCGAGGGCGTCGCCGCGCTCGTTGCTGCGACCGGCGATGACGGCGACACGTTCGACGCAGGGCACATCCAGGCGGGCGAGGTTGCCGAGCATGTCGTACTCGCGCTGGGCCATCTCCCCGGTGGTCTCCTTCACGGCCACCACACGACCCGACAGGTCGGCGAAACGGACGAGGTGGCGGGAGAGGCCCTTCGGCAGCGAGACGATCCGCTCCGACGGCCACTTCGCGAGCGGGGTCGACCAGGGAAGCGCGAGCAGGCCCGGATCGATCTGGCTGGCGGTGATGCGCAGGGATTCCGGCATGATGCTCCTGGGATGACGACGCGGCGCGGGCGGCCCGAAGGCCGGCCCGCGCCGCGTGGGAGAGAGGTCAGGAAGCGACGATGGCTTCCTTGTTCAGACGCTCGCCCGACTCGAGGTCGAAGGCGTGCACGTGGCCGGGGTTGGCCGCGAGGGTCACCGTCTCGCCCGCGTTCGGGTGGTTGCGGCCGTCGACGCGTGCGACGATGTCGGTGCGCTTGCCGGCGATCTCCGCGTGGCCGTAGAGGTAGCCGTCGGCGCCGAGCTCCTCGACGAGGTCGACGTGGACTGAGAGGCCCTTGCCGTCGGCGGGGCCGACCGTGATGTCCTCGGGGCGAACACCGATCGTGACCTGCGTGCCCGTGGCGCGGGCGACGATGTCACGGTCCAGCGGAACGATCTCCGAGCCGAACTGCACGCCGCCCTCGGCGAGGTCTGCGGTGAAGAGGTTCATGGCGGGGGAGCCGATGAAGCCGGCGACGAAGACGTTGCTGGGCTGCTCGTACAGGTCGCGCGGGGTACCGACCTGCTGCAGGAGGCCGTCCTTGAGGACGGCGATGCGGTCGCCCATGGTCAGAGCCTCGGTCTGGTCGTGCGTGACGTACACGGTCGTGACGCCGAGGCGGCGCTGCAGCGATGCGATCTGCGTACGGGTCTGGACGCGGAGCTTCGCATCGAGGTTCGACAGCGGCTCGTCCATGAGGAACACCTGCGGCTGACGGACGATCGCGCGGCCCATGGCGACACGCTGACGCTGACCGCCCGAGAGGGCCTTCGGCTTGCGGTTCAGGTACTCCTCGAGGTCGAGGAGCTTGGCGGCCTCGAGAACGCGTGCAGCACGCTCCTCCTTGCCGACGCCGGCGATCTTGAGCGCGAAGCCCATGTTCTCGGCGACGGTCATGTGCGGGTACAGCGCGTAGTTCTGGAAGACCATCGCGATGTCGCGGTCCTTCGGAGGCACGTCCGTGACGTCACGGTCTCCGATGAGGATGCGGCCGTCGTTGACCTCTTCGAGGCCGGCGAGCATGCGCAGCGACGTGGACTTGCCGCAACCGGAGGGGCCGACCAGGACGAGGAACTCGCCGTCTGCGACCTCGAGGTTCAGCTTGTCGACGGCCGGGCGGGTTCCGCCGGGGTACAGACGCGTTGCGGCGTCGAACGTGACAGATGCCATTGTTTTCTCCTTCACCGGCAGGTACGTGCCGGACGATCCGTTGTGATGGATGCGGCGGTGCGAGGCCCGCCGTGACCCGCCATCGGGTCGGAATCAGTATGGCACGAACCGCGGTACCTGGGTATTTCCCAGCTGTGCTGGTTAACATCGAAGGCGGCCCTGCTTCTGTTCGGGGTCATGGGGAGCCCGTCCCCACCAGACTTTCAAGAGGAACGATGTCGAGCGACGAAACGCCGAACGTCCCCGCCCCTCGCAATACTCGTGAGGCGGTTCGGGAGAAGGCCCAGCAAGTGAGTGCACAGCAGTCGCGTGCGCGTCTGATCCGACGGTTCACGATCGGTGCGATCGTGGTGGTCGCGGTTGCCGCGATCGGAACGGCGGTGACGCTCACCGTGTCGTCGTCGGTTTCCCAGCCCACGCTGAACCCGAGCGGCATGAGCGGCGACGGAATCGTCGTGCGCAGCGTCGCCGTCGCCGATGACGGCGCCGATGAGGTCGCCGAGGGCGAGGAAGGCGAGGCGGAGGGCGCCGAGTCGACGCCCGAGCCCGCAGAGTCCACCGCGGCCGTCGACGTGCACATTTACGTCGACTACCTCTCGCCCGGTGCCGGAGAATTCGAGCGCGCGAACACCCCTCAGCTGGCTGGGTGGATCAATGAGGGCGCCGTCTCGGTGACCTACCACCCAGTGTCGATGCTGACGGCGAGCTCGAACGGAACGAAGTACTCCCTGCGCTCCGCCGCAGCCGCCGCCTGCGTCGTGACGCACGCGCCGGAGTACTTCTACGCCTACAACCACGAGCTGCTCATCGACCAGCCCGCGGTCGACAGCAATGGCCGCACCGACGTTGAGCTCGCCGATCTCGCGGTCGCCGTGGGAGCGGAGAACTCCGACGTCCTGCGCGACTGCATCGAAGACGGCGACTTCACCTCCTGGGCCAAGGAGGCGACCTCGCGGGCGCTCGCAGGCCCGCTCGAGGGGTCGAAGGATCTGGTTCTGACCAGTGCGCCGATGGTCGTCGTCAACGGCGAGGCCTATGTGGGCTCGCTCAAGGATCCGGCCGAGTTCTCGCAGTTCGTGCTGACGGTCGCCAGCGACACCGAGATCACGCCGGCTCCCACGCCGACCGCGACCCCCTGAACTCAGGACCCTCCGGCGTATCGCTAAGCTGGAGGGGTTCGCCGACTTAGCTCAGCTGGTAGAGCACCTGTCTTGTAAACAGGATGTCACGGGTTCGAATCCCGTAGTCGGCTCCAATTGCTCTCGCGGCACTTCCATTTCATGCCGATGGTGGGAGCACGATCGTCGCAGCCGGACGCTACTGAGCGCTGTTCGGCTTGCGGCCGCGGCGGGGGCGGTTGTGCCAGGCCTCGACCGCTTCGGGGGTCAGATCATCGCGGTCCCAGAGGTAGCCGGAGACGTTGCCGATCGGGTCGATGAACGCGTCGCTGGCCGAGGACGCTTCACCGGCGTCACGGCGGCGCATCGTCTGGCGAAGCGATACGGGTGTGACGCCGAGGATTTCGGCGACTTCGTCGATCGTCGCGTAGCGGGCTGCGAAGCGCGGCTCGGCGGTGGCGTCGCGCAGAGCACGCGGTCGTGGCTTGTCCTCGGTCATCGCGTTCTCCTCGCTGTCTGCGGCTGTGCCCCTCACGATAGCCGGGCAGGGGTGAATCGTGGCTAGCATGTCGGCATGGACGATGTGGTCACCCGTTTGGACGTTCCGGGCACCTTCAACTTCCGGGAGGTCGCGCCGGGCGTGCTGACCCCGGGCCTCCTCTTCCGCTCGGACGCTCTGAACCGGCTCACCCGTGACGGACGCCGCAGCCTCGTGGACCTCGGGATCCGGGAGGCGATCGATCTGCGTTCGGGTTTCGACCGGCGCATCGGCGGTCGTGATCGTCTGCGCGGTACCGGCATCGAGCTGTTGCGCGTGCCGATGGACGGCGCCCCGCACGGCGTCGATCCGCGCACGCTCACCCTGCCGGTGGTCTACGCCGTCGTGCTCGATCGCCACCAGCAGGACATCGGCACGGTGATCCGGGCGATCGCCGATGCCGAGGGCGGGGCGGTCGTGCACTGCACCGCGGGCAAGGACCGCACGGGGCTGGTCGTTGCCCTCCTGCTCACGGCTCTCGGCATCGACAGGGACGTCATCGTCGCGGACTACGCGGCGACCGCCGCGAACCTGTCGGGCGAGTGGACGGAGCGGATGCTGCGCAAGATCCGCCGCTTCCGGGTGCCCGTCACGGACGAGCTCATCGAGGTGCTCGCGGGGTCGCCGCCGGATCTCATGACGCGGACACTCGCAGAGCTGGATGCTCGAGACGGCGGGATCGACGGGTATCTCTCCCGCGCCGGCGTCGATGATGGTGTGAAGAGCCGTCTCCGCACACGACTTCTGGCGGGCTGAAACGTCAGAAGAGGCGTTCTGCCGCGCCGCGGTCATCGGCACGCGCGGTCGCACGCACACGTTCGTCAAGGGATGCTGCAGCCACGAGCGCATCGTCGATGACACCGCGCCCGGCACCCGCTCGAAGCCACTCGTCGGCGAACGACGTCGGGATGAGAACAGGCATCCGGTCATGCACATCCGCCAGGTGCGGGGGAGAGGGGCGCATCACGAGGGAATAGCAGGTGTACTCCTCTCCGTCGGCGGTGCGCCCGTGCTGGGTGACGGCCGCCATGCCGAAGACGATGCCCGGGCCGAGCCCGAACTCGTGCCAGACCCGTTCCGGCTTGCGCATCTCCAACCATCCCGACGCCGGAACGATCGCCCGGTGACGGAGCGCCCCGGGCCGTTGCTGCAGTCTTTCTGAGCGCGTGTTGATGGATGGGTACGGTGCCGGGGCGCCATCGACGAGGTGCCCCCACCAGCCGGGCTGCAGCACGGGCGGCGGCCCCGGGGCGATCAGCGGATTCAGGTTGCGCCGGTTGCGGCCGGTCGGCCGCAACGTCTCACCGGCGTTGTGCTCGGCCCACTCGCGCAGACCCTCGAGCATCGCGGCATCCTGCTCGGCCAGCAGCTCGACATCGGTGAATCGCGGATCCAACCCGTAGCTCGCGCACATGTCGTCAGCGTATCCCCGGCCACGGACACTGTGCACGCCGCCGTGTCCGGGTGGCCTGCGCATTTCGATAGGGTTCTGTAGTGTCCGAGACCCGCAGAATCCCCGCGCCGCTCGCGATCGCCGCAGCGGTGTCGATCGGGGCCATGACCGCGATCCAGGCCCGCATCAACGGCGTGCTCGGGGTGCGCCTGGACGACGGAATCGTCGCCGGGCTCATCTCCTTCGCCGTCGGGCTCGCGATCCTCATCGTCGTCGTCTCGCTTCGGGCGCGGCACCGCGCGGCCTTCGCGCGTCTGCGCACCGGCGTGCGCACGCGCACGATTCCTCCCTGGATGCTCGTGGGCGGTGCCTGCGGGGCGCTCACGGTCTCCACGCAGGGGCTCACCGCCGGGGTGCTCGGCGTCTCTCTGTTCACGGTCGGCGTCGTGGCGGGTCAGACGATCCATGGTCTCGTGCTCGACCGGATCGGGTTCGGGCCGGCCGGCGTCGTGGCCGTCACACCGGGCCGTGTGCTCGGCGGCGTCTTCGCCCTCGCCGCGGTCGGCATCTCGCTCAGCGGCGACGTGCTCGACAACGCACCGCTGTGGATGCTCCTGCTGCCCTTCGCCGCCGGAGTCGGCATCGCCTGGCAGGCGGCGACCAACGGGCGCCTCGCGCAGCGCGTGCAGTCGCCCATGGTCGCGACGCTCACGAGCTTCATCGCCGGAACGACCGTCCTGCTGGCGGCGGCGACGGTCAGCGTCCTGCTGCGCGGTGCGCCGCAGGCGCTGCCGACCGAGCCCTGGCTCTATGTGGGCGGATTCCTCGGCTTCGTCTACATCCTGCTCGGCGCGGCGATCGTCGCGCACACCGGGGTGCTCCTGCTCGGGCTCGGGTCGGTACTGGGCCAGCTGACGGCCTCGGTCGTCATCGATGTGCTGTGGCCCGCGGCATCCGGCCCCGCGCTCTGGCAGCTTCTCGCGATGATCGTCGTCGCGGTGGCTTCCGTCCTCGTGGCTCTGCCCTGGCGACGTCGCCGGAACTGATCAGCCGGATTCGGGCATGCGGGTGAGCATGCTCTCCGCATCGATGGGTTTGCGGCGTCCGGGGGTCTTGCCCTCGGGTTTGCCGCCGACGTAGAGCCAACCCAGCAGCTCCTCGTTCTTCTTCAGCCCGTGCGCCTTGCGCAGTGGCTTGGTGCGGGTGTGCGACCCGGTTCGCCAGATCACGCCCCAGCCGGCCTCGTCCAGCAGCAGGCTGAGCGTGTGAGCGACGCCGGAGGCGACAGCCTCCTGCTCCCAGTGCGGAACTTTGTCGCTCTTGCGAAAGCTGGCGACCACGGCGATCAGCAGGGATGCGCGCAGCGGCTTCGTCGACGGCTTCTTGTCGCCCTGCGCCTTCGCGATCGCCGCACCCAACCGTTCACGGTCGGCGCCGCGCAACTCGATGAGTCGCCAGGGCTGCAGGAATGAATGGTCGGCGACGCGGCCCGCGGCGGCGACCAGCGGCAGCAGCTCCTCGCGGGTCGGGGCCTGCTCGGTGACCTCGGACCACGACTGCCGCGCACGCACAGCGTCGAGCGCGCTCACTCCGAATCGGACCCGGGCGTGAAGTTCAGAGCCAGCGAGTTCATGCAGTAGCGGTCGCCGGTCGGCGTGCCGAAACCGTCGGGGAAGACATGGCCGAGGTGGGAGCCGCAGTTCGCGCAGCGCACCTCGGTGCGCTGCATGCCCAGGGTGGTGTCCTCGAGGAGCTGGACCGCATCGGGGCGGATCGATTCGTAGAAGCTGGGCCACCCGCATCCGGAGTCGAACTTCGTGCCGCTCTTGAAGAGCTCCGCGTTGCAGGCGCCGCACGTGTAGAGGCCCGCACGGCTCTCATCGAGCAGCTCGCCTGTCCAGGCGCGTTCGGTCGCCGCCTGACGGAGAACGGCGAACTGCTCATCGCCGAGCTCTTCGCGCCACTCGTCGTCGGTCTTCTTCACGGTGTAATCCGTCATCACGCCTCCTGAGGTCTCTTCCATTGTGCCCCCGGGAACGTGTGCGCGGGTCATCCATGACGACGCGTGACAATGGATGCATGACGGATGCTGTTCGTGAACGCTACGCCCGCTTCGCCGAGGACGAGGCGCCCGGGCGCTCCGACCTCTACGCGGAATGGGCCCGCGGCGTGGCATCCGATCCGGTCGTGCAAGCAGTGCTCGCACGGATTCCGGCCATCCATCGCCAGCCTCCGCTCGTGTTCGCCGTGACCCGCATGCTCGGCGCTCCCCTTGTCGGATACGACGGCTGGCGCCGGTTCGTGATCGACAATGCCGATGACGTCGTCGCCGAGAGCAGCGCGCGCCGGGTGCAGACCAACGAGCCCCTGCGTCTGGCGGCCCTGCTTCCGGTGCTGTCCGAGATCGACGGACCGATCGCCCTGCTCGAGGTCGGCGCGTCGGGTGGCCTGTGCCTGTACCCGGACCGCTACTCCTACCGCTTCGTGGACGACGCTCGAACGGTGCGCGCCGCCCTCGACCCCGAGGACGGGCCGAGCCCCGTCGTCCTCACCAGCACCGTGCGCGGAGAGCTCCCGCCGCTGCGCATGCCGGAGATCGTCTGGCGCGCGGGAATCGACCTCGACCCGCTCGACGCCCGCGACGCCCGCGACCGCGCCTGGCTGCGCGGCCTCGTCTGGCCCGGGGAGACCGGGCGCGAGGAGCGGATCACGGCGGCGCTGGATATCGTCGCCGAGGATCCGCCGCTGATGGTGGGCGGGGATGCCGTCGACGGGATCGGTGCGCTCGCAGCATCCGCACCCGCCGATGCGACGCTCGTGATCACCACGCCGGGCGTCCTCGTGCACATTCCGCGCTCGCGGCGCGAACAGCTCATCGATGGCATCCGCCGTCTGCCCGCGCGCTGGATCACGATCGACGCCCCGGCCCTTCACGACGGATGGAATCCGCCTGTGGACGCGCAGAATTGGCGCGGATCCGTCGTCGCCCTCGACGGATGCGTGCGCGCCGCAGCGGACCCGTTGGGCCGGTGGTGGGAGTGGCGTGCCGCCGGCGGCACGACGGACGCTTAGCCTGAAGACATGCTCGGAGACCTCACCGATCGCGATCGCGCGATCCTGACGCTGGAAGGCGCCTGGCCGCGTCACAACGGCGCGAAGGAGGAGGCGATCCGGTCGAACCTCGGTATGAGCCCGGCGCGGTACTACCAGTTGCTCGGCAGGCTCATCGACACCGAGCAGGCGCTCGAGTACGACCCGCTGCTCGTTCGCCGTCTGCGTCGGCTGCGCGAGAACCGCACCGACAAGCGCGTGTCGCGGATGCGCGGCTTCGCGGGCTGATCCGGCATGCTCCGGCCCGCTGTGTGGGGATTCCGAGGCATTGCCGGATAACATCGACGGGTGCCCAAGCCCGACAGAGACCGTTTCGATGATGTTCCCCGTTCGCCCGGACGCGTCGGAGCGCACCGCGCCGAAGCCCCGGGGATGAACGGTTGGGTCGTTCTGCTGTGGTCGGTCGTCGCCGCGCTCGTCATCGTGGTCGTCGGCATCTTCGTCTCGCTCGTCCTGATGGGACGCATCGTCCTGTCGCCCGAGGTCGAGCCGACCGTTGCGCCCGCGCCGCAGGAGACCGGCGTCGTCGACACGAGCTATTCGGTGCTCGTGCTCAACGCCACCTCCGAGGAGGGCCTCGAGGTCCAACTGCGCGACACCGTCATCAACGGGGGCTGGCCGGCGGAGGACGTGAGCTCGGGCAGCACGGGTGCGGAGGACTTCCCGGAGACGACCGTCTACTACGTATCCGAGGATGACGAACTCGCCGCTCTGGGCCTGGCCGATCTGATCGGCGGCGCGCGCATCGAGCAGAGCGACTTCTACGCCGACCCCAACGATCCCGAGCTGAAGCAGCTCGTCATCGTCGTCGGCCTCGACCGCGCGAGCAGCGCTCCGCAGTCCGATGAGGAAACCGTCGAATAGTCTCCCTCCGCGGCTTGCACTCGCTGGGGTCGAGTGCCAGAATGGGCGTTAGCACTCTCGTACTGTGAGTGCTAAACAGAACGTCTACGTCCAGGAGGGACGACAAAACTCATGGCAAAGATCATCGCTTTCGATGAGGAGGCCCGTCGCGGTCTCGAGCGCGGCCTGAACATCCTCGCCGACGCTGTCAAGGTGACCCTCGGCCCGCGCGGTCGCAACGTCGTGCTCGAGAAGAAGTGGGGCGCTCCCACGATCACGAACGACGGCGTTTCGATCGCCAAGGAGATCGAGCTGGACGACCCGTACGAGAAGATCGGCGCGGAGCTCGTCAAGGAGGTCGCCAAGAAGACCGATGACGTCGCCGGTGACGGAACCACCACCGCGACCGTCCTCGCCCAGGCGCTCGTGCGCGAAGGCCTGCGCAACGTCGCGGCCGGTGCTGACCCGATCTCCCTGAAGAAGGGCATCGAGAAGGCGGTCGCGGCCATCACCGCCGAGCTGCTCGCCAGCGCCAAGGAGATCGAGTCCAAGGAAGAGATCGCCGCCACGGCATCGATCTCGGCCGCTGACTCCTCGATCGGCGAGCTCATCGCCGAGGCGATCGACAAGGTCGGCAAGGAAGGTGTCGTCACCGTCGAGGAGTCGCAGACCTTCGGCACCGAGCTCGAGCTCACCGAGGGCATGCGCTTCGACAAGGGCTACCTGAACCCGTACTTCGTGACGGACCCCGACCGCCAGGAGGCGGTCTTCGAGGAGCCCTACATCCTCATCGCCAACTCGAAGATCTCCAACATCAAGGATCTTCTCCCCGTCGTCGACAAGGTGATCCAGGACGGCAAGGAGCTCGTCATCATCGCCGAGGACGTCGAGGGCGAGGCTCTCGCGACTCTCGTGCTCAACAAGATCCGCGGCATCTTCAAGTCGGCCGCCGTCAAGGCTCCCGGCTTCGGCGACCGCCGCAAGGCCCAGCTGCAGGACATCGCGATCCTCACGGGTGGTCAGGTCATCACCGAAGAGGTCGGTCTCAAGCTCGAGAACACCACGCTCGACCTGCTCGGCCGTGCTCGCAAGGTCATCATCACCAAGGACGAGACGACGATCGTCGAAGGCGCCGGCGACGGCGACCTGATCGAGGGTCGCGTCACGCAGATCCGTCGCGAGATCGAGAACACCGACAGCGACTACGACCGCGAGAAGCTGCAGGAGCGCCTGGCGAAGCTCGCCGGTGGTGTCGCCGTCATCAAGGCCGGAGCCGCGACCGAGGTCGAGCTCAAGGAGCGCAAGCACCGCATCGAGGACGCCGTCCGCAACGCGAAGGCTGCCGTCGAGGAGGGCATCGTCCCCGGTGGTGGCGTCGCGCTGATCCAGGCCGGCACCAAGGCTCTCGACGGGCTCGAGCTCGAGGGTGACGAGGCCACGGGCGCGAACATCGTCCGCGTCGCGATCTCGGCTCCGCTCAAGCAGATCGCCCTGAATGCCGGCCTCGAGCCGGGCGTCGTCGCGCACAAGGTCTCCGAGCTGCCTGGCGGCCAGGGCCTCAACGCGGCAACGGGCGAGTACGTCGAGATGTTCGCAGCGGGCATCATCGACCCCGCGAAGGTCACGCGTTCGGCTCTGCAGAATGCCGCGTCCATCGCTGGTCTCTTCCTCACGACTGAGGCCGTCGTCGCAGACAAGCCCGAGAAGGTCGCGGCTCCGGCCGGCGACCCGACGGGTGGCATGGACTTCTGAGTTCAGATCCAGCAGAAAGAATGCCCCGGCCTTGCGGCCGGGGCATTCTTTCGTTCACTGCCGGAACAGACTGGCCGAGTACTGATCGGCGTCGGAGTACTGCGTCGCAGCGGATCCGAGTGCGATGCCGATGGAATCGAGCACCTGCTCGACGTGCAGCTGTGCGGCGCTCCACTGGTCGCTGCAGCCCTGGAAGGCGAGGGATGCGGCACCGGTCCAGGAGGACTGGAGTTGGGTGAGCTGGGCCTTCAGCGCCTGTGATTCGCTGCGCAGTCGCTCCATGGTGGCGCGGGCTGCGCCGTTGGCGGCGAAGACGGCTTCGGTGTCGACGGTGTAGACGGACATGGGTTCTCCTCTTCTCGGAGTTCCCACGGTAGGAGCGTGCGCTGGCCGGGTGCTGCCCGGATGCCGGGCTCGGGGGAGAACACGGCCGGAGCGGGCGCCCGTGGAGGACGAGTGGCCCTCACGGTCACAGGCCGTCGAGGTCCAGACGGTCGAGAGGCTGCGTGTCCTCGAGCAGGTGCTCGGGCGTGGACTGCGCGGGGGCGAGGGGGAAGGTCACGGTGAATGTCGCACCGCCTCCGGGCGTCTCATCGACGTTCACGCTGCCGCGCAGCGCCGAGACGATGGATGCCACGATCGCGAGGCCGAGTCCGGAACCGCCCGTCTCGCGGGCCCGCGAGGTGTCGGCGCGCCAGAAGCGCTCGAAGATCTGCTCGCGGATCTGCGGCGGGATCCCCTCGCCGTGGTCGACGATGGCGATGCTGCCGGTGCCGGCCATGCGGTCCGAGTCGATCACGAGCTCCAGGGGGCTGTCCTCGGCCGAGAATCGCCGTGCGTTGCCCAGCAGGTTCGTGATCACCTGACGAACCTTGTTCTCCTCGCCGAGGATGATCGGCGGTGTGCGCACCGGGGTGTCCTCGGCCTCGGAGAAGTCGATCTGCGGCATGAGCTGATCGGCGTTGCGGGGCTTGCGCCGCAGTCGGCTGAGCGCGCCGGTACGGGCCTTGGCCAGCGGCGTCGACACGGTCTCGGGTGCCGGAGGCTTCAAGCGCGGCATCGAGCCGGTCGGCGTCGCATCCAGCGTGCGGTCGATCACGGTGATGGTGCGGCGCGGGGCGGCCGCACGCAGGTCGAGCGCGGCGTCACGGGCGATCGGACGCAGGTCGAGCGGCTGGATGTGCAGCTCGCGCTCCTCATCGAGGCGCGCGAGATCGAGCAGGTCCTCCACGAGCACGCCCATGCGGATCGCCTCCTTCTCGATGCGCTCCATGGCCCGCGCGGTGTCCTCCTCGCCGCGGATCGCCCCCATGCGGTACAGCTCGGCGTATCCGCGCACGCTCACCAGCGGTGTGCGCAGCTCGTGGCTGGCATCGCCGATGAAGCGTCGCATGTGCTGCACGGTGCGGTCGCGCTGGGCGATCGACTGGTCGATGCGGTCGAGCATGGTGTTGATCGCGAAGTTGAGCCGGCCGACCTCGGTGGTCGGCTCGAGGTCGGTGAGACGCTGGCTGAAGTCGCCGGAGGCGATGAGCATCGAGGTGGACTCCACCTGGCCGAGGCGTCGGAAGGTCAGGGTGACGAGTCCTCGGATCAGCAGAGCCGCGACGAGGACCGTGCCGAGGGCGACGGGGATGTACACGGCGAAGTACTGGCCGATGATGCGGTCGGCCTCTTCGAGAGGGAGCGCGACGTACTGCACGTAGAGCGTTCCGCCGGGGCCGTCGCTGACGACCACGGATCCGAGGAAGCTCGATCCGTCTGCGCCCGAGAGCGTGAGCGTCTGCTCCTCCTGGGCGTGGGCCTCGGCGATCGTCATCGTGTCGGGGAAGATGGGCGGTTCGAGCTGCGCAGCGCCGCCGGCCTGTGCGAGGAAGGTGCCGTCGGCGGAGTAGACGGCGAAGAAGTAGTCCGCCGAGCGCGGAGCGGTCTCTGCACCGGTCACGGTCAGCGAGCCGTCGACGACCTCCATGTCGAACCACCTGCTCGCGAGGTCGCTCGTGAGGAGCGCGGGAAGCTGGGCATCGATGTTACTGACGAGCGAGTTGCGCAGCAGTGGGACCGTGCCGATGCCGGCGACGAGCAGCCCGAGCGCGAGGACGGCGACCGTGACGCCGGTGACCTTCGCGCGCAGACTGATCCGTCGCCACCAGGAGGTGACGGCGTCAGGCTTGTGGGCCATGAGCGCCCTTTCCCCGGGTTACTTGCCGACCTTGAGCATGTAGCCGAAGCCGCGCTTGGTCTGGATGACGGACTCGTCGGTGAACGGGTCGATCTTGCGGCGCAGGTAGGAGATGTAGCTCTCGACGATGCCGGCGTCCCCGTTGAAGTCGTACTCCCATACGTGGTCGAGGATCTGGGCCTTGGAGAGTACACGGTTGGGGTTGAGCATGAGGTAGCGCAGCAGCTTGAACTCGGTCGGGCTCAGCTCGATGGGCTCCTTGCCGACGGAGACGTCGTGCGTGTCCTGATCCATCGACAGCTCGCCCGCGCGGATGATCGACTCCTCGTCGGCCTGCATCGTGCGTCGCAGGATCGCCTGTGCACGGGCGACGATCTCGTCGAGGGCGAAGGGCTTGGTGACGTAGTCGTCGCCGCCGGCGTTCAGCCCCTCGATCTTGTCCTGCGTGTCGTCCTTCGCGGTGAGGAAAAGGATCGGGGCGGTGAAGCCCGCACCGCGCAGGCGCTTGGTGACGCTGAACCCGTTCATATCGGGGAGCATCACATCGAGGATGATGAGGTCCGGTTCCTCTTCGAGGACGGCGGAGATCGTGGCGGCGCCGTTCGCGACCGTCTTCACCGAGAAACCGGCGAAGCTCAGGCCCGTGGACAGCAGGTCGCGGATGTTGGGCTCGTCGTCGACGACAAGGATGCGCGCGTCAGTCATGACCCCATTATGGTGACTTCGGCCCTGCAGTGGCTGATTGTCTTGCGGAGTGGTGCAACTCCCGTGGATCGCGGCTTCGGCGGTGAGGGGGTTCCGGATGCGGTTTCCGGGGTATCGGGAATGGCTGCCGGGAGTAGCCTGGCCGCATGAGCGATGACGACATGGGCGGCGATTCCGCCTGCTGGCTGTCGAAGGTGTGCCCCGAGTGCGGAGCGATGCTCGACCACTGTGGCGCACTGTGCTGGCGCTGCGGCACGGCGCCCAGCGCAAAGGACTGATCGGGACGAAGGCGCGCGATCAGGCCGCGTCGTGCACGCAGATCGCGATCTGCACGCGGTTCTGCGCGGGCAGCTTGTCCATGATGCGCCCCACGTGCGTCTTCACGGTCGCGATGCTGAGGAAGAGCTTCGCGGCGACCTCGGCGTTGCTGAGACCCAGGGCGACGGCATCCGCGATCTCCCGCTCGCGCGCGCTGAGGCGTGCGAGGCGCTCCTGCGCGGCCTGTCGCCGTCCGCTCTCGCGCCCGTTCGTGGCAGCGTCGATGACCTGCGCGACGACCGACGGGGAGAGGCGGATGCGGCCCGCTGCGACCTCGAGGACGGCCGACACGAGTTCGGCGGGAGGGGTGTCCTTCAGCAGGTATCCGACGGCGCCGCTCTCGAGCGCGCCGAGCACCTGGGCGTCGGCGTCGAAGGTGGTGAGCATCATGATCCGGGCATCCGGTGCCTCATGCAGGATGCGCTCGGCGGCGCGGATCCCGTCGAGATGCGGCATCCGGATGTCCATGAGGATCACGTCGGGGCGCAGGCGCCGTGCGAGGGCGATCGCGTCGAGGCCGTCGGTGGCCTCGCCGACGATACGGATGCCGTCGGCGCCGTCCAGCAGCAACCGCAGTCCCATCCGCACGAGGCGCTCGTCGTCGACGAGAAGCACGCTCACATCGGCCACGGCAGCACCACCTCCACGGTGAAGTGACCGTCGCCGTCGTCGACGGTCATCGCGCCGCCGGCGTGCTGCGCCCGTTCGGCGATGCCGGTGAGCCCGTAACCGTCGCCGCCGCGGGGCGCAGTGCGCGCGTTGCGCACGACAAGACGGATGCCGTCGCTGCGGCCCGCGGTGAGACGCAGCCGCACCGGGGAGTCCGGCGCGTGCCGGCGTGCGTTGGTGAGGAGCTCCTGCACGATGCGGAAGAGCTGGCGTCCCGTGCCATCGGGGATGGTGTCGGTCTCGAGTGCGTCGACCTGGATGGCCGTGCCGGTGGCGCGCGCGGTCTCGATGAGGGCCGGCAGATCCTGGGCGCGCGGCTGCGGTCCGCTCTCGGCCTCGGCCCCGGTATCGCTGCGCAGAACGCCGAGCACATCGCGCAGGTCCTCGAGCGCCCGGTGCGAGCTCTCCCTGATCGCGGATGCCGCCTCGGCGGTCTGCTCGCGCGTGAGATCGTCGCGGTACTCGAGGGCGCCTGCGTGCACCGCGATCAGCGACAGCCGGTGGCCGAGCACATCGTGCATCTCGCGGGCGATGCGGTTGCGCTCCTGACGCTGCGCGCGCTCGATCTGCGCCGTCTGCTCGGCGGCGATCGACCGCACCTGCTCGACCTGCAACCGCCGACGGGCGCCGATGAAGAGTCCGATCGCGATGAGCGCGGCCTCGACGATGGCGATCATGACGACGAGCTGCCAGAACGGCATCTGCTCGGCGAGCGGATCGAGGACCGCGGAGATGTACCCGGCGATGAAGAACAGGACGGCGGCGAGGATGAGGTCGCGCCGGCGGTGGCGGGCGGCGACCGAGATCAGTAGAGCCGCCGCGGCCGGGGCCGCGAACGCCGAGAATCCGGATGCGGCGATCACGAGGCACGGTGCGAGCAGCGGCATCCGGTGCCGGAGGCCGACGAGCACGAGCGCGACGATCCCGATGGCGAGGTCTGCGAGCATCCGCGTCGCCATCGCATCGGCTGCGGGGGAGTCAATCGGCACCGACTCGAGCATGGAGCCATAAACGAACAGAGCGCACAGCAGGCCGGCGACCGCGAGCAGGGCGATGCGCCAGGTGCGGCCCCACCAGCCGTGACGCGTGGATTCGGCGGCGGCAGGGAGCATCCATCCAGCGTAGGCGAGCCGTCTCGGCGGTCCCCTCCACCGAAAGGATGACCCCGGGCTCGGGGAACCATACCTCAGCGCGATGCATGCGGCCGGAGTCGCGGGAGACGATGGATGCATGAGTACTTCCGCATTCCCCGAGCCGGTCGCCGCAGCCGTGCCCGCTCCGCTGCCCTACCACCGCCTGGCCCTCGCCCGGGCCCGGCGCACCTGGTGGCAGCCGCTGCTGACCGGCGTGCTCGCCCTCGCGTTCTACGCCGCGATGATCGCGATCCTGTTCATCGGCCTCATGATCGTCGCCTTCGAGGTACCGGCGGTCGATCGGGTCGTCGAGAGCATGCTCGTCACCGATGCGTGGTTCGACCTCGATCAGCCGGGGCTGTTCGTGCTGCTCGTGGTGCCGCTCATCCTCATGATCCCGGCGCTGCTCGCCGCTTCGCGCATCGTGCAGGGACGCGGCGTCGGGATGCTGTGGTCGGTGGCCGGGCGGATCCGCTGGTCGCTGCTCGGGCGGACGCTCGTCGTCGCCTTCGTCATCATGGCCGCCTTCTTCGCGGCATCCCTCGGCCTCGATGCGCTCAGAGGGGAACCCATCGTCTTCGAAGCGACGCATCCGGGCATCCCGGCCATGCTCATCCTCGTAGTGCTGCTCGTGCCGTTCCAGGCCGCGGCCGAGGAGTACGTCTTCCGCGGGTACCTCATGCAGCTCATCGGCCGGTGGCTGCGGCATCCGGCATTCGCGATCCTTCTGCCCGTGCCGCTGTTCGTGCTCGGCCACGGCTACGACATCTGGGGCTCCCTCGACATCGCCGCCTTCGCGATCATCGCCGGCTGGCTGAGCTGGCGCACGGGCGGCCTCGAGGCCGCGATCGCGATGCACATCGCCAACAACGTGCTCATCTTCGTGATGGCATCCTTCTCGCTCGTCGACGGCAACGCGACCGAGGGCACGCCGATCGGACTCGTGTCGAGCGTGATCATGATGCTCGTCTACGCCGCGATCGTCGCGCGGCGCGGTGGTGCAGAGCGGCCTCAGGCTGCGTCGAGGTCTTCGGCGTCGAGGATCGTGTAGCTGTACCCCTGTTCGGCGAGGAAGCGCTGGCGGTTCTGCGCGTAGTCCTGATCGACCGTGTCACGGGCGATGAGCGTGTAGAAGCTCGCCGTGTGGTTCGACTTCTTCGGGCGCAGCAGTCGTCCGAGGCGCTGGGCCTCCTCCTGCCGGGAGCCGAACGACCCGGAGACCTGGATCGCGACGGATGCCTCGGGCAGGTCGATCGAGAAGTTCGCGACCTTCGACACGACGAGCACGGGGATCGTACCTTCGCGGAACGCCTGGTAGAGCTGCTCTCTCTCATCGACCGGCGTCGCTCCGGTGATCTGCGGGGCGTTCAGCGCCTGCGACAGCGTCTCGAGCTGGTCGAGGTACTGGCCGATCACGAGGATCTGCTCATCGGGATGCTTCGCGATGAGTTCGCGCGCCGCATCGATCTTCGCGGGTGCGGAGGCGGCGATTCGGTAGCGGTCCTCATCGGTGGCGGCGGCGTACTCCATTCGCTCGTCTGGCGGCAGGTCGACGCGCACCTCGTAGCAGGCTGCGGGGGAGATGAAGCCCTGCGCCTCGATCTGCTTCCACGGCGCGTCGAACCGCTTCGGCCCGATGAGGCTGAACACATCGCCTTCGCGGCCGTCCTCGCGTACGAGCGTCGCGGTCAGGCCGATGCGGCGACGGGCCTGCAGATCGGCGGTGAGCTTGAAGACCGGGGCGGGGAGCAGGTGCACCTCGTCGTAGACGATGAGTCCCCAGTCGAGCGCGTCGAGCAGCGCGAGGTGGGCGTACTCGCCCTTCCGCTTCGCGGTGAGGATCTGGTAGGTCGCGATCGTGACCGGCTTGACCTCCTTGGACTGCCCCGAGTACTCACCGATCTCCTCCGGCGTGAGCGAGGTGCGCTTGAGCAGCTCGTCGCGCCACTGGCGGGCCGAGACGGTGTTCGTCACGAGGATGAGTGTCGTCGTCTTCGTCGCGGCCATGGCCCCGGCTCCGACGATGGTCTTGCCCGCGCCGCACGGGAGCACGACCACGCCGGATCCGTCCTTCGAGAACGCGCTGACGGCATCCTGCTGGTAGGGACGGATCTGCCAGCCGTCCTCGGCCAGCTCGATCTCGTGCGGGGTGCCGGGTGTGTAGCCGGCGAGGTCCTCCGCGGGCCAGCCGATCTTCAGCAGCTCCTGCTTGATCTGTCCGCGGGCCCAGGCATCGATCACGAAGCTGTCGGGGGAGGGATGCCCGATGAGCAGCGGCTGCACGCGCTTGTTGTTCGCGACCTGCGAGAGCACCGCCGCGTCGTTCGAGCGCAGCAGCAGCGTGCCCTCGTCATCGCGCTCGATGACGAGGCGCCCGTAACGGTTCACGGTCTCGCGCAGATCGACCGACACCGACGGCGGTACGGGGAAGCGCGAGAAGCGGTCGAGGGTCTCGAGCATGTCCTCGGCGGTGTGCCCGGCGGCCCGCGCGTTCCACAGACCCAGACGGGTGATGCGGTAGGTGTGGATGTGCTCGGGCGCGCGCTCGAGCTCGGCGAAGATCGCCAGCTCGTGGCGCGCGGTCTCGGCATCGGCATGCGCGACTTCGAGCAGGACGGTGCGATCGCTCTGGACGATCAGGGGGCCATCAGACATAGCAGGCCAGTCTAGCGGCTCACCCGGTGCTCGGCCCCGGAACGGTTCAGGAATCGTCCCCGGCCGGTTCGACGAGACGGGCGGAACGGATGCTGCGCACAGGCAGTGTGCGTTCGACATCGGCGGCGCGATCCCGGCCCCGCAGACGGCCCCCGCCGAGCCCGCTCGCCTCGAGGATGAGCTCGCGCGTTGACCCGTCGGGCATCCCGATCTCGATGGCGAGGACCGCCTTCGCGCGGACGGCGGCTTCGAGCTCGCGGTCGAGCCAGGCGGCATCCGCATCGGGGCCCTGGTGGTCGCGCAGCCGTGCGATGAGGTCCTCGTAGGAGAGGGGCTCCGAGGGCTCCTCCGGCGGTGCCGGGTGCCGATCGATGACGTGCGGTCGGCCCTCGGAGTCCACGATCGTCGCCGGGTATCGGGCATCGGTGAGCGACCAGTAAACGGTGTCTCGGCTCACACGGGACGTCAGAGCGTCGCCATCGCGGGCGAAGGCGAGGGGGCGCAACCCCTGATCGACGGACATCGCGTCCAGGAGCGTCCGGTCGCTGCTGGCGACCCGTGCGCCGTCGCCGTCCTCGTCGGTGGACACGCGCACGAGCCCGTGGCGCTGCGCGGTCTGCATCACGAGATACTCGAGGGGTTGCGGAATCCCCGTCAGCGAGATCCGGCCCAGGAAATCGAGGATCTCCGGCGCGGTCTCGCCCAGGGCCAGTGCATGGGCGACCGACTCGGCGGTGAACCGGTACATCGAGGCCTGTGCGGCGGACTCCCGCGCGGCGATCCCGCGCAGACGAACGTCCAAAGCCGGTTCCAGCGGGCCCGGTGCGATCGCCGAAAGATCGTTCTGCAGGAAGATGCGATCGACCTCGGTTGGCAGCAGCCGCTGCAGCTCGGCGGCATCGGCTGTGCCGCCTTCGCGCAGGGCCGTGGCCCACGGAGGCTCTGCGCCTCCGTCGGTGACGAGGCCGAGCAATCGGGCGCGCTCGCGCAGCTGCTCGCTGCGCTCGGCCCAGGCCGGATCCCAGGGGTGCTGCGATGGCCAGGAGCTCATCGGAGGCCATCCTCCGGAGGGCGTGCGCAGCCCCCGCGGGAGCGCATCGCGGAAGGAATTCGCAAGGTGCGCCCAACGCATCGAGGCGGGCAAGCGCAACCAAGCCTCGCCGGCCTCTGTCAGCCGCACGCGCCGGGCCGCGGCGCGAGTCAGCCCGGACTCCGCGGCGAGCACGAGCAGGTCGTCGATGATGTCGGAGCTCACGCCGATCTCGTTCAGGCGCCGCCGCTCTCCGGCTGACAGCGCGCCGGTCGTGAGCAGTGCGAGAGGCGCATCACGGGTGATGAGTAGCACATCGGCGAGTGTCGCCACACTCGTGAAAGCGCGCTCGGCGGCGTGCGCCGCGTCGTCGTCAGCGGCGGCGGGATCGAGGGACGACGCGATCGGATCGGGGAGCGGTCGAGCGAGCACCGACTCCGTCACCGGCGCCGGAGGAGTTCCGTCGGCACGCAACAGCGCGAGTGAGATCAGGTCGTCGGATGCCGCACCCGCGTCGTCGCCGGTCGCGGCGAGGCGCAGCGCGTGTGCTTCGCGGGCGGTGAGCTGGGGGAGCATCCGCTCGATCGAGCTCGCATCCAGGAGTGCCTCGGCCGCATCGAAGAAATCCGACCAGGGGGCCTCCGCGCTGATTCCGCGCGCACGGAAGAGTTCGGTCAGCTGCCAATCGGGCGCAGCAGCCAACCACACAGCGAGCGGGCGGGCATGCGTGCTCATGTCAGGACTGCTGGGCAGCGCGACCCTTGCGCACGAAGCTCATCACGAGCAGCGTGATGATCAGGACGAAGGCGAGCGGCAGGCCGAATGGCGGGATCGCGACGACCGCGGGCCAGATGCCCGTCGTGAAGGCCTCCTGCGTCATGCCCGCCGCGCTTCCGAAGATGATGGCGAAGAAGCAGATGACGGACAGCGCAGCCAGCGTCAGCGCCGTGAAAGCGAGGATTCGGTCGACCCGACGAACGGCGACGTCCGCGGTGGTCTTTTTCGTGCTCATCCGTCTCAGCCTAGCCCCTCGAACCCGGGTAGGCTGGGTGATGATCGCGCGCATGCGCGGAGTACGACAGCATCAGCACACAGCGAGGTTCTCCCATGCCCACCGGCAAGGTCAGGTTCTACGACGATGAGAAGGGCTTCGGCTTCATCGCCAGCGACGACGGTCAGGATGTCTTCCTGCACGCCTCGTCGCTGCCCGCCGGCGTCACGGTGAAGACCGGCGCCCGCGTCGAGTTCGGCGTCGCCGACGGCAAGCGGGGTCTTCAGGCGCTGTCCGTGCGGGTCCTCGAGGCCCCCGTCAGCCTCTCCAAGGCCAAACGGAAGCCGGCCGATGACATGGCGATCATCGTCGAGGATCTCGTGAAGCTCCTCGACGGGATCGGCGGCGACCTGCGCCGCGGCCGTTACCCCTCCGGGGGGCAGGGGCGCAAGATCGCCGCTGTACTGCGGAAGGTCGCTGATGACCTCGAAGCCTGAGCCCGACGCCGCACTCATCGGCGCGCACGACGTCGCCCTGGCGGCGTTGCGCGAGATCACGCCATCCAGCACGATCGGCCCGGCAGCGGGATACCTGCTCGAAGACGACGGCTCGGTTTCGTTGCGCTTCGAGAACAGGCTCCCCGGTTACCCCGGGTGGTATTGGACCGTGACGCTCGCCCGCGTCGAGGACTCCGATCCAACCGTTCTCGAGGTCGAGCTGCTGCCCAACGAGGGCGCCCTGCTCGCGCCCGAGTGGGTGCCGTGGGCGGAGCGCCTCGCAGAGTACCGCGCCCACCAGGCCGAGCTCGTGGAGCAGGCGGCCGCAGAAGCGGCATCCGGTGACGACGAATCGGGCGATGACCACGACGACGTCGATGAGGACGATGTTGACGACGAGCACGGCGTGGGCGATCTGCTCCACGCCGGTGATCTCGACGGCGTCGACATCGATGAGCTCGATGATTCCACGGCAGACGAAGACGAGGACTCGGACGAGGGCGCTCCCTCGGACGACGCATCCGACGAAGAAGAATGACCTGACGTCTTCCGGCCGATCTGGCGGGAAGCGGATATGAGAAGAGGGCCGGCGGATGCCGGCCCTCTTCTCATATCCGTGATTCAGGAAGCAGTGTTCTCGAGCACGTAGTCGATCGCACGGATCAGCTGGCGCACGTCGTCCGGCTCGATCGAGACGAAGGTCGCGATGCGCAGCTGGTTGCGGCCGAGCTTGCGGTAGGGCTCGGTGTCGACGATGCCGTTGGCGCGCAGCGTCTTCGCGATGGCGGCGGCGTCGATGCTGTCGTCGAAGTCGATCGTCGCGACGACGGGGGAGCGGTGCGCCGGGTCGAGCACGAAGGGCGTCGCGACCGACGAGGCCGTGGCCCAGTCGTAGAGCAGCTGGGAGGACTCCTCCGTGCGGGCACCGGCCCAGGCGAGGCCGCCGTTGTCGTTGATCCAGTGCAGCTGCGTGTCGAGCAAGTGGAGGGTGGTCAGCGCCGGAGTGTTCAGCGTCTGGTTCAGCCGCGAGTTGTCGACGGCGTTCTTCAGGCTGAGGAACTCGGGGATGTAGCGACCGGATGCTGCGATCTTCTCGATGCGCTCGATCGCGGCCGGCGACACCGCGGCGAACCACAGGCCGCCGTCGGAGCCGAGGTTCTTCTGCGGGGCGAAGTAGTAGACGTCGGCCTGCGCCATGTCGAAGTCGATGCCGCCGGCTGCGCTGGTCGCATCGATGACGGTGAGGGCGCCGTCGGCGGCGACCCGCTGAACCGGAGCCGCGACGCCCGTGGACGTCTCGTTGTGGGGCCACGCATAGACGTCGACCCCCTCGACGATCTCTGCCCCGACGAGCGAGCCAGGCTCGGCGGAGCGCACATCGGGCGCCTCGAGCCAGGGGGCGCCGGCGGCCTTGGCGAACTTGCCGCCGAACTCTCCGAAGGTGAGGTTCTGGCTGCGCTTCTCGATGAGGCCGAAGGCCGCGGCATCCCAGAACGCGCTCGAGCCGCCGTTGCCGACCAGGATCTCGTAGCCCTCGGGTAGACGGAAGAGCGCGGAGAGCTGCTCGCGGACGCTGCCGACGAGGTTCTTCACGGGGGCCTGACGGTGGGACGTGCCGAGGATGCTCGCGCCGGAGGTGACCAGGGCTTCGAGCTGCGCGGCTCGAACCTTGGAGGGACCGCAGCCGAAACGGCCGTCGACGGGCAGGAGGTCACGGGGAATCTCGATCACCATGGGTCGATTCTAGGGGTGCGGATGCCGGAGCGAATGCATGTCTTCCGAGGCGAGCGTCCGCGCGAGTAGGTAGGCTTGCCTAAGAACCCTCGGAGGCAGCATGACCGATCTGATCGACACCACGGAGATGTACCTCCGCACCATCCTCGAGCTCGAGGAGGAGAACATCGTGCCCCTGCGCGCGCGCATCTCGGAGCGACTGGGCCACTCGGGCCCGACCGTCTCGCAGACCGTGGGACGCATGGAGCGCGACGGACTCGTCATCGTCTCCGAGGATCGCACCCTCGAGCTGACCGAGTCGGGCCGGCGGAAGGCGATCGACGTGATGCGCAAGCACCGTCTCGCGGAGCGCCTGCTCTCCGACGTCATCGGTCTCGACTGGGCCTATGTGCACGAAGAGGCCTGCCGGTGGGAACACGTCATGAGCGAGCAGGTGGAGCGCCGCCTCGTCGAGCTGCTCGGACATCCCACCGAGTCGCCCTACGGCAACCCGATCCCGGGCCTCGACCAGCTCGGCGATGTCGCCGCACGGACCTTCGACGAGGGGGTCATCGGCCTCGTCCAGAAGCTGAACGCGAGCGGCGCCGAGGAGATCGACGGTACGGTCCGCCGACTCGCCGAACCCGCCCAGGTCGACCCCGAGCTGCTCGAGCAGCTGCGCGACGCCGGCGTCATGCCCGGGGCGCACGGAACGTACCGCTACAACGAGGGATACGTCCTCATCCAGATCGACGGACAGGATGAAGGGCTCGAGCTTCCGGTCGAGCTCGCATCGCACATCTTCCTCGTCGCCGACGCCGCCTGAACGGGGCTTTTGGGTGATTGTCAGGAACTGAGGGTGACAGGATCGTTATCTTCCGGTAACCTCGGACAGGTCGCCAACGGACAATACCGTGGGCGGCATACCCGCGGGGGTTGCCTTTCAGGCTCGTCACCCTCGCGGTCAGATCGCACAAAGTACCCCGAGCTAGTGCCACGAGAAGCAGAGTGCCGACGAGCCAGCGCACCCGAGCGCCCAGGCGCAGGAGGATCAACTTTTGGCCGCTGACATCGAGCAGACCGCGAAGACATCTGAAGAGATCCTGAAGAGCAAGCGCGCCGCGGCACCCCGCGATGGCGCTCGCAAGATGGTCAAGCCGTTGCGCTCGATCGCCATCTTCGGAGCCGTGGGCGCTCTCGTCGCCGCTGTGGCGCTTCCCGCCTACGCGGCCACGGGCATCCCCGGCGATACGACGGCGACTCTGCAGCAGCTCGCTGTCGATGACGCCCAGTCGCTGGTCGTCGCCTCCGAGGCCACCGCCGCACCGCTCGATCGCGGCACGTACGACGCGACGAGCGCGACCGAAATCGAGAAGAAGAAGGCCGAAGAGGTTGCTGCCAAGCGTGCAGCAGCAGCTGCGGCCGCTTCCGCCTCGACGGCATCCACCAGCAATTTCGACGTCGGCAACTACGCTCTCGTCTCACCCGGCTCCGGAGAAGTCCGATACCCGCTTCCGCGTGGTTCCTACAGCGTGAGCCGCACGCTCGGCGGCGCCCATGAGGGCGCGGACATGCTGGCACCGGCCGGAACCCCGATCTACGCGGCAGCGGCCGGCACCGTCCGCGTCTCGACCGAGAGCGTCGGCGGCTACGGGGTGGGCGTTTTCATCGATCACGTTGTTGGCGGCCAGGTCGTCTCCACCGTCTACGGGCACATGCTCTACGGGTCGCGCCAGGTGCAGGTCGGCCAGCAGGTCGCAGCCGGTCAGCTCATCGGTTTCGTCGGCAGTACGGGACGATCGACCGCGAACCACCTCCACTTCGAGGTTCGCGTCAACGGCGGTCTCGTCGAGCCCATCGGCTGGTTGGCCGCCAACGCCGGCTGAGTGTTCACCCGTCGTTCCCGTATTCATCGGCTTCATGGGCTAACCTGAACCCGTCGTCGCACGGACGGGAGAAAGCCGATGGAACGAATACCGTGCATCCGCACCATGGATGCGCTCGGTCGTTACGTCCTTCGGCATTGCCCGCAGGGATGCACGGAGCTGTTCGCGTGTTGAAGGCGCTGTCTGGAAAGACAGCGCCTTTTTTCGTCCCTGCGGAGCGCTTTCATCCGCGTGACGTCGTGTGAGTCGAGAGTGCCGGGAAGCCGTCCCGGCGGATCGAGAGGATGACGACGATGCGCACACTGGTCCTGAACGCCGGATACGAACCGCTCGCGGTGGTCTCGTTCAAACGAGCCCTCGTGCTCGTGATGAATGACAAGGCCTCCGTGATCGAACGGGTGGAGGACGACCCCGTCTGGGCTGCGGGCGGCGCCTATGACCGTCCCGCCGTCATCATCCTGACGCGCTACGTGCGTGTGCCGATGAGCCGCCGCGTGCCCGTCACCCGTCGGGGCGTCCTGCGCCGCGATGACCACCGCTGCGGGTACTGCGGCAGCCCGGCATCCACCATCGATCACGTGATGCCGCGCTCGCGCGGCGGCAAGGACTCGTGGGAGAACCTCGTCGCCTGCTGCCTGCGGTGCAACAACGTCAAGAGCGATCGCACTCCGCAGGAGATGCGCTGGGAGTTGCGGACCATCCCGCAGCCACCGCGCAGCGGCAGCTGGACGGTGCGGGGAACCGAGCGCAGCGACCCGTGCTGGGAGCCGTACCTGGCGCTCGCGGCGTAGCCGAGAGCGGTGGATCACTGGGTAGACTGGTCTTGCCAGCCTCTGTAGCTCAATGGAAGAGCAGTTGCGTCCTAAGCAAACGGTTGGGGGTTCGAGTCCCTCCAGGGGCACCAATCAGCAGCACAGGATTCGCGGGAACGAAAAAGCCCCGACCGTTACCACACGGCCGGGGCGAGACGGATGAGAAGTTCCGCCTATCGAGATCAAGCATACCCTGTGATCACCTGGTCGTCGGCACCCGGTTCTCGGCGCTGACCATCCACGCGAACTGCTCGAGGCTCTCGAGAACTTCGTGCAGGATGTCGGCGCTGGTGGGATCCTCTTCATCGACGGCGTCATGGACGTCGCGGCAGGTTCCCACGGTCGCTTCGAGGCGCTCGGTGACGAGATCGACCACATCGGTCGTCGAGATCTCCCCGGTTGGGAACTCCGGCAACGAGGTCGTCTCCGCGACGGTGTCGCTGCGTCCGTCCGGAACGGCGTGCAGGGCGCGCATCCGCTCGGCGATCGTGTCGCTGAAGCCGCGAGCCGCGTCGATGATCTCGTCGAGCTGGCGGTGCGTGTCGCGGAAGTTCTTTCCGACGACGTTCCAGTGCGCCTGCTTGCCCTGCGACGCCAGTTCGATGAGGTCGACGAGCACCTTCTGCAGGTTGTCGCTCAGGCTCTTCGACGCGGTGAAGCCGCTCTCGGCGTTCTGCTCGTCGGTCAGCCGCGCGCCCCGGGCGGGACGGCGCTTGTTCTTCGTCGTGTTCGCGGTGGTGGCCATGGTCATTCCTCTCGTTGGATGGTTTCGGGTTCGACCTGCGGGCGTCCGATGATGCCGATGCCCACGGCTTCGTGGCTGGGCTCGGGTTCCGCGCGCTCGGGCGCAGTCGGAGCCTCCTCCGGCTCCTTCTCGGTGCTCGGCTCCTGGAGCTCCTCGGTCGAGGGCATCTCGTCGGAGTCCGGCGGTGCCGGTTCGGTGGGGTCGGCACCGGTGCTCGGGGCGGGATCGCTCATGATGGCTCTCCGTTCGGTCGTATTCGGTCAGGGGTGCAGGACGACTTTGATGCAGCCGTCCTCCTTCTGCTGGAAGGTCTCGTACAGCTCAGGGGCATCGTCGAGAGGCGCGTGGTGAGTGGCGAGGTCCATCACTCCGAGCGGGTCGGCAGGCTCCTCGATGAGCGGCATCACATCTTCGACCCAGTGCTTGACGTTGCACTGGCCCATGCGCAGGCTCAACTGCTTGTCGAACATCGTCTTCATCGGCATGAGATCCGCATCGCCGGCATAAACACCGCTGAGGGAGATCGTTCCGCCGCGTCGAGCGAGATCGACGGCGGCGTGGAGGGCTGCCAGCCGGTCGACTCCCGCGCGATCGAGCAGCTTCTGGGCGACCCGGATCAGGCAAGAGCCCCGTTGCCTGCTGCGCGAACTTCGCAACGGGCGACCCGTGCGCCTCGAGCCCGACGGCATCGACGACCGAGTCCGCCCCGCGTCCTTCCGTCAGGTCTCGGATCTCGTCGACGACCGAATCGGTGAGGTCGTAGGTGAGGATGCCGCGGTGCTCCGCCATGGCACGGCGCTCGGCGACCGGCTCGATGGCGAGCACCCGATACCCCCGGTGCACGCCGGTACGGGATACGAGCTGGCCGACGGGCCCCAGACCCAGCACGGCCAGAGTTCCGCCTTCGGGGACCTCGGCGTACTGCACGCCCTGCCAGGCTGTGGGCAGGATGTCGCTGAGATACAGGTACCGGTCGTCGGGGAGCTCCGCCCCGACACGGATGTGGTTGTAGTCGGCGAGGGGCACTCGGAGGTACTCCGCCTGCCCTCCGGGGATCTGGCCGTACAGCTTGGTGTATCCGAACAGGGCGGCGCCGCTGCCGTACTCCCGCACCTGCGTGGTCTCGCACTGCGACTGCAGGCCGCGCCGGCACATGAAGCAGTGCCCGCAGGCGATGGTGAAGGGAATCACCACGCGGTCGCCGACGGCGAGCTGCGTCACCTCGGAGCCGATCGCCACGACTTCTCCCATGGGCTCGTGGCCGAGGACGTCGCCGCGATCCAGGAACGGTCCCAGCAGCTCGTACAGGTGAAGATCGGAGCCGCAGATCGCCGAGGACGTGATGCGGACGACGGCATCCGTCGGCTGCTCGATGGTGGGATCCGCCACTTCCGAGATCTCCACCTTGCGCGTTCCTTGCCAGGTCAATGCCCTCATCGTGATGTTCCTCCGTCTCGTCGTCCGTGCCAGCATGGCGCGATCGGGATGTGCGGCGTACCGGGTTGACAAAACCGGCTCTTCGTAATTGAAGGTGTAGTCGGGGTGCGCGCGGCGATTGGTGGATAGGGGTCGAGGTCTTCCAGGATGGAAGTTCCTACGCTGTCCACCGGAAAGACCTCGACGTGTTCCACGCTACCTTTGCCGCGCCCGATCTGACCACCTTCTGTCGCCTTGACGAGCTCGGCCTGCAAGCTGTCGGGCAGCGCCTGGAG